>DASVQE010000040.1:0-49008 GCA_036389275.1 Thermoanaerobaculia bacterium
TCGATCCGGCGATCGTCAACCAGCTCTACCCGAACGGTTCGGGCAAGGGCTTCATGCATCGCGCCGTCCGCCACTAACTGCTTCTCCCGACTCACGCTTACGAGGGCCGCGCGGCAATCCGCGCGGCCCTTTTTGCGGGAATCGGTCCGCGAGCGCCACGCGTTGTAGGGCCTCGCAGAGGTGTGTTAGTATTCGACGGCTTTCGAGCAGTGCTTTTTCGAAAGCGGCCGATCCGGCCGCTTTTTTTGTTCTAGGGGAGAAATGACGGGTCTACCGGACGTAGTCGAGCAGCAGATCCAGCGGATCGCCGAATCCGAAGGGCTGGAGCTCGTCCACGTCGAGTACAAGCGCCAGGGACGCGGTTTCCTGCTGCGCGTCGACATCGACAAGGAAGGCGGCGTGACCGTCGAAGACTGCTCGCTGATCTCGCAGCAGATCTCCGCCTGGCTCGACGTCGAAGACCCCATTCCTGCCGAGTACGAGCTGCAGGTCTCTTCCCCCGGACTCGATCGCAAGTTCTACAAAACCGACGACTATCGCAAGTTCCTCGGGCGGCTGGTGCGCGTCAAGACGAGCCAGGCCGTGCGCGGTCTCCACGTCATCGTGGGACGGCTGAAGGAATTCGACGGCACGACCGTCGTGGTCACCGATCCGCTGCAGAAGAAGGATCCCGACTACGCGATCCCGCTGGGCGACATCAAAGAAACGCGTTTGGAAGTGGAGATCTGAACGGATGTTCAACGACAAAGACATCAAGGCGCTCGCTTACGAGAAGTCGATCGAGCCGGATCGCGTCTACGCGGCCCTCGAAGACGCACTCTCGACCGCGGCGCGCAAGTACTACAAGACGCGCGAGCCGATCGAGGCGAAGATCAACCGCGCCGACGGCACGGTGATCGTGATGGCCGTCAAGGAAGTGGTCGCCGACGAGAACGAGATCGAGGATCCGCAGGCGCAGTGGACGCTCGCCGCCGCGCGGAACGTCGATCCGGCCGCGGAGATCGGCACGCCGATCCGCATCCCGTTCATCACCAAGGAAGTCGTCGACGTCGTTCGCGATCCGAACACGCAGATCCGCACCTACGAAGCGCAGAAGCTCGATCCGGAAGTCGAACAGGGCGACGAAGTGAAGATCGCCCTGAGCGGCAACGCCGCCGAATTCGGACGCATCGCCGCGCAGTCGGCCAAGCAGGTCCTCTACCAGAAGGTCCGCGAGGCCGAGCGCGAGAAGGTGTTCAACGAGTTCAAGGACAAGATGGGCGAGCTCGAGAACGGCTACGTCAAGCGGTTCGAGCGCGGCGACATGATCATCGATCTCAACGGCAAGACCGAAGGGATCATCCCGCGCTCGCAGCAGTCGCGCGCCGAGCGCTACTCGCAGGGCGACCGCATCAAGGCCGTCATCGTCGACGTGCACACGCAGCCGAAAGGGCCGCAGGTCGTGCTCTCGCGCACCGATCCGCGCCTGCTCATCAAGCTCTTCGAGATGGAAGTGCCGGAGATCTACGACGGCACCGTCGTGATCAAGGGAGCCGTCCGCGAGCCGGGCGAGCGCGCCAAGATCGCGGTCATGTCGCGCGAGCGCGACGTCGATCCGGTCGGCGCCTGCGTCGGCATGAAGGGCTCGCGCGTGCAGTCCATCATCCGCGAGCTGCGCGGCGAGAAGATCGACATCATTCCGTGGCACGACGACATCGTGAATTACGCGCAGAACGCGCTCGCGCCGGCGAAGATCACCCGCGTCTCGGTCACCAGCGACGACAACGTGCACCGCCCGCATCTCGACGTCATCGTCGACAACGATCAGCTCTCGCTGGCCATCGGCAAGCGCGGCCTGAACGTCCGTCTGGCCGCTGAGCTGATCGGCGCGAAGATCGACATCAAGTCGGAAGAGGAAGTGAAGGGCGAGGTCGCCGACGCGCTCACGGCCATGCTGCAGGAAGCGATGGCCGAGTCGCGCGCGCAGACTTCCGTCCGCGAGATCGAGGACATGCCGGACGATTGGGCGCAACTGCTCGAAGACGCCGGCTACGACGATCTCGACTCCGTCATCAACGCCTCGGTCGAGGATCTGACCGCCATCGACGGCGTCGATGAGGAGACGGCCTCGCGCATGATCGCGCTCGCGCGCAAGCACGAGCAGGTCGACGAGGTCTCCGACGAATCGGACGACGAAGAGTCGGATGACGACGAGTCGGACGAAGAGTCGGAAGAAGAAGCAGCGGACGAAGACGAAGAAGAAGAAACCGGCGACGACGAATCCGAGGAGCAGGCTTCCGACGAGCAGCAGGAAGAAGCCTCGGTCGAATGATGTAAGCGCGAAGACCTTCAGTACCGGCGACAAACCCAAGGGGAGATTGAATGGCGGCAGCAAAAATTCGAGTGAGCGACATCGCGAAGCGGTTGGGAAAGTCCGATAAGGACGTGATCTTCCAGCTCCAGTCGCTCGGCGCGGAGGTTTCGGACGCGAGCCAGGTGCTCGAGCCCGAGGTGATCAACGCGCTCATCACCGGCAAGAAACTCACCACGCGCACGCGCAGCGTCATCATGCGCGAGGACAAGCCTCAGCCGGAGAAGAAGAAGGAAGCGGTGCGTCCGCCGCGTCCGATCGTGCAGCCGCCCGTGCGCGCGAAGAAAGAGGCTCCGAAGGAAGAGCCGGTGGCCGCGCCTGCGCAGCCGACCGTGATCATCCAGGAGTTCGTGGAGGCCGCCGAGGCGGAGGAGCGCGCAGCCAAAGAAGCGCCGCGCACCGCCGCGCGCGCCAAGGTTGCACCGGAGGCTCCTGCAGCGCCGCCTGCCGCCGCCGACGCGCCGGAAGCTCCGGCCGCCGCTGCCGCCGCGCCGCCGGAAACGGAGGCTCCGCGTCCGCCGCGTCCCGCCGCGCCGTCCGCGCCGCCGCCGTCCGCGCAGCAGCCGTTCGATCGGCGTCCCACCGGCGCGACCGGTCCGCGCGCACGCGCGCCGCAGGGTCCGCGTCCGAATTACGCCGGCCAGCAGACCGTGCCGACCGGCCGTCCGCCCGCACCGGGCGGCGCACGCCCCGGCGCTCCGATGAGCGCGCGTCCTGCCGGTCCCGGCGCACCGCGTCCGGGCGGCCCGATGGGTCAGCGTCCCGGCGGTCCGATGGGCGCGCGCCCGTCCGGTCCCGGCGGCATGCGCGGTCCCGGCGGTCCCGGTCTCCGTCCCGGTTCGGGACGTCCTCCGCTGGCTCCGCCGCCGCCGTCGATGCCCGGCGCGAACATCATCCGGCGCAAGAAAGAAGACGAGCCGTCGGACGATCGCGGTGACAAGAAGAAAGGCGCAGGAAAGCGCGGCACGAAGACCGTGCGCGGCGCGGAGTTCGATCAGGAGCTGCTGACCAAGGGGCCGTTCTCCGGCACGCAGGTCATCAACGACGACATCGGTCCCGACATCGTCCTGCCCGACCTCGAGGACAGCAAGCGGGTCTCGGCGCGCCGCGACGCGCGCAAGCAGGCCGCGCCGACGGCGAAGGTGCTCGAGTTCAAGCGCCCGACCGGCCGCGTGGCCCTCACCGAGGGCGTCACGGTCAAGGAGCTGGCCGAGAAGCTCGACGTCAAAGCCAGCGATCTGATGAAGCACCTTTTCATGAAAAAGGGCTTGATGGTTTCAATCAATCAGCCGCTCGGCGGCGAGCTCGCCCTCGAAGTCTCGCGCGAGCTCGGGCTCGAAGCGGAGATCGTCTCGTTCGAAGAAGCGGTCGAGATGGAAGCGATGGAGCGCACCGAGGTCGCCGGCACCGTGCCGCGCGGTCCGGTCATCACCGTCATGGGTCACGTCGATCACGGCAAGACCTCGCTGCTCGACGGCATCCGCGAGACCAACGTCGCCGCCGGTGAGGCGGGCGGCATCACCCAGCACATCGGCGCGTACCACGTCGAGAAGCGCGGCCGGAAGATCGTCTTCCTCGACACGCCGGGCCACGAAGCCTTCACCATGATGCGCGCCCGCGGTGCGAAGGTGACGGACATCGTCATCCTGGTCGTCGCCGCCGACGACGGCGTCATGCCGCAGACGAAGGAAGCGATCGATCACGCGCGGGCCGCGAAGGTTCCGATGATCGTGGCCATCAACAAGATCGACAAACCGAACGCGAACGTCGAGCGCGTCCGCCGCGAGCTCGCCGACGCGAACGTGCTGGTCGAGCAGTGGGGCGGCGACGTCGTCTCCGTCGAAGTCTCGGCGGTCAAGAAGCAGGGCATCAACGACCTGCTCGACATGATCCTGCTCACCGCCGACATGCTCGACCTCAAAGCCAATCCGAACATGCCGGCCAAGGGCGTCGTGCTCGAGGCGAAGAAGGAAGTGGGCCGCGGAATCGTCGGCACGGTGCTGGTGCAGGACGGCACGCTGAAAGTCGGCGACCCGTTCTTCTCCGGCACGACCTTCGGCCGCGTGCGCGCCATGACCGACGAGCGCGGCGAGCGGATCAAGGAAGCGGGTCCGGCCACGCCGGTGCAGGTCACCGGCTTCGACGACGTCCCGAACGCCGGCGACTCGATCTCCGTGGTCGACGACGACACGCAGGCCCGCATGATCGGCCAGATGCGCCAGGAAAAAGCGCGCGAAGTGGCGCAGCAGAAAGTCAGCCGCGTCTCGCTCGATCAGCTCTTCCAGCGCATGCAGCAGGGGACGGTCAAGGAGCTCAACCTCATCGTCAAGGCCGACGTGCAGGGCTCGGTGGAAGTGCTCAACGAGACGCTGCGCAAGCTGTCGACTCCCGAGGTGAAGGTCAGCGTGATCCACACCTCGGTGGGCGCGATCACCACCAACGACGTCCTGCTCGCCACCGCCTCCGACGCCATCGTGGTCGGCTTCAACGTCCGGCCGGAGCGCAGCGCGCAGGAGCTGGCCGAGAAGGAAGGCGTCGACCTCCGCCTCTACACCGTCATCTACACGCTGGTCGACGAGATCAAGGCGGCCATGGTCGGCCTGCTCGATCCGAAGTTCCAGGAAGTCTTCCAGGGCCGCGCCGAAGTGCGCGAGACCTTCAAGGTGCCGAAGATCGGCACGATCGCCGGCTGCATGGTCACCGACGGGATCATCCCCCGTACGTCGACGGTGCGCCTGCTGCGCGACAACCGCGTGATTTACGAAGGGAAGATCGGCTCGCTGCGCCACTTCAAGAATGACGTGGCCGAGGTGCGGCAGGGCTTCGAGTGCGGCATCGGCATCGAGCGCTTCCAGGACGTGAAGGTCGGCGACGTGATCGAGGCCTTCAAGACCGAGCAGCTCACGCCGGCGCTGTCGTAGTTCATTCGGAAGTTCGAAACCGAAGGCCCGCGGCAGCGCGGGCCTTTTTCTTTTGCGCCATACGCGCCGCGCGCGGCGTCGCGGTGCGCGTGCCGCCATCCGTTGTACGATGACCGCGATTTCATGATCGTGGCGGTCGCACTCTTCGAGCTGCACATCGAGTACGCGCAGTCTTTGAAGGAAAAGCGGATGGTGGTGCGCAGCTTGCGCGACAAGCTCCGCCGCCGTTTCAACGTCTCCGCCAACGAGGTAGCCTTTCAGGACCTGCTGCAGCGCGCTCGGCTGGCGGTCAGTTTCGTGGCCGACCGCCGCGACTCGGCAGACTCATTGCTCGACAAGATGCAGGGCTTCGTCGAGTCGCACTCCGACGCGGTGCTCACCGGTTGGACGGCCGAGAAGCTCGACTTCGACGAAGAAGCGGATCTGACATGAAGAAAACACGACGCACCTCGCGCGTCGGCGAGAACGTCCGCGACGCGCTCGCCGAGATCCTTCGCCTCGAGCTCGGCGAGCTGCACCTCGGCTGGTCGTCGATCAGCGAAGTCGAGGTCAGCCCCGACCTCCACTACGCCCGCGTCTTCATGACCGGCCTGAAGGAAGAGGAGACCAAAGCGGATGTCGAGGCGCTCCGCAAGGCCGCTCCGCGTATCCGCCACCTCCTGGGCCGCCGCATCCATCTCCGCTACACGCCCGAGCTCGACTTCCGCTACGACGAGACGGCCATGCGCGCGCTGCGCATCGAGACCATCCTGCGGGACGTGATGCCGGCGGCGGAGGCGGAGGAGGCGGTGCCGGATGAGGAAGCGCCGCCGGAGCCTACCGAGGAATGAACACGTTCCTCCGGTAGTAGTCGAGCTCCGCGATCGACTCCTCGATGTCGTCGAGCGCGCGGTGCAGTTCCTTCTTCGGCGGCGAGGCGTACTTGCCGCCGTACCACTCGCTCACCAGCACCTTGATCGAGCTGACGTCAACCACCTTGTAGTGCAGGTAGTCGTGCAGCTCCGGCATGTAGCGGGCCAGGAAGCGCTTGTCCTGGCCGATGCTGTTGCCGCACAGCGGCGCGCTCTTCTTGTAGCAGTGGCGCCGGACGAAGGCGAGGGTCTGCTTCTCCGCGTCGGCCACGCTGATGCCTTCGCCGCGCACGCGCTCGAGCAGGCCGCTCTTCTTGTGCGTGCGCTGGTTCCAGGAGTCCATCGCCTCCAGGCGGGCCTCGCTCTGCTTGATGGCGAAGACCGGCCCGCGGGCCACGATCTCGAGGTCGTAGTTGGTGACGATCGTGGCGATCTCCAGCAGCACGTCGCGCATCGGATCGAGCCCGGTCATCTCGCAGTCGATCCACACCAGGTGCTTCTTGCTCCGCTTGGTGGTCATGACCGCGCATTCTAGTTCTTGAACGCGTTCAAAAATCTCCTTGACGGCAGGGCCGTCCCGGACCTATCTTATTTTTGAACGCGTTCAGAAATGTGAGGCTGTCATGAAAGTCGTGCTTCCCGGTGGCTCCGGCCACCTCGGTACCCTGCTCTCGAACGCGTTCCTCGCCGCCGGCCACGAGGTGGTCGTGCTCACCCGCAAGGAGTGCTGCGAGCGCCACGGCCGCACCTGGGACGGCCGCCGCATCGGCGACGAGCTCGAAGGCGCCGACGCCGTGATCAACCTGGCCGGCCGCAGCGTCGACTGCCGCTACACGCCGCCGAACCGCGAGGAGATCCTCCGTTCGCGCGTCGACTCGACCCGTGCCGTCGGCGAGGCCATCGCCCGCGCCGCACGCCCGCCGCGGGTCTGGCTGCAGGCGTCGACCGCCACCATCTACTCCCACCGCTACGACGCCGCGAACGACGAGCGCTACGGCATCATCGGCGGCAGCGAGCCCGATGCGCCGCCGGAGTGGCGGTTCAGCATCGAGGTCGCCCAAGCGTGGGAGCGCGCCGTCGATGAGGCGGAGACGCCGCGCACGCGAAAGGTGAAAATGCGCACGGCCATGGTCATGAGCGCGCGCCGCGGCGGTCCGTTTCACGCGCTGCTCCGCCACGTCCGCCTCGGTTTCGGACGGCTCGGCGACGGGCGGCAGTGGATGTCGTGGATTCACGAGCGCGACTTCGTGCGCGCCGTCGAATGGCTGCTCGCGCACGACGAGGCCGAAGGCGTGGTGAATCTCGCTTCGCCGCGTCCGCTGCCGAACGACGAGTTCCTCGACATCCTTCGCAAGGCGTGGCGCGCGCGCCTGCACATCCCGGTCACGCGCACGATGCTGGGGCTCGGCGCCTGGGCGATGCGCACCGAGCCGGAGCTCGTCCTCAAGAGCCGCCGCGTCGTCCCGCAACGGCTGCTCGACTCCGGCTTCACGTTCGACTTTCCGCGCTGGCAGGACGCCGCCCGCGACCTCTGCGCCGCCTGGCGCAGCGGCGCGGCCTCCCGAGGTGCGACGTGGTGAGCGCGCGCGGCATCACGGCCATCGTGCTCGCCGTCGCCGCCGGCGGCGCACTCGCGGCGCTCTCCATCTACGTCCTTCATCTCTACGGGCTGGCGCTCTTCCTCGGCGTCCCGTTCGTGCTCGGCTTCGTGTCGACCGCGCTCCTGCCTGCGGGCCAGCCGCCCACGTTCGCGAGGTGCGCCGGCGCCGGCGTGCTCGCCGCTCTGGTGCTGTCGCTCCTCTTCCTCGGATTCGGGTGGGAAGGTTTGATCTGCATCGTCATGGCCGTGCCGCTGGCCATACCCGGCATTCTCCTCGGCGCCGCGGTCGCGTACCGGCTCGTTCATCAGCGCGACCGCGGCCACGGCGCTTCGGCGACGATGCTGCTCGTCGCGGCGGTGGCCGCGCTCACCGTGGCCGAGGCCGCGATGAGGAGCGAGCCGCGCACGATCTACCTCGCCGAAGATGCGCAGGTGGTGAACGCGGAGCCGGCGCGGGTCTGGAGCACCATCGTCACCCTCGGCGAGCTCGCGCCGCCGGCCGATCCGCTGCTGCACACCGGCATCGCCGTGCCGCGGCGGACGAAGATCGTGCAGGCCTGCAACGGCGGCCTGCGCGTCTGCACGCTCAGCACCGGAGTGCTGGTCGAGCGCATCGACGCGTGGCAGCCGTCGCGCCGCCTGGCGTGGCGCGCGCTCGACACGCCGCCGCCGATGCGCGAGCTCAACCCGCTGCACGAGGTCGACGCGCCGCACCTGCACGGCTTCTACACCAACGTCCGCGGCGAGTTCGCGCTCGAGCCGCTGGGCGGCGGACGCACGCGCCTCGTGCGCCGCACCTGGTACCGCCTCGACTTGTATCCCGGCGCCTATTGGCGTATTTGGTGCGACTTCGGTGCGTCGCGCATCCACCGCTTCGTGCTCGAGCATGTGCGGCGCGAAGCGGAGCGGCGTCGCGGAGAGCGGCAGGCGTGAAAGAGCAGCGCGAAAAGTCGAAGGCGGAGGAGACGCGCGAGCGCATTCTCGATGCGGCGCTCGAGCTCTTTCGCGAGCGCGGCTTCGGCGAGACCACCATGCGCGACGTCGCCGCGGCGGCCGGCGTCGCCACCGGCGCGGCCTACTACTACTATCGCTCGAAGGAAGATCTCGTCCTCGCGTTTTATCTGCGCAGCGAGGCGGAGGCGGAAGAGTCGATGCGCGAACTGGTCGCCTCGACCAAGTCTCTGCGCAAGCGATTGCGCGGCGTCATCGACAAGAAATTCGCGCAGTTCGCCGCGCATCGCGAGCTCCTCACCGCGCTGCTCAAAGCGGGCGTCGATCCGCGCGATCCGCTCTCGCCCTTCGGCCGCGAGACCGCCGACGTGCGCGAGCGCAACATTGCCTGGTACGCGCGCCTGCTCGAAGGCTCCGACGTCGCCGTGCCGAAAGACCTCGCCGCCGATCTGCCGCGGCTCCTGTGGCTCTATCACATGGGGCTGATCTACTTCTGGATCACCGACCAGTCGCCCTCGCAGCGCCGCACCGCGCGCCTGGTCGAGGCCACCGTCGATCTGGTCGTGCAGCTCATCCGCGCCTCGTCGCTGCCGTTCATGGGACCGCTCCGGAAGAAAGCGCTGAAAGTGCTGCGCGCCGCCGGCGAAGAGTGAACTAAGCTACGCGCCGGATGATGGAGCAGAAGAAATCGGGCGACGGCGTGGTGCTCGTCGACAAGAAGCCGGGCATCACCTCGCACGACGTCGTGGAGCGTTTCCGCCGCCGCTCGAAGATCAAGAAAGTCGGACACACCGGCACGCTCGATCCGCTGGCCACCGGGCTGCTCGTCCTCTGCGTCGGCAAGGCCACGCGGCTGCAGGCGTATCTGATGGGGATGGAGAAGACGTACGAAGGGACGATCCAGTTCGGCTGGGCCACCGACTCGTACGACTCCGCCGGCACGCCGGCGTCCGACCCGGTCGAAGCGAACATCGAGCAGATCGACTTCGAGCCGCACCTGGCGAAGTTTCGCGGCGAGATCGAGCAGATGCCTCCCGCGTTTTCGGCGAAGAAGATCGACGGCGTGCGCGCCTACGAGCTCGCCCGAAAAGGGGAAGAGGTGAAGCTGCAGCCGAAGCGCGTCACCGTCTACGAGTTCGAGCTGACGAAGATCGCCGGATCGACTGCACAATTTCGTGTGCGCTCTTCCGCCGGCACGTACGTCCGCTCGCTCGCCCACGACCTCGGACAGTCGATCGGCATCCCGGCGCATCTGAGCGCGCTGCGCCGCACCACCATCGGCAACTTCCGCGTCGAGGAAGCACTGTCGTTCGACACGCTCTCCGAAGCGCCGCCGGAGACGCTGCTCGCGCCGCCGCACTTTCAGTCGCTCTCCGAGATCGACCTGCCGCTGCCGAAGCTGCGCATCGACTGGGCGCAGCAGGGGAAGCTGATGCAGGGGCAGCCGATCATCCTCATTCCGCCCGACGTGGTGCGGAAGGCCGACCTGCTGGCGCTCGGCAATCCGCACGACCAGCTCGTCGGCATCGCCGAGGTGGTGAACGTGCTGCGCGAAGGCGGCCCGGTCGAAGTGCGGCCGAAAGTCGTGCTCGCCGGATGATGCCGTAACCGCCGCCGCCGCCCGCCCGTCGTAACGGGCATGCACGCCAGTCATCGCACGCTCTCGCTCGTGGCAGCAGCCGCGCTCACGTCGGCGATGGGCGGGTGGTGGTTGCGCGGGCCGCGCGAGGTCGCGACGCATGACGAGCCGCGCGTTGCGGCGCCGGCGCGCGCGATGGCGAGCGAGATGCCGCGGCAGCGTCTGGCCGAGCTGCGCCTCGGCGGCAACGCGCGCGAGCGCTTCGGCCGGAATCTCTTCGCCTATCGCGAAGCGCCGCCGGTCGAGCCGGTGCGCATCGTGCGCGAGCCCGTCGCAGCCGAACCGCCGCCCGCGGCCATCGTCGACACGTTGTCGCCGCGGCCGCCGGAAGCGCCGCTCTTTCCGTATCGCTTCGTCGGCACCTTCGGCCCCGACGCCGATCCGATCGCCGTCTTCACCGGCGACGGCGCGGTGGTCACGGCGCGGCGCGGACAGCGCATCGGCGGCGCGTTCGCGGTGCGCGAGGTCGGGCGAGGACGGGTCGAAATCGAGAGCGCCGACGGCATCGAGTCGCTGCGTCTCGACGCGCCGAGGAGCTGAGCTTTCACCTGCTACACTTTCCAAACCATGCAGGTCATTCTTCAGGGAAATCTGCGGCAATTTCCGCCGCAGGAACTGCTTTCCTTCCTTCTGTCACGCGGCCACCGCGGCACGCTCGACTTCGAAGTCGAGGGGAAGCGGACGCGCGTCCTCTTCGAATCCGACAAGATCGTCTGGGCCGAAGCATCGGGCGGCAGCCGCGGCGCCGACGCGGTCATCGAAACGCTCGAATGGACCGGCGGCAACTTCATGCTGCTCGACGAGGCGGCGCTGCCGGAAGGCGTCGCGCCGCTCAACCTCGAGCTGCCCGCGCTGGTCGAGGAGATGCGCCGCCGCGTGGCCGAGCGCAACGCCGGTTTCGCCGACGCGACCACCTTCCGCGTGGTCGAAGATCCGGCGCTGCAGCAGCAGATCAGCCTCACCGCCGACGAGTTCAAGGTCCTCTTCCGCGTCGGCGGCGGACGGACGTTCCGCGAGCTGCTGGCCGACATGCCCACCGCGCGCAAGGAGGTGGCCGAGCGTCTCAAGCACCTCAACTCCCTCGGCCTGGTCAGTATTGAAGAGCCAGGCGAAGCGACGCGCCGCGAGCGCCCGGCGCCGGAGGAAGCCGGCGTATCCGAGTCGCCGGCCGGGGAGCTGACGCAGGTGCAGTCGCGCACTGCGCTCGCGCGCGAGCCGGAGCCGCAAGCGGCGCCGCAACAGTCGGCGCCGCAACAGTCGGTGCCGCAACCAGCCGCGCCGCAGCAACCAGCGCCGCAGCCATCCGCGCCACAACCAGCCGCGGAGCAATCCGCGCCGCAAGCACCCGCGCCGCAACCGACCGCGCCGCCGGAACCGCCGGCCGAGCCGAAGCACACCCTGGTGGGCTCGCTCACCCGCGACGACGCGCCCGACAACATCTATCCGCTGCTCGACGACCAGTGCACCATCGGCCGCGCCGCCGACAACAGCATCGCCATCGCCGACGGCAGCGTCTCCTCCAACCACGCCCGGATCACGCGCACCGACGACGGGTTCTTCCTCGAGGACCTCGGCAGCCGCAACGGCTCGTTCGTCAACGGCGACAAGATCACCGCCAAACGGCAGCTCGCCGACGGCGACCTGATCCGCCTCGGCAAGATCGTCCTCACCTTCAACATCGCCAAAGAAAACCGGATGCGCAGCGCCACGACCCAGGCCGCGCTCCGCTGAGCGCGCGCCTGCCGAAAGGTGTCAAAAAGGACATCCCATGCGGCAGTTCGCGCCGCGCGCTCCTGCTACACTTGCCACAATCAATGCACATGATCCTTCAGCCGGGCGCGACCACGCAGGGCGCGCTCCGCTGACGAACAGCGACCTCGAGACTCCATGCCCCCATACGATCTGATCATCGTCGGCTCCGGACCCGCCGGCCTCGCCACCGCCTCGCACGCCCATGACAACGGGCTGTCGTATGCGCTGCTCGAGCGCACCGACCATCTCTCCGACACCATCTACTCCTACCAGGCGCGCAAGTTCGTCATGGCCGAGCCGGTGATGATCCCGGCGCGCGGCGACCTGCCGTTCGCGGCCGGCTCGCGCGAGTCGATCCTCGCCGCGTGGGAGCGCTACGTCGCCGAGAAGAAACTGAACGTCGTCTTCAACGCCGAGGTGAAGGCGATGAAGCGCGACGGCGGCATCTTCAACATCAAGACCGCGCAAGGCGCCGAGTACCAGGCCAAACACGTCGTGCTGGCCATGGGCACGCAAGGCAACCCGCGCAAGCTCAGCGCGCCGGGCGACGGCATGCCGCACGTCCTCTACCGCCTCGTCGATCCGGCCCAGCATCAGGACCAGGACATCCTCGTGGTCGGCGCCGGAGACTCCGCGCTGGAGATCGCCATCGCGCTCTCCGACGAGAACCGCGTCGGCCTGATCGTGCGCGGTCCGGAGATCACGCGCGCCAACGAGATCCTCACCCGCGAGGTGCTCTCGCGCCAGGCCGCCGGCCGCATGACGGTCTGGTTCAACACGAACGTGAAGGAAGTCTTCGAAGGCTACGCCGATCTCAACGTGCGCGGCGAAGTGACGCGCGTGCCGGCGGAGCTGATCTTCCTCAAGCTCGGCGCCGATCCTCCCCGGAAGTTCTTCGACGCGGTCGGCATCCAGTTCACCGGCGACGGGAAAGACGCCCGCCCGATCCTCAGCCCCGTCTACGAGTCGAGCGTCCCCGGCCTCTTCCTGATCGGCGCGGCCAGCGGACGCGATCTGATCAAGCTCGGCATGAACCAGGGTTGGGAAGTGGTCGAGCACCTGATGGGGCGCGAGGTCGAGCCGGCCGACGAGGCGGTTCTGAAGGAGCGCCTGCCGTTCTGGACCGGCACCGTGCGCGAGCGCATCGCCGCCATCCGCACGCGCGTGCCGCTGCTCGCCGCCGCCGACGAGCAGCTCCTGCGCGAGACGTTTCTGGCCACGCGCGTGCGCGAGTACCGCGACGGCCAGACCATCATCGAGCAGAACGACTACACGAACGACTTCCTGATCGTCGCTTCCGGACGTGTGGAATTATGGAAACGGCCGGAGCAGTCGGACCACGAGGTCCGCGTGGCCGAGCTCACCGCCGGCAACTTCTTCGGCGAGATGAGCCTCATCTCCGGACGCCGCCGCACCGCCACCGCCCGCGCGGCCGGTCCGACGCGGATCATCGAGATCCCGCGCAAAGCGATCCTGAAGCTCCTCGCCTCGGCGCCGCGCGCGAAAGCGCTCGTCGACCAGGCCTTCCTCCTGCGCGCCTTCGGCGGCTATCTCTTCCCCGGCATCCCCGAAGCCGCGCTCGGCGAGCTGGTCGACTCCGCGACCGTCGAGAGCTTCGGCAAGGACGCGGTGGTGTTCAAGGAAGGCGACGACGCCGATGCCTTCTACCTGATCCGCAACGGCATGGTGAAGATCGCCAAGAAGTCGGGCGAGAAGGAAGTAGTGCTCTCGTACCTGGTGGCCGGCAACTTCTTCGGCGAGGCGGCGCTCTTCTCCGACACCGCGCGCACGGCCAGCGTCAGCACGATCTTCCCGTCGGAGCTGATCAAGCTTTCCAAGCGCGACTTCAACGACTTCCTCGGCGCGCGTCCGGAGCTGCGCGACGTGCCGCTCAAGAAACTGGAAGAGCGGCGCATCGCGGGACTCATCGCCGAGGCCACGCCGGGATCGGGCAATGTTCTGTCGGATCTGATCCGCGAAGAAGTGGTGATGGGGACGCAGACGCTGATCATCGACGAGCACCGCTGCATCCGCTGCTCGAACTGCATCAAAGCGTGCGAGGGCGTGCACGACGACGGGCAGGCGCGCCTGTCGCTGACCGGCATCAAGTTCTACAACCTGCTCGCGCCGAACTCCTGCTGGCAGTGCGAGAACCCGCTCTGCATGCTCGACTGTCCGCCCGACGCGCTCACCCGCGACCCGCGCGGCGAGGTCTACATCAAGAGCAACTGCATCGGCTGCGGCAACTGCGAGCGCAACTGCCCCTACGGCAACATCTTCATGGTGCACAAGGAGCCGAAGCGGACGCTCTTCTCCTGGGTGAAGGAGTTGTTCGCCAAGCCACACGAGAGCGAAGTCGAGCAGACCGTCGCCGTCAAGTGCGACCTCTGCCGCGAGATCAAAGGCGGCCCGGCGTGCGTGCGCAGTTGCCCGACCGGCGCCGCCATCCGTCTCACCCCCAACGAGTACCGTTCCACGCTGGAGGAGATCGTCATCACCCGGGGAGAGCAATAGTCGGGTTCCTCGGGTCCTCGGTTCCTCGGTTCCTCGGGTGGTGGGCCCGAGGAACCGAGGAACTCCGAGGAACCGAGGAACTCGTGGTCGGGAGGGTTTGTGCCGGTTGCGCGTAGCGGCATTTTGTGGCGCCGCATCTTCATCCTGCTCCTGGCCGCGGTGGGCGCGGCGTTTTACTGGAGTGTCACGCACGAGTTTCCGCACGGCGGGTCGGCGGTCGGACTGACGTTCGGCACGGCCGGATATCTGCTCATCCTGCTGCTCGCGTTTTACGGCATCCGCAAGCGGTGGTACCGCTCGCGGCTCGGCACGCTCGAGCAGTGGCTGCAGTCGCACATCTACCTCGGCATCCTGGTCCTGGTGCTGCTCGTGCTGCACACCGGCGGGCGCTTTCACGACACGGTGGCCGTGACCACGCTCGTCCTCTGCGCGGTGGTCGTGCTGAGCGGCATCGCCGGCGCGATCTTCTTCGTCACCGTGCCGCGCGTGCTCACCGAAGTGGAGAGCAACCTCACCGTCGACGAGATCTCGCAGCAGCTCAACCAGCTCGCCAAACAGATGGCGCGACTCGCCACCGGCCGCAGCGACGCCTTCGTCCGCATCCACGACGGCCTGATCGCCGAGTCGATGCCCGGCTGGCTGGCCGGCTGGCGCCTGCTCTTCGCGCGCCTGCGCCGCCGCTCGAACCAGACGCCCGCCGACTGGTCGAAGCTGCTCGCGCTGGTCGGGCGCGACGAACAGGAAGCGCTGCGCCAACTGCTCGTCGTCTCGCGCCAGCGCAAGGAGCTGCTGATTCGCCTCATGTACCAGCAGCGCTACAAGAACATCCTCGAGTTCTGGCTCTACATCCACGTGCCGGTGACGTTCGCGCTGATCGTCTTCGGGACGATGCACGTGATCGCCGTCTTCTACTACGGCAAGGTGTTTTGATCGATGGCGTTCGTCATCCAGCGCGTCACCGGCCGGCAGATCTCGCTCACCGAGATCCGCACCAGCGTGCTGCGCATCGGGCGCGGGACCAACGCGGAGCTGCGCTCCGACAACCCGGCCGTCGCGCTCGAGCATGCCGTCATCGAGAGCGACTCGGCCGGCTACTCGATCACCGACCGCGGTTCGATCACCGGCACCTATGTCAACGGGCGGCCGGTGGAGACGGCGCGTCTCGCCAAAGGCGACGTCATCGAAGTGGGCGACCTGCGCGTCGAGGTGCAGCTCGCCGAAGCGACCAAGCCGCTCTTCCTCCGCATCGTCGCCCGCCCGAAGGCGCGTCCCGGCGTGCCGCTCGAATCCGCCATCGACGACGACGAGCCGGCCGCCGCGCCCGTCTCCGGCAAGTCGGTGCGCGCCCGCGCCGTCGACTACGCCGGCTCGTTCCGGCTGACGCGTCCCTATCTCACCAAAGCCAGCCTGATCGCCCTCGGCCTGATCGTCACCCTGGCCGTCGTCGGCGAGGTGACGAAGCCGGAAAAGCAGACCGCCTTCATGCCCGGCGGCGTCTCCTCGGCGCACGCGCGAGCGCGCGACGCCAAGGGTCAGCCGATCGCCAACCGCTGCGAGGCGTGTCATACAGCGTGGAACAGCGTGGATGACACTCGTTGTATGACATGTCATACACGCGCGGAACACAGTCTCACCGAGCGCGGCACGCCGGCCTGCATGAGCTGCCACGCCGAGCATCGCGCCGCGCCGAAGCTCTCGCTGATGGACGACACCCGCTGCGTGGTCTGCCACAGCGATCTCTCCGCGCATCTCAAGGTCGGCGCGCCGGCGCGCAGCAGCGACGGCCACTACGACTTTGCCGCCATCCGCAAAGTGACCGCCTTCGGCGCCGGCCATCCCGAGCTCGTCGCGCCGAGCGATCCGAACAACGTCCGCTTCAACCACGCCCTGCACCTCAAGCAGGGCGGCATCTTCAACGCCAGCGGCAGGCGGGAGACGCTCGAGTGCAGCGGCTGCCACAAGCTCGTGGTCGCGCGCGGCAAGGCCGATCCGGAGCCGCAGAACTTCGAGTCGCACTGCCAGCGCTGCCACAAGCTCACCTTCGATGCGCGCTTTCCTGATGCCGAGGTGCCGCACGGCGGCGATCCGGGCATCGTCTACGGCTACGTCGTCAACATCTACTCCGGCAACCGCGACATCATCGGCAAGTCGCCGGACGAAGTGCGCCGCCTGCTCACGCGCCGCGCCGCCGTCTCCGCCGACGAGCGGGCGGTGCTCAACGCCGTGCAGGTGGTGAAGGTGAAGTGCGCGAAATGCCACGAGCTGCGGCGCGAGACCGGGCAGCGCCTCGTGGTCGACAAGCCGGTGATCCGCACGAACTGGTTCGCCGGCGCGCGCTTCACCCACACCGCGCACAAGGACGTCGGCTGCGAGACCTGTCACGATGGCGCGCGGCGCAGCTCGAAGACCTCCGACGTGCTGATGCCGACGCGCGACGACTGCGTGGCCTGCCACGGTCCGCGCACCGCCACGTCGGCGCCCGGCGCGACCGCGGCGGCGAGCAACTGCGTCACCTGTCACGAGTATCATGTGCGCTCGAAGCCACTCATCGCTGCCGCGGCCTCGTCACTCGCAGGGACGTCGCCGGGAGGTTCGGGAGGGAATGCGCGGATGATTCAGTCGATCCTGCTGATCGCGATCGCCGTACTGATCGTGGTCGTGCTCGTGCCGCTCGGCGTGGTGTTGTACCAGCGGCTCAAGCCGCGTCCGGAGGAGAAGCCGCGCGCCGCCGCACCGCGCGCCGCCGCGCCGCCGCCGCCCGCCCAGGCCGCCGCCGCGCCCGCGTCCGCGCCGCAAGCGCCGCAGCCGCCCGCGCCCGGCGTGCCGCCCACCCGTCCCGTCTCCCAGGCCGACATCGCCGCCGCCGCCGCGCCGCCTCCTCCGCCGCCGCCGCCGTCCGACGACGCCACGCGCATCGGCTCGATCGCCGACATGCAGGGCGGCGGACGTCAGGGCGCGACCGAGTTCGTCGAGTGGTACGGTATGCTCCTCTGCACCAGCGGCTCGCTCGAAGGGCAGCGCTTCGTCGTCGAGCAGGACGGCATCTACATCGGCCGCGACGCCGCGCTCTCGCAGGTGGTCATCAACGACGGCCGCATCTCCAAGCGCCACGTGCGCATCGTTCCGCGCGGCGGAAAGGTGTGGGCCGTCGATCAGGGCTCGACCAACGGCACCTTCCTCGGAGGGCAGCGCATCACCGAAGTGCAACTCAAGCGTGGAGATACGCTCGTCTTGGCGGATAATGCCGCCGCTTTCCTCTATCAGATCTGAACCAGACAACGGTTCCCGGGCAAGACCCGAACATCGGAGGCCACAACGGATGCGTTGGAGCGTCATCGGAGCCCTAGTCATCACGGCCGCGCTGCCATGCATGGCAAAGCAGCGTGCGGTCGGCGCGCGGAACCAGCCGCCGGCGCCGGCGCTCGAGCCGCCCATCGCCGGCTGTGAGCTCGTGCTGCCGTCCGCGCAGACCTGCGTCGACGGAGCGATCGGCAACGCCACGCCCGAGTCGTTTGCGGCGTTGACCGATGCCGAGGTGCGCGCGATCGTGGAAGCCGCCTCGGCGGCGCTCGACGACGACGCCTCGACCATCGCCGTGGTCGACCGCACCGGCCGCGCGCTCGCGGTCTTCCGCCAGCCGGGCGCCGATCCCGCCAACGACGACTTCGCGTTGGGCGTGGCGCGCACGGCTGCATTCTTCAGCAACAGTCAGGCGCCGCTTTCCTCGCGCACGATCCGCTTCATCAGCCAGGTCCACTTTCCGCCGGGCCTGACCAACACCGCCAGCGGCGCGCTGTACGGCATCGAGCAATCGAACCGCGGCTGCGACCTGAACGCGGACTGGAACGCCGGCAAGTGCGTGGTCCGCTCGCGCTCGATCAACGCGTACGTGGCGAACCTCTCCACGCCGCCGTCCGATCTCCTCTGCAACGCCACCACCTCCGCCGGCTGCGGCAAAGGGCTCGTCACCGGCAAGGTGCTGCCCGACGACGCGCCGTATCCGCAGACCGTCTTCGATCGTCCCGTGCGCGCCGGCGGCATTCCGCTCTACCGCCTGGTCGGCGCCGGTCTCTCCCGCCTCAACGAAGGCATCGCCACCAACGGCAAGCTCCTCGGCGCGATCGGCGTCTACGGCACCAACAAGGCCAACCCCGATCTCGAGGAATTCGCGGCGCTGACGGGCGCCTTCGGCTCGCTCGCCACCGGCATCGTGCCGCTGCCGTCGTATCCGCTGCCGAAGCCGCAGAACGTCTTCATCGAAGGCATCCGCCTGCCGTTCCTCGGCGCGAACCAGCGGCTGCGCTTCAACAGCAACGGACTGCCGGTCGGACTCCAGCAGCCCGAGGGCACGCGCGCCGGGACCGTGGCCGGCGCGTTCTTCTACGGACCAAAATTCGGAGGCTGCGCGCCGAACGGCTATCTGGTCGGACCGAAAGCGGGAGCGGTGGGCGGACTGACGGTGGCGGAAGTCGACGACATCGTGCAGCGCTCGGTGCGCGCGTCGATGCGCACGCGCGCGCAGGTGCGTCTGCCGCTCAACAGCTACGCGCGCATGGTCATCACCGTCGTCGATCTCGACGGCACCATCCTCGCGCACTACCGCATGCCCGACGCGCTCTTCGACGCCGTCGACGTCGTGCCCGCGAAAGCGCGCAACGTCGTCTACTTCAACAGCAGCGATCCGAACGCGCGCGCCGATCTGCCCGGCGTGGCGGCGGGAACGTGGGTCACGACGCGCACCATCGGCTTCGGCGCGCAGCCGTTCTATCCGTCCGGCATCGACTCGCCAGTCTTCGATCCGCGGCCCGGGCCGTGGTACTCGACGCTCTACCTCGGCAATGTGAACCGCCCTTGCTCGCAGGGAACGCAAACCGCCTTTCCGCAAAACCAGAACGGCGTCACCTTCTTCGCCGGCGCCACGCCGCTGGTGCGCAACGGCAACCTCGTCGGAGGCCTCGGCGTCTCCGGCGACGGCATCGAGCAGGACGACTACGTCACCTTCATCGGCGCCGGACCGTTCCTGCCGCCGCAGAACCAGTGGGCCGACCAGATCAAGCTGGGCGGCGCGCGCCTTCCGATGTTCAAGTTCCCTCGTAACCCGGAAGGAGTGACCGAGTGCGGGGGTGGTCCGTGCAGTTGAAGCGCATCGTCGTCGCGCTGATCGTCGCGTGCTGCGCCAACGCCGCGCTCGCGCAGCGGCTGACCATCAACGCCGGCCAGCCGCTCTACGCGCCCGGCGTGCCGTTCACCGTCAGCGGCACCGCCGCGCCGGGCGCGGTCGTCACCATCACCATCGACCGGGTGGGGAAGGGACAGACCACCGCCGACGCCGCGGGACAGTGGTCGCTCGTCTGGACCGCGCCGACGCCGACCGGCACCTACGACCTCGTCGCCGCGGCAAACGGCGAGACGGTCACGCAGATCCTGCGCGTGCAGACGCCGGGCAACGTGCCGCGGCAGCCGGGCATCGAGACCGCGCCGCGCTACGGCAATCCGATCCAGCCGAACCCCGAAGCGGTGCAGGAGATGGTCGACCGCTGGCGCATCGCGCCGCCGCCGTACGAGCTCGATGAGAAAGTGCAGGCGCGCAAAGTGCCGGGCCGCCTCGGCAAGCGCGGCGCGACGCTCGATCCGTACAACCAGAACCTGCTCAAAGGCGACCTGCCGATCTTCGGCAAGGACAAGTTCCTCGTCCTCACCGGCATCAGCGACACGCTGGTCGAGTCGCGCGCCGTGCCGACGCCGGCCAACCCGAGCGCGGCGCGGCCGGGCGAGTACACCTTCTTCGGCAGCCGCGATCAGGGCCTCTTCGTCCAGAACCTCATCCTCTCGGCCGATCTCTTCCAGGGCAACACCGCCTTCCAGCCGGTGCGGCAGCGGGTGAAAGTCACCGCCATCGCCAACCTCAATCACGTGCGCGTCGAGGAGACCGGCATCCTCAAGCCCGACGTGCGCCGCGGCGTCGAGCGCACCGACAGCCACTTCACGCTGCAGGAAGTCTTCTACGAGCGGCTGCTGAAAGTGCTCTCGGCGAACTACGACTTCGTCTCGATCCGCGCCGGCTCGCAGCCGTTCGTCTCCGACTTCCGCGGCTTCATCTTCTCCGACACGAACCTCGGCGTGCGCCTCTTCGGCAACTACGCCTCCAACCGCATCCAGTACAACGCCGCCTTCTTCGACCGCCTCGAGAAAGACACCAACAGCGGCCTCAATCGCATGTTCGAGATGCGCGACCAGAAAGTCGCCATCGCCAACTTCTACATGCAGGACTTCGTCTGGCGCGGCTACACGCAGCAGTTCAGCGTGCACTGGATGCAGGACGACGCCTCGTTCAAGTTCGACCGCAACGGCATCCTGGTCCGTCCCGCGCCGGTGGGCGTCTTCACGCCGCACGAGATCCAGACCGTCTACGTCGGCGAGTCGGGCCTCGGGCACATCGGCCGCTTCAACGTCGATCACGCGCTCTACTACGTCTTCGGACACGACGAGCTCAATCCGATCGCCGGACCCGATCCGCAGTTGCGGCGCGGCAACCGCATCGACGTCGGCGCCGGCATGGCCGCGCTCGAGGTCTCGTACGACCGCGACTGGCTCCGCCCGCGCCTCGGCTTCTTCTACGCCAGCGGCGACGCCGACGCGCGCGACCGCAAGGGCAGCGGCTTCGACTCGATCTTCGACGCGCCGAACTTCGCCGGCGGCGGCTTCTCCTTCTTCAACCGCCTCGGCATCCGCCTGGCCGGCACCGGCGTGGCGCTCGTCGATCGCGGCAGTCTCTTCACGAGCCTCCGCAGCAGCAAGGACGAAGGGCAGCCGAACTACGTGAATCCCGGCGTGCAACTCGTCACCGCGGGACTCGACGTCGACGTCACGCCGCGGCTCAAGGCCATCTTCACCGGCAACTACATCCGCTTCGACAAGACCGACCCGCTCGAGACCATCCTCTTCCAGGGCGACATCTCGAAAGACTTCGGCACCGACATCAGCATCGGGCTGCGCTACCGGCCGTTCCTGTCGAACAACGTCGTGATCGTCGGAGGCGCCGCGGCCTTTCTGCCGGGGCAGGGCTTCAAGGACCTCTACGAACGCGGCGGCACGCTCTACCACGTCTTCACGAACCTGATCCTGCAGTTCTAGGGAGAGAGGATGCGCAAGGCTCTGGTGCTCATCATCATCATCACCGCCGCGGCGGTGATCTCGGCGCAGACAGGCGTGGCGCCGCCGCCGACCACGACCTCGGGGCGCTCGCCGCTGATGGAACAGACGCAGGCGCAGGCCGATGCGAAGAGCCGCGGCTGCCTCACCTGCCACGACGGCGTCGAGCCGATGCACGCGTCGTCCGCGGTGAAGCTCGGCTGCACCGACTGCCACGGCGGCGACGCAACCTCGAGCGACAAGAATCGCGCGCACGTGCAGCCGCAACATCCGGAGATCTGGACGCGCGACGGCAAGCGCTCCAGCGCGAATCCGGAGCGGCTCTACACGAAGTCGATGCAGGAGTCGGCCGAGTACATCAAGTTCGTCAACCCCGGCGATCTCCGCGTCGCGCAGGAGACGTGCGGCGGCTGCCATCAGTGGCAGTCGAACGCCGTGCCGCGCAGCACGATGACGACCTCCGCGGTCTTCTGGGCCGCCGCGCCGTACGCGAACGGCGTGCTCTCGCGCAAGGAAGGTCTCCTCGGCGAGAGCTACAACCGCGAAGGCAATCCGCAGATCCTCAAGCCCGCCTATCCGCCCACGCCGTGGCAGGTCGCGCATGGCGCGCTGCCGCTGCTCGTGCCGATGCCGCGATGGGAAGTGCTGCAGCCGGGCGAATATTTTCGCGCGTTCGAGCGCGGCGGCGTCGCCAACAACACCATCCCGCCCGACATCGGCAATCCCGACGTCGGCGCCGAGGCCGGACGGCCCGACATCCGGCTCGGCAACCGTGGACGCGGCACCGGCTTGCGCATCTCGCCGGCCGTGATCAATCTCCACAAGACCCGCCTCAACGATCCCCATCTCTCGTACTTTGGGACCAACGAGCATCCGGGCGACTATCGCGCCAGCGGCTGCTCCGGGTGCCACGTCGTCTACGCCAACGATCGCGATCCGCTGCACTCCGGCGGCTACGCGCGGTTCGGCAACACCGGCCTCTCCCAGACCGGCGACCGCAGCATCCCGAAAAACGAGAAGGGCCATCCGATCAAGCATCAGTTCACGCGCGCGGTGCCGACCAGCCAGTGCATGAGCTGCCACATGCATCAGCCGAACTCCTTCGTGAACACCTACCTCGGCTACATCATGTGGGACTACGAGACCGACGCCGAGCTGCTCTGGCCGAAGAAGCAGCGCTACCCGACCGAGGCGGAGCGCTACGCGAGCCTGGCCCACAACCCCGAGGGCGCGGCCACGCGCGGACTCTGGACCGACATCGGATTTCTCGAGAACGTCTCGAAGCTGAACGCGCAGGCGAAGCAGACCCAGTTCGCCGACTACCACGGCCACGGCTGGAACTTCATGGCGGTCTTCAAGCGCGACCGCAAAGGCAATCTCCTCGACGCCGACGACAAGGTCGTCGCCTTCGACGATCCGCAGAAGTTCCGCAAGGCCGTCCACCTGCGCGACATTCACCTCGAGAAGGGCATGCACTGCGTCGACTGCCACTTCTCGCAGGACGAGCATGGCAACGGGCAGCTCTACGCCGAGTACGGCAACACCATCGAGATCGAGTGTCAGGACTGCCACGGGACGACTTCCGCATATACGAATCTCCGTACTTCCGGACCTGCGGCACCGCAAGGCGGCAACGACCTGAAGATGGGCACCACGCCCTTCGGCCAGCGCCGCTTCGCCTGGATCAACGGGCGGCTCTTCCAGCGCTCGATGGTCAATCCGAATCAGCAGTGGGAAGTCATCCAGGTCAAGGACACCATCACTCCCGGCGATCCGCATTACAACGCCAAATCGGCGTACGCGAAGACGGTCAAGAACGCCGGCGGCGGCATCGCCCACACCGACGCGAAGATGACCTGCTACGCCTGTCACACCTCCTGGATGACGTCGTGCTCCGGCTGCCATCTGCCGCAGGAGCAGAACGCGAAGACGCCGATGCAGCACTACGAAGGCATCGACACGCGCAACTACGCCTCCTACAACCCGCAGGTCATCCGCACCGACACCTTCATGCTCGGCGTGAACGGCACGACCAAGGGTCATCGCCTGGCGCCGGTGCGCAGCTCGAGCGCGCTCGTGCTCAGCTCGACCAACGCCCAGCGCCAGCGCATCTACCTCCAGCAGCCGCCCATCTCCGCGCCCGGCTACAGCAGCCAGGCCTTCAACCCGCACGTGCCGCACACCGTGCGCGCGAAGGAGACACAGGGCTGCGGCAGTTGCCACATCACCGACAAGAACGACAACAACGCCTGGATGGCGCAACTGCTGTTGCAGGGGACGAACTTCGTCAACTTCGTCGGCCGCTACGCCTGGGTCGCGGCGGAGGAAGCGGTCGAAGCGGTCTGCGTGACGGAGTGGGACGAGCCGCAGGCGGTGATCGGCTCGTCGCTGCACAAGATCGTCTATCCCGACTACTACGCGCAGCATCAGAAGCGCAAAGGCGAGCTGGCGATCGCGCACGAGCATCACGCCGGCGGCGCGCGCAGCCTGCAGATGCGCGGCGAGTTCCTCTACGTCGCCGAAGGTGAGAACGGCTTCCACGTCTACGACGTCGCCAACGTCGAGAACAAGGACTTCTCCGAGCGCATCGTCAGCGCGCCGGTCTCTCCGATCGGCCAGCGCACGTTCGTGAAGACGAAGTTCGCCAGCGCCATCGCCTTGCCGACCACCATGCCGGTCGATCCGACCCGGAAGACCGCCGCCATTCCCGAGAATCAGGAGCAGCCGATGCATCCGCTGTATCGGTATGCCTACATCGCCGACCGTGAAGAAGGGCTGATCCTGGTCGACGTCACCACGCTCACCGACGCCAATCCGTCGAACAACTTCTTCACCCGCGCGGTGACGTTCAATCCCGGCGGCGCGCTCGACGGCGCGAGCTCGATCTACGTGGCCGGCCGGTGGGTGCTGATCGGCGCGGAGAAAGGGCTGGTCATCGTCGACGTAGACCAGCCGCTGCAGCCGCGGGTCGTCTCCGTCCTTCCGGACATCCATAAGGCCACCGGAATCGGCGTGCAGTTCCGCTACGCCTTCGTCACCGACGAGCGAGGTCTGCACACGGTCGACATCACCGATCCGGCGCGGCCGCGCCTCGCCGCCACCGTGCCGATCGAAGAGGCGCACAGCGTCTACGTGGCTCGCACCTACGCCTACGTCGCCGCCGGAAAGCAGGGCGTGGTGATCGTCGACGTCGAGCGGCCGGAGAAACCGTTCGTCGACCAGATCTTCAACGACGGCGTGCACGACGCGCACGACGTGAAGGTGGCCTCGACCAACGCCAGCACCTTCGCCTACGTCGCCGACGGCGAAGAAGGGTTGAAGGTGCTGCAGCTCACCTCGCCCGAGTGGACGCCGACGTACGCCGGCTTCAGCCCGCGGCCCGCGCCGCGCCTCATCGCCTGGCGCCGCACCGGCGGGCCGGCGCTGGCGGTCTCGAAAGGGCTCGACCGCGACCGCGCCGTCGACGAGAGCGGCCATCAGGTCTCGATCTTCAACCGCATCGGCGCGCGGCCGATGACGCTCGAGGAGCAGCAGCGTCTCTACCTGCGCGACGGCAGGATCTACACCGTGAGTGAGGAGCCGAAATGAAACGACTCGGATTCGCGATCGTCCTCTCCGCCGTGGCGGCGATAGCGCAGCAGCCGGCCAAATCGCCGCAGGCGGCGCAGACGCCGCAGCCGCAGGCCGCCGCGCCCGCCGCCGAGCCTGCGTCGCAGCCCGGCCGGTACGTCGGCGTCGCATCCTGCGCGAACGCCGGCTGCCACGGCTCGACCCAGCCGTTGCAGGCCTCGCACGTGCTGCAGAACGAGTACTACACCTGGCTCAACAGCGATCGTCACGCCGGCGCGTACAACGTCTTGTTCAGCGAGCGCTCGGCGCGCATCGCGAAGAACATGCGCCTCCGCCGCCGCGCGTACGAGGAAGCGGTCTGTCTCGACTGCCACACCACGAACATCCCGGGCAACCTCGTCGCGGGCGCGGTCGATCGCGAAGACGGCGTGCAGTGCGAGGTCTGCCACGGGCCGGCCAGCGGCTGGCGCGCCGAGCACACCGAGGCGGGGTGGACGCACGAGCAGAGCGTGGCGCGAGGGATGATCGACCTGCGCAGCATCAACGCGCGCGGCACGGTCTGCACCGGCTGCCACGTCGGCAGCGCGAAGAAAGAAGTCGATCACGAGCTGATCGCCAGCGGACATCCGCTGCTCGCGTTCGAGCTCGACAACTTCACCGAGTCGATGCCGCCGCATTGGACGCCGGGCCGCGACACGCACGGCCTGCGCGCCTGGGCGGTGGGGCAGGTGGTGTCGTTCCGCGAAGGGATGGACAACCTGGCGCGGCACGCGCGCGGCGACAAGTGGCCCGAGTTCTCCGACATGAGCTGCTTCAACTGCCATCACGATCTGAAGAACAGCACCTGGCGGCAGGAGCGCGGCTGGCCCGATCGCGCCGGCCTGCCGGCCTGGAGCCCGCAGCGGTGGGCGGTGCTGCGGCTGCTGATCGGCCGCGTCTCGCCGTCGGTGCGCGACCAGCTCGATCCGCTCGTCGCCGACGTGGCGCGCAATGTCGCCCGCATGAACAACCCGTCCGCCGTCGCCGCCGCTGCGACGCGCGCGCGCGATCTCGCCGCGCCGCTCGTCGCGCAGGTCGACGGCGCGCGCTGGAGCGACGCCGACGTGCGCGCGCTGATGACCACCATCGCCAACGACCCGCAGGTCACCTACGACGTCCACTCCGCCGAGCAGGCCGCGCTGGCGCTGCAGAGTCTCGCCAGCATCCGCACGCGCCGCGATCCCGCGCTGCTGCGCAGCGGCTTGACGAAGTCGATCGACGCGCTGTTCGACGAGCTGAAGTCGCGCGACGACTACGAGCCGTCGCGCTTCGCCGCGAAGCTCGGCGCGGTGCGCAACGCGCTGTAGCCCGAAAGGGCTACAGCGCGGGCCGCGCGCGTCAGCGCCGCCTGCCGCCGCCGAAGTCGCGCACCGAGCGGAAGTGCATGTCGAAGTAGCTCGCCGCGGCGCGCAGCGCGCCGGAGACGACGCCTTCGTCCTTCGAGCCGATGTACTCGAGCGGACGCCGCATGTGCGGCGGCAATTTGTAGCGGCAGCGCCGGCACAACGCCATGCCGAGGGTTTTGTCGAGAGTACAGCGCGGACAGTTGCGACGCACAGCCAGACGGCCGATCTCCTGCTTCGTCACCATGACGACTCTCCTCCGGATGAATTTCAGGACCCGTGAAAAAACAAAAAGGCCGGGAGGGTTCCCGGCCTTTTTCGACTGCATGTTTGCTGAGCTGCGCGGAGTGTAGCAGATTCGAAACGCGCTCGCGGCGCGCCGCGCGCGCACTCTCCATTTTTCCCGCTACCGCGATCCGGCGGCGCGGCATAGAGTCGCGCGCGCAGGTCGAGAGGAGCAGCGATGAGTCAGCAGTTCATTGGTGAAGTGCGCATCTTCGCCTTTCCGTTCGCGCCCAAAGGGTGGGCTCTGGCGGACGGACAGACGATGCCGATCTCGCAGAACCAGCCGCTCTTCGCGCTGCTCGGCATGACCTTCGGCGGAGACGGCCGCACCACCTTCGCGCTGCCCGACTTTCGCGGCCGCGCCGGCATCGGAGTCGGCCCCGGCTACCAGGCCGGCAGTCGCGGCGGCGAGACCACGCACACGCTGACCAACGCCGAGATGCCGCAGCACACCCACGTGCTGCAAGCGGCGGCGCAGGCGCCCGACGCCACCTCGCCCGCCGTCAATGCGCTCGCGCAGGCGCAGCTCTGGACCGCGCCGCCGGCGAACGCCACCACGTCCAACGCGAACGTCAGGATCTCCGGCCTGTCGCAGCCGCACGAGAACATGCAGCCCTACCTGGTCCTGAATTTCTGCATCGCACTGACCGGCTCTTTCCCGCAACGTTGAGGAGCGCGACATGGATCCATACATCGGCGAGATCCGCATCTTCGCAGGCAACTTCCCGCCGGTCGGATGGGCGGTGTGCAACGGCGCGACGCTGTCCATCAACGACTACCAGGTCCTGTTCGCGCTGATCGGCACGACGTACGGCGGCGATGGCCAGAACACCTTCGCGCTGCCCGATCTGCGAGGGCGCGTGCCGATCCATCAGGGACTGCAATACAAAATCGGGCAGCAAGGCGGCGTCGCGCAGGTGACGCTCACGCAGGAGCAGATGCCGGCGCACGCGCACAACGTTCTCGCGTCGACGGCGAAAGGCGCCTCGACATCGCCCGCCGATCAGGTCCTCGGCACCACCGCCAATCCGCAATATGTCGACACGACGGGCATCCTTCCGATGAAAGACGGCGCGCTAGCGGCCGCCGGCGGCAATCAGCCGCACGAGAACATGCAGCCCTACCTCGCCATCAACTTCATCATCTGCACGCAGGGTGTCTATCCACAGGCATCGTAGAGGAGCGCAACGATGGAACCGTTTGTCGCCGAGATCCGCATGTTCACCTTTCCATTCGCGCCGCAGGGCTGGGCATTTTGCAACGGCCAGACGATGCCGATCATGCAGAACACCGCCCTCTTCTCGCTCCTCGGCAGCACGTACGGCGGCGACGCGAAGACCACCTTCCAACTCCCCAATCTGCAGGGGAATGTACCGATCGGCTTCAGCAATGACGTGCCGCTCGGACAGACCGGCGGAGCGGCGCAGGTCTCCCTGAACGTCGAAGGGATGCCCACTCACATCCACCAGTTGCTCGGCAACAACGAGCCGGCGACACGCACCACCGCCTCGGGCAACATGCTCGCCGCGACGACCGCACCGACCTACTCGACCGCAAGCCCCAACGTCGGCACGTCAATGGCCGGAGTCAGCACCGCCGGCAGCAGCCAGCCGCACAACAACCTCATGCCCTACCTCGTCGTCTACTACGCCATCGCCCTGCAGGGGATCTTCCCGACGCGGCCGTAGGTCGTGCGAATGGGGGACGACGGGAGGCCTCCGGCGGCCGGGGCCGAGGGCCCCAGACCCCATCTGGTTGGCCTGGTCTCCGCGACACTTCCTGCCAACCTTGCGACACGGTGTCGCGGAGGCTAGGCCAACCAACGGGGTCTGGGGCCCGTGGCCCCAGCCGCCGGAGGCCCCTCGTCGTCCCCATTCGTACGCCGACGCCGCACCGCGATATCCTCGCCGGGTCGTGGACGTCGCGCATTTTCTGCTGGCACTCGTGTCGATCTTCATCGCCGCGAAAGCCTTCGGTGAGATCGCCAAGCGCATCGGACAGCCGGCGGTCCTCGGCGAGCTCGCCGGCGGCGTGTTGATCGGCGTCTCCGGCTTTCATCTCGTCGATCCGCACGACGTCACCATCCATCTCCTCTCCGAGCTCGGCGTGATCCTGCTGCTCTTCCTGATCGGCCTCGACACCGATCTGAAGAAACTGATGGAAGTCGGCGGCTCCGCCACCGCCGTGGCCATCGTCGGCGTGGCCTTGCCGCTGGCCGGCGGCATGGCCCTCGGCATCGCCCTCGGCTACCGGCTGATGGTCGCGCTCTTTCTCGGCGCGTCGCTCACCGCCACATCCGTCGGCATCACCGCGCGCGTCCTGTCCGACCTCGGCCATTTGAAAGACGACGAGTCGCAGGTCATCCTCGGCGCCGCCGTCGTCGACGACATCATCGGCCTCGTGCTGCTCACGCTCGTCGGCACGCTCGCGCAAGGCGGCGCGCTCACGTTCCTCGTCGTCGGCCGGGTGATCGTGGTCGCCTTCGGCTTCGTGCTGCTGGCCATCGTCATCGGCTCGCAGCTCGCGCCGATGCTCATTCGCGCCATCGACCGCATCGACGTCGCCCGCGGACTCTTCTTCGCCTCGCTCGTCTTCGCGCTGCTGCTCGCCTACATCGCCGACCGCGTCGGCTCGGCCATCATCATCGGCTCCTTCGCCGCAGGACTGGTGCTGGCGCGCACGCATCGCGGCAAAGACATCGAGCGCGAAGTGCACGACGTGGCCCAGTTCTTCATCCCCATCTTCTTCGTCGTCGTCGGCGCCGCGGTCGACCTGCGCAGCATCAATCCCTTCGACGCGGACGCGCGCCGCTTTCTGCTGATCGGCCTCGCGCTGACACTCGTCGGCATCGCCGGCAAAGTGGCCGCCGGCTACGTGGTCTGGCGCAAGGGATTGCGGCGCACCGTGATCGGCATCGGGATGATTCCGCGCGGCGAGGTCGGCCTGATCTTCGCCACCATCGGCCTGACCACGAAGCTCATCGACTCCGGTCTCTACAGCGCCGTGGCGCTGATGGTCATGCTGACGACGTTCATCACGCCGCCGCTGCTGCGGCGCCTGCTCGTGCAGCGCACGCCGACGAAGCTCGCCGGCGCGGCCGAGTACGTCATGGACGCTCCGCTCGAGTCGGCGGCCGATCGCGCGGATTGAGTTTTGCAGCGCGCCGAAATCATGTACAAGCGCAGCATCGTCGCACTCGCAATCCTCACGCTCGTCTCGGCCGGATGCGGTTCCGGCGGCGGAGGAAAGGACTTCAACCTCATCTCCATCCAGGAGGAGTGGCAGCTCGGGCAGCAGCTCCAGCAGGAAGTCTCCTCGCAGGTCCGCCTCAACAACGATCCCGTCGTCAACTCGTACATCAACGACCTCGGCCAGCGGCTGGTCGCGCGCACGCCCGCGCCGTTCAATCAGCTTCCGTGGACGTTCCACGTCGTGCAGGACCCGGCCATCAACGCCTTCGCCATTCCCGGCGGACACGTTTACGTGAACACCGGCCTGATCGCCGCGGCGGAGAATGCCTCCGAGCTCGCCGGCGTGATGGCGCACGAGATCAGCCACGTCACCGCGCGCCACTCCACCGAACAGATCTCGCGGCAGTACGGCCTGAGCATCCTGGCCGGTCTGGTCCTCGGCCAGAACCCGAGTCAGATGTCGCAGATCGTCGCGCAGATCGTGGCCGGCGGCGCGGTGGCGCGCTTCAGCCGCGACGCCGAGCGCGAAGCCGACGAGCGCGGCATCCAGCTCATGTCCGACGCCGGCTACAACCCGTCCGGCATGGCGGCGATGTTCCGCATCCTCGAGGCGCACGCGAAGAGTGAGCCGAGCCGCGTCGAACAGTTCTTCTCGACGCACCCGACCACCGAGTCGCGCGTCCGCGACGCCGAGAGCCGCGCCCAGAAAATCGGCACGCGCGGCATCACCGACGAGCCGGCCTTCCAGGAGGCGAAGCGCAGGGTAGGGTAGAGACCCGGTAGGGAAATCCTCGCGGCGTTCTCTCCTCTAATAGACGGAGGTGCGTCCATGCGACGTTTATGGCTTTCCTTACTGGTGGCGTTCGGTAGTTCCGCAGTTGCGTATGCGTCGGGATTTCAGGTGACGGCGCAGGGTGCCCGGGCGATGGGGATGGGGCTCGCGTACACGGCCGTGGCCAACGACGCCTCGGCCATCTTCTACAACCCGGCCGGGCTGGGGACGTTCGACACCGATCTGGTCCTCGGCGGCATGGGCGCCGGGAATCGCGAAGGCAGCTTCACCGCCACCGGCACGAGCAACGCCGAGGAGCAGGACGTGAGCGTCAACTTCCTGCCGCAACTCTACGGCGCGACGAAGGTCGGACCGCTGCACCTCGGCGTCGGCGTCTACACGCCGTTCGGACTGCCGATGCGGTGGGAGAATCCAGCCACCTTCAGCGGCCGCCGCACCTCCTACCTGGCCAGCATTCGCACGCTCACCATCAATCCCACCGCCGCCGTCGACATCGGCTCGCTCTCGATCGGCGCGGGCGCGGACTGGATGCATTCGCGCGTGCAACTCGAGCGCTTCAACGCCGCGCCGGTCGCGCCGGGCGTGTCGCTGGACGTCGCCCGCTCCAAGCTCGTCAGCGACCTGCAGGACAGCGACGGCTGGGGTTGGAACGCCGGCGTGTTGTGGCGCGGCAAGTACGTCCGCCTCGGCGCGTCGTACCGCAGCCAGATCGACATCGATCACGACGCGACGCTCACGCTCACGCAAGTGCCGACCGGCATTCCGGCGCTCGACGCGAACGTCCACGCCACGCTTCCTTCGGCGCCGCTCGACGCCGCCGTGCCGATGACCATGCCGTCGTCGCTGAACCTCGGCGCGTCGTTCATGCTCGGCCGCGCCACGATCGCCCTCGAGGCCGACCGCACCGACTGGTCGCAGTTCGACCGGATCGTCGTGCAGACGCCGGTGCCCGCGTTCGGCATCAGCCGCGTCACTGGATGGGAAGACACCTGGGCGCATCGCATCGGCGCCGAGCTGCCCTGCGGACCGGTGATCTGCCGCGCCGGCTACTACCGCGACGAGACGCCGCAGCCGCTCTCCGACGTCGGTCCGGTGCTGCCCGATGCCGACCGTCAGGCATTCACCGTCGGCCTCGGCTTCGGGTCGCCGAACTTCGGCGTCGACATCGGCTACGTCTACGTCCGCTTCGACGACCGCACCACCACCGCCGCCGGCACCGATTTTCTGGCCGGCACGTGGAAATCGACGGGCAACGAGCTCGCCGTGAACCTGCACTGGCAGCACTGAGGCTCGGCGCGCCGCGTGCACTGCATGCGCGCATGGACGAGCAACGACTGATGGACGAATTGCGCGCGCGCGCCGCTGACGACGCGCGCGCGTTTCGCGAGAGCAATCCCGGCGAGACGCCGAGCGAGCGCTGGATCGAGAACAGCTACACCGCCGCGCTGCCGCTGGCGAAAGACCGCGCCGGATTCGACCCTGGCCTCGGGCCGCACCCGCAACTCTTCGAGGTCTATCGCCGCGAGATCGGAGCGCGCGTCGGCGAGCGCGCCTCGTCGCGCGAGAACGGCACGCTCACTCAACAGCCGACGCCGGGAGAACACTGATGGCACTCGCAGGGAAACGCGATCCGAAGCCGGGACCGAAGCCGAAGAAACGGACGCCGCAGCAGGACGCGCCGGGCGTCGAGCGCAAGCTCTCGCCGCCGCCCGATCACGGCGAGAAAAGCTATCGCGGCAGCGGCAGGCTCGAAGGCTTGGCCGCGATCATCACCGGCGGCGACAGCGGCATCGGCCGCGCCGTGGCCATCGCCTTCGCCCGTGAAGGCGCCGACGTGGCCATCGGCTACCTGTCGGAAAAAGAAGACGAGGATGCGCGCGAGACGCAGCGCTGGGTCGAAGAGGCGGGACGCCGCTGTCTCGTGCAGCGCTTCAACGTGCAGCAGCGCGCCGCCTGCAACCGCTTCGTCGAGCGCGCCGTCAAAGAATTCGGGCGGCTCGACATCGTGGTCAACAACGCCGCCTACCAGCAGGAACAGCACTCGATCCTCGACATCACCGAGGAGCAGTTGGTGGCGACCTTTCGCACCAACATCTTCGGCTACTTCTACATCGTGCAGGCCGCGCTGCCGCATCTGAAGGAAGGCGCGTCGATCATCAACACCGGCTCGGTCACGGCGATGAAAGGCAACCCCGGCCTGATCGACTACTCCGCGACCAAAGGCGCGATCCACACCTTCACCCGTGCGCTCGCGCAGAGCCTCGCCGAACAGGGCATCCGCGTGAACTGCGTCGCGCCGGGACCGGTCTGGACGCCGCTCATCCCGGCCACGATGGACAAAAAGCACGTCGAGGAGTTCGGCAAGAACACCGTCTGGGGACGTCCCGCGCAACCGGTGGAGATCGCGCCGTCGTACGTCTTTCTCGCCTCCGCCGAGTCGAAGTACTACACCGGCGAGACGCTCTCGCCGACCGGCTCCGACACTTCGCGCTGAGCGCATCGGGAAGGGCTGCCGCGCATCGCGTGTTCCCGCACGCGATGCGCCGGGTCCTGCTGCTGCTGATGATCTCCTGCTGTGCGCTCGCGCAGCAGACGGCGCCGAAGCGCGAGAACCTGCTCGCCGCGGCCTCCAGCCGCTACGTGCGCGACGGCGCCGACAGCCCGGTGCTCTGGCGTCCGTGGGATGCGACGACGCTCGCCGACGCCAGGCGCGCCGGCCGCCCGCTCTTCGTCTCGATCTGCTACGCCGCCTCGTACGACTGCTACCGCATGCAGCGGGAGACCTTCGCCAACGCCGAGATCGCGGAGATGCTCAACACCTGGTTCGTGCCGGTGCTGCTCGATGCCATCGAGCGTCCCGATCTCGCGGCGAGGTTCGCCTCGACGCTGCCGATGCACGTGGTGATGACGCCGTCGCTCGAGCCGTTCGGCTCGATCGGTGCGACCACGCCGGGCGAGATCAGCCGCATGCTGGTCATCGCCGCGAACCGGTGGGCGAGCGAGCGGAAGTCGATCCGCGCCGAGGTGCGGTCAGCCGCGCAGGTTGCACCGCAGCAGGCGCCGCTCGATCTGCGCGCGCTCGCCGTCTCGCCGCGCCACGACTTCATCGGCGGCGGCTTCCATCACGGTGAGAAGGCGCGCGAGAAACTGCTCGTCGAGCAGGCCAGGCTCGCCCTCGCGTATCTCGACGCGTGGCAGTCCGCCGCGCCCGACGACGACTACGAGTACCTGGTGCGCGACACGCTCGACTACGTCGTGCGCGATTTGCGCGATCCGAACACGAACGCCTTCGAGGTCTCGCAGGATGCGGCCAGCCTCGTGCCGCTGCAGGGTCCGGAGCTGATTGACGGCGCGTTCTACGCCTGGACGGACGAAGAGCTGGTGGACATCCTCGGCACCGACGACGCCGCGAAGATGCGCGCCTTCTTCGCCCGGCCGCGCGTGGCCGACGCACGCGGTGCGCTCGCGCCGCTCATCGCCAAGTTGCGCGACGTCCGCCAGAAACGCCCGCAGCCGTTCCGCGACTTCGACGCGCTGGCCGGCTGGAACGGGCTGACCATCTCCGCGCTGTCGCGCACCGGCGGCGTCTTCGGCGAGCGCCGCTACCTCGACGCCGCCACCAACGCCGCCGCCAGCATCACCAAGCTGTGGAACGGCAAGTCGCTCGCGCGCAACGCCACCGGCATCCCGGCGCTCGAGGAAGACTACGAGCTCCTCGTCACCGGCCTCGTCGATCTCTTCGAGAACGGCTACGACCCGCGCTGGCTCACGCTCGCCCATACGATTCACGACGCGCATCCGACCGCCGCGAATTCGGCGCGCATCGCCGCGCTCTACGGCGGCAACAACGTCAACGTCGTCGTCGGCGATCTGCGCGTGAAGGAAACGCAGGACGCGCTGCGCGCGCTGCATGCATCGAAGCGCACCGCCGTCTTTCTGCCGGCCACAGGGCGCGTGGCCATGCTGCACGTGCTGCCGTACCTCGGTACGATTCCGGCCGACGCGCGCGGCGCGTATCTCTGCAACGGCGGCCGCTGCGAGAGACAGTAAACTGCGCGCGTGCGTCCGGCCAACAGCGTGATCGCCGTCGTCGACGACGAGGAGAACATCCGCGAGACGGTCGGCTTCGCGCTGCGCCGTGAAGGCTATCCGGTCGAGCTGCACGCGAACGGCGGCGAGGCGTGGCGCGCCTTTCAGCAGAAGCTGCCCGGCCTGGTCATCCTCGACATCGTCATGCCGGAGATGGACGGGCTCGAGCTCTGCCGCCGCATCCGCGGCGTCTCCGAAACGATCCCGATCATCTTCCTCACCTCGCGCGACGAAGAGCTCGACCGCGTCCTCGGCCTGGAGATCGGCGCCGACGACTACCTCTGCAAACCCTTCTCGATGCGCGAGCTGCTCGCGCGCGTGAAAGTGCTCTTCCGCCGCGCCGCCATCGATCACGGCGCGACGCGTCCGGCCGCCGACGCGCCGGTGCGCCACGGAGAGCTCGAGCTCGACCTGCAGCGCTACACCGTGCGCTGGAAAGGCGCGCCGGTCAGCCTCACCGTCACCGAGTTCCTCATGCTGCACGCGCTGGTCCGCTATCCGGGCCACGTGAAAACGCGGAAGCAGTTGCATCAGGACGGCTATCCGCACGACGCCTACGTCAGCGACCGCACCATCGACAGCCACATCAAGCGCCTGCGCCGCAAGTTCGAGGAAGTCGACGCCACCTTCGACCGCGTCGAGACGGTGTACGGCCTCGGCTACCGCTGGAAAGAGTAGCGACGATGAAGCGCCTGCTGCGCTCACTCTCGCGCCTGTCGGTCCGCCTGCTCGCGTTCAATCTGCTGCTCGTCTTTCTTCCCGTCTCCGGCATCCTCTTGCTCGGCCGCTACGAGGAGCGTCTGGAGACGGCCGAGTGGCGCGACATGACCCATCAGGCGCGCCTCATCGCCGCCGCCATCGCCCGCGGCGGCACGCTCGACGCCGACGCGTTCGAAGACGTGATCCGCCGCGCGCGCGCCACCGACTTGCGCGTGCGCCTCATCGACGCCGGCGGCGCGGTGGTGGCGGACTCGCGCGACATCGTCGGCGTCGCGCCGCCGCGGCCGCCGCGCACCGACCGCCGCAACGTGCTCTATCGCGTCGGCGCGTTCGTCGTGCGGCCGCTGCTGCGGTTTCTCCGTCCGCCGGAGGAGCCGCTGGAAGTCGACTACTACGAGAACGCCACGCGGCTGGCCGGACCGGAGATCGTCACCGTGCTGCGCGGACTGGAGACGACCGAGAAGCGCATCACCGCGCGCACGCGCTCGGTCACGCTCTATCGCTTCGTGCCGGTGGTCGTCGGCGGCTGGACCGTCGGCGCGGTGGTGACCTCGAAGAACACCTACACGCTGCTGCAGGATCTCTACGCGGTGCGGCTGCGGGTGATGCGCATCTTCATCGCCTCGCTGGTGCTGGCCATCCTGGTGAGCATCTTCTTCTCGACCACCATCGTGAAGCCGCTGCGGCAACTGCGCGTCGACGCGCGGGCGGTGCTCGACCGGCGCGGGCGACTGCGCGGCCATCACTTCAAAGGCTCGAAGCGGCTCGACGAGATCGGCGAGCTCTCGCGCGCGCTCGACCGGATCATGCGCCGCCTCGACGCGCACGTGCACTTCGTGGAGACGTTCGCCGGCGACGTAGTCCACGAGCTGAAGAATCCACTCGCCTCGATCCGCAACGCCAACGAGATGATCGCCGACGTTGCGAACGCCGCCGATCGGCGCCGTTTCGTGCGCATCGTCGAGCAGGAAGTGGCGCGCATGGAACGGCTGCTCTCCGGCGTACGCGAGATCTCTCGCATCGACGCCGGCCTCGTTCGCGAGCAGCCGCACGCCGTCGATCTCGCCGCGCTCCTCGGACACATCGTCGAAGGCTTCACGCTGCGCGAAGGCGCGCGCATCCGCTTTAACCTCGACGTCGCCGACGCGCCGTCGACCGTGCTCGCGAACGAAGACCGCCTCACGCAAGTCTTCGAGAACATCCTCGAGAACGCGGCCAGCTTCGCGCCGCCCGGCAGCACCGTGAGCGTGCGCGTCGTCACCGAGGGAACGGACGTGGTCACGCGCGTCGCGGATGAAGGACCGGGCATCGCCGAGGCTGATCTGGCGCGGCTTTTCGATCGCTTCTTCACCCATCGTCCTGCCGAATCCGCAGGCGGCCGTCACACCGGATTGGGACTGGCGATCGTGAAGACCATCGTCGAAGCGTATGGCGGCAGCGTGCGCGCGGCGAACGGCGCGCGCGGTGCGATTTTCACCGTGACGTTACCGCGTCCGTAGCTGTGGAGTTACGGCGGTACAGATTTGCCATACAGACGCAGCATTTGTGTTGCGAATCGCAACCGAGCGGGTAAGATGAGGATCGCGGAGGAGTGGCGACACTCCGATGCCCCAAAGGTCCGGTAGAACGCGAGTCAGGTAGTCGTCGGGTCGGAGTCTGCCCCTGTGCTGAAAAGTGCGTTACTGGAAGAAGGACGGCTTTCGGCAGGGACGGAAAGATAGACATTAGCCGGAGAAGGAAGTACACTTCTAATCCGACTCCGGTCAACTAATCTACACATAGGAGTGCGTGTGAGTCCTGCAAAAAGCGGTCAACGCGGTCGTCCCATTGTCCACACGGAGCCCTGGGCGAAAATCACGGTCGTCCTGCTCGACCGGCATGTCGCCTACCTCGATCGTCTTGCGATCGACATCCGCCTCAAGCACGGCAAGGCCATCAGCCGCGCGGAGATCATCCGCGGCCTGATCGAGGCGGCTTTCGGAAGCGGGATCGACCTCTCGCAGGCGGACTCGATCGATGCGTTGGTCGAGCTGCTGAACAAGAAAAAAGCGGCTCGCTGACGGTCGTCCCGGTTCGCGTCGCACGCAACTGCCTTGCGGCGAGCCTGGCGATGTCCTCTTCACTGGTTGCGTCGGTGAGGTCGATACCGCTTTCCTCGACGCGCTCGAGTAGCGTTCGGATCAGGTACGGCAGTCCGAAGGACGCCGGCATGTCCGGATTCAACTCTTGCGCGATCCGGCCGAGGTAGTCGAGATGCTTCCCGGACAAGACGATCGTCTCCAGCTCGCTGGACGGGCCGGTTCGGACGTCCTGGATCGGTGGCATGACGTGCATTTGGACAGCTCCAGTCTAGGAGTGACCGGCGCGGCCAAATCCCTACCCATCAGGCGAAAAAAAGTTGGTGGTTGGTCTCGCGACCAACCACCAACCGTTCCCGTCAGCGGACGCGCACGCTCTCATCCGTGACCGGCCGCAGCTCCCACGGTCCGTCATCCATGCCGGCGGTCTTCACGCCGCGCACGAACCATTCGATCCAGGCCACGTCCTGCCGGTCGCGCAGCCGCAGATGCGCCGGCTGGCGGAGGTCGTGGCCTTCGCCGGGATAGCGGATCAGGCGTGACTTCGTCCCGAAGCGGCGCAGCGCGACGAAGTAATTGAGGCTCTGCACCGGATCGCAGGTGGTGTCGTCGTCGCCGTGATGCAGTAACGTCGGCGTGGTCACTTTGTCCGCGTGGGTGAGGCTGCTGCGCTCGCGCCACACCTCCGGCTGCGACCACGGAGTCCCGCCGAGGAACCAGCGCTCGCTCGGGTAGTAGACGACCGAGCCGTAGTCGGTGATCCAGTCGCTGACCATCGCCCCGAGGGTGGCCGCTTTGAAGCGCTGCGTCTTCGTGAGGATGTAGCCGCCGAGGACTCCGCCGTATGACCAGCCGTCGATGGCCAGCTTTTCCCGATCGGCGATGCCGCGCGCCACCATCGCGTCGACGCCGGTGAGGATGTCGCGCCGGTCGCCGCCGCCGATGTCGAAGCGGTTCGCGCGCATGAAGGCGTCGTCGTAGTTGGTCGCGCCGCGCACGTTCGGGAAGAGCTGCGCGTAGCCGAGTCCCGCGTAAACCTGCGGCTTTGACTGGAAGGTGTTCGTCCAGGCGCAGCCCGGGCCGCAGGCGACGTGGGCGATGAGCGGATACGGTTTCTGCGCGCCGCTCTCCGCCGCGGGCAGCAGCAGCAGTCCTTCGATCGACTTCCCGTCTTCGCTCTTCCATGACACGCGCGTCATCGTGCCGAGCGCGATCTCGTCGCGCAGCCAGCCGTTCAGCGAGGTGACCGCGCGACGCGGCGCGCCTTCGCTCGTGAGCCACACTTGCGGCGACGTTGCGGCATCGCTGTCGATGGTGACGAAGGTGCGCGTGTCGGCGCTGAGCGAGCCGAGGATCGAAGTGCCGGCGGTCTCGACGAGCGGCGTCACCGCGCCGGTGGCGACGTCGACGCGCACCGGATAGCGCGCGGTGCCGTAGCCGCCGGGCGTGAAGATCGACTTGCCGTCGGCCGAGAACGTCGGCGTGCCGCCGAAGCGGCCGACGCGTTTCGGCGTGAGCAGCCGCGTCGCGCCGCTCTGCGCATCGACGCGCCAGAAGTCGCCGTTGCCGAGCTCCCACCGGTCGAGCAGCACGGCGTTGAAGAGGATCCACGTGCCGTCGGGCGACCAGCGCGGCGTCGACTCCGGCGCGCGGTTGTGCGTGAGCTGCCGCACCGCGCCGCTGGCCAGATCGATGACGAAGAGCTCCATCTTCCAGCGCGTGTTGCGGCCGTTGTCGGGACGCGCGGCGACGACCGCGCGCGTGCCGTCGGGCGAGAGGTCGGCCGAGTCGATCGACCACTGGCGCTGCGTCACGCGCGTCAACGCGCCGCTGGCGAGATCGAAGCGGTAGAGGTTGTCCCACGCGTAGCGCGTCTGCGCGTTCGACCCTTCGTCGACGAAGGTGACGTCGCTCGCCGCGCCGGGCGCATCGGACTTGTCGTCGGAGCGGATGGCCAGCAGCGACTTGCCGTCGCGCGCGAGCTGCCACGACCACGGCTTCTCTCCTTCGATGTGGCTGCGCTGCACCGCGTCGCCGCCGCTCAGCGGCTGCTCGAAGAGTTGTCCGCCGCGCACGAAGAAGAGCGAGCGCGAGTCGGGACTCCACATCGGCGAGCCGTCGCCTTCGCGCAGCAGCTCGCGCTCGTCGTCGCCGTTCGTCGCGCGCAGGCGGTAGGTGCGATGGCGCGCGTTCTTCTCCGCGTCCATCGAGTCGAGCGCGTAGAGCACCCAGCGGCCGTCGGGCGAGAGCATCGGATCGGCCGGCGTGACGATGCGGAACTGATCGTCGACGGTGAGCGCCCGTTTCGCTTCAGCGGTGACGGCGGCAAGCAGACAACAGGCGAGGACCAGGGTGGGCATACTGGTTCAGACGCCTGCCGCGGCGATTCGTCAGGCGCGCTGCTTGAAAGATGCGCGGCGTGACCGAAACGTTCGATGCCGTCGTGGTGGGGTCCGGTCCGAACGGGCTCGCCGCGGCGATCGTGCTCGCGCGCGCCGGCGTGTCGGTGCTCGTGCTCGAGGAGAAGGAGACCATCGGCGGCGGCGCGCGCACCGAGGAAGTGACGCTGCCGGGATTCCGCCACGACATCTGCTCGGCGATTCATCCGATGGGTGTGGTGTCGCCGTTCATGTGCAGTCTTCCGCTGGCGCAGTTCGGCCTCGAGTGGGCGTTCTCGCCGGCCGCGATCGCCCATCCGCTCGACGACGGCAGCGCGGCCACGCTCGAGCAGTCGCTCGACGCCACCGCCGACCGCCTCGGCGCCGACTCCGCCGCGTATCGCGCCACCATGGGCTCGTTCGCGCGCAATGCCTCGACACTCCTCGACGAGATCCTCCGACCCATCTCGCCGTTCACGAAGCATCCGTTTCTCATGGCGCACTTCGGCCTCCTCGGCCTGCAGCCGGCGCTCCGTCTGGCGCGTCGTTTTCGCACCGATCACGCCCGCGCGCTCCTCGGCGGTTCGGCCGCGCACTCGTTCCTGCCGCTCGAGCACGCCGGCTCCGCCTCGTTCGGACTGGTGTTGATGCTGGCCGGCCACGCCACCGGCTGGCCGGCGGCGAAAGGCGGTTCGGTGGCGATCGTCAACGCTATGGCCGCCTACTTGCGATCGCTCGGCGGCGTGATCCGCACCTCGCATCCGGTGCGGTCGTTGCGCGACGTTCCGCAGTCGCGCGCAGTGATCTTCGACGTCACGCCGCGGCAGCTCGCAGACCTCGCCGGCGACGCGCTGCCGTCGCGCTACGTGAAGCGCCTGCGCCATTTCCGCTACGGCCCCGGCGTCTTCAAGATCGATTGGGCGCTCGACGGTCCGATTCCGTGGAAGGCGGCCGAGTGCGCGCGCTCGGCGACGGTGCACGTCGGCGGCACGATCGAGGAGATCGCGCGGCACGAGCACTCGGTGTTCAACGGGAAGATGACCGACAAGCCGTTCGTCCTCTGCGCGCAGCAGTCGATGTTCGACGCGACGCGCGCGCCGGCCGGCAAGCACACCGGCTGGGCGTATTGCCACGTGCCGCACGGCTCGACCGAGGATGCGACGGAGGCCATCGAGCGGCAGATCGAACGCTTCGCGCCGGGATTCCGCGACCGCATCCTGGCGCGCCGCACCATCAACACTGCGCAGTACGAACGGCACAACGCGAATTTCGTCGGCGGCGACATCGCCGGCGGTGCGAACACGATGCTGCAGTTCCTCACGCGCCCGTTCCCGAAGCGCGATCCCTACGCGACGCCGAACGAGCGCCTCTACATCGGCTCGAGCTCGACGCCGCCGGGCGGCGGCGTCCACGGCATGTGCGGCTACTGGGCGGCGAAGAGTGCGCTGCGGCGCGTGTTCGGGAAGTAGCTCAGGCAGGAGTTCACGCACATGCGCGCGTAAGTTGGACATTGCACGACATCCGCTTCGCGTCGCCCGGCGAGCGGATGGCCCGCAGCTTCGCGAACAGCTCCCGCTGATGCGCACGGAGCAGCGTTTGCGCGTCGAGCGTCGCGCGTGCGTGCAGCCGCGGCCGCGCGCAGCGTCAGCCGCTCACGCCGGCTTCGGCGCCGCCTGCGGCGTCTCGTCGCGCGTCCGCTCCTGCACCAGCTCGCGCACCCGCTGCTCGACCCGTTCGGCGTCGGCGCCTTCGAGTTTCTCCTTCTCCTCGTGCACGCCGTCAGAGGTGCCGCCGGTGAAGTCGATCACGCGCTGCACGACCGCGCGCCAGTTCGCGTTCTGCGCCGGCGCGCCGATGGTGCGCACGGCCAGCCAGTCGATGACGTTTGAGGCGCGGGCGAAGATGTCGATCGAGAAGCGCAGCGCGTCGCCTTCGCTGCTGGTGGTGAACTCGACGATGCCCGCCAGCGGATGCCCTTCGATCGTGGCCAGCACCACGTGCGTCGGCTCGGCCACTTCCACGCGCACCTGGAAGTTGCCGCGCAGCGGCAGCGAGCCGGTGAGGGTCGCGCCGCGCTCGATGCGCGTCGCCGCGCCCGGCTCCGCCACGAACTCGAGCGGCATGAAGTCGTTCACCCGTTCGCGGAACTCCTTCATCAGCGCCGCCGGCGAGAGCTTCGAGCCGCGCACGTCGGCGTAGAACTTCTTGTGCTCGAGCGAGCCGACGCCTTCGTCCGGCGTCACTTCCTTCAGCGCATCGGCCAGCAGCCGCAGCGCGTGGTCGAGCGGCGTGGTCTGCACGCCGAGGATCTCCGCGGCGTTCTTGCCGCGAATGACGTTCGTCTCCTGCAGCATCGTCAACTTCTGTTCGTCCAACGGTAAGTCGACGGCCATGCTGCCGAGCTTCGTGGTCAGTTGCGCCAGCGCCATCGGCACCGGCACGCGCAGCGGCGAGCGATCGGTGATCGTGCCGAAGCGTTTGAGGAGATCGTTCATGGTGGTGATCTCCGGGCCGGCCGCCTCGAGGATCTGCGCGTTGATGTCGTTGCGCTCCACCGCCGCGGCGAGGATCTTCGCCAGATCCTCGTGCCAGATCGGCTGGAACTCCTGCGCGCCGTCGTCGATCACCGGCACCGCCGGCAGCGCGCGCACCATCTTCAGGATGAGCGAGATCACTTCGTCGCCCGGGCCGTAGACGTTGCCGGGACGGATGATCGTCCAGCGCAGTCCGCTGCCTTCGACGAGCCGCTCCGCGGCGACCTTCGACTGGTGATAGTCGGATGCGCCGACATCTGCGCCTAGGGATGAGACGAAGACGAAGCGCTGCACTCCGGCGCGTCTCGCTGCATCGATCATGTGCTGCGTCCCGTCGACGTTCACCGATTGAAAGGTAAGCTTCGGCGGATCCTCATTGACGATGCCGGCGATGTGCAGCACCGCGTCGCAACCCGATGCGGCGCCGTTCAGCGAGGCGGCGTCGGCGACGTTGCCGCGGAACGGCTCGACGCCCGGCCACTGCTTCGCGTCTTCATCGGCATGACGGGAGAGCAGCCGCACCTGATGTCCGCGCGCGAGCAGCTCCGGAATAGCGCCTTCGCCGATCACTCCTGTACCGCCGGTGACGAGGATTTTCATGCCGTGCAAACGAGCACGGCGAGTGCCACTTAATGCGGCAGGCCGAAGGCGTAATACAAACCGCACAGCAGCGCCAGCACGACCGCGCCGGCGGAGAGCTCGCGCGCGCGCCCGGCCAGCAGCTTCATGATCGGATAGAGCAGCAGGCCTGCCGTCAGTCCATTGGCGATGTTGAAGGTGAAGACCATCACCACGATGGTGGTGAAGGCCGGCACGAGCTCGGTGAGATCGTCAAAGTCGATGCGCGCCACCGCGCCGACCATCAGCATGCCGACGATCAGCAGCGCCGGCGCGTACGCGTACTGCAGCGACTGCATCGGCTCGAACAGCGGGATGAAAAAGAGCGAGAGCGCGAAGAGCGCCGCCGTCACCACCGCCGCGAGGCCCGTGCGCGCGCCTTCGCGAATGCCGGTCGACGACTCGATGTAGGCGCCGCTGGTTGAGGTGCCGACCAGACCGCTGAACATGCACGAGAGCGCGTCGACGAGCATCGGCTTGCGCAGATCGCCTTCGTGATTCGTGGCCGTGTCGAGCGCGACCAGCGTGCCGAGGGTGTCGAGGAGCGACATCAGGAAAAGCGTCAGCAGGATCGGGAGGAAGCTGAGGCGCAGCACCGAGGCGACGTCGAGTTGGAAGGCGATGGGCGCGAGATCGTAGGCGCCGGTGAAGGGAAGTGCGGCGATGGCCTTCGGCGCGTGACCGGCGCCGAGGAGCGCGCCGGCGATGGCGGTGACGGCGATGCCGATTGCGATCGCGCCGGGGATGCGGCGGTAGAGCAGCGCGGCGATGAGGATGAAGCCGCCGATGGCGAGCAGCACCGGCGTCGAGCGGACGTCGCCGAGCTGCACCGGCACCGCCTGCGCGTTCTTCACGATGCCGCTCTCGTAGAGGCCGATGAAGGTGAGGAAGAGCCCGATGCCGGCGGCGAAGCTGTGCTTCATCGACGGCGACACCGCGCGCGCGAGCCACGTGCGCACGCCGAGGAGCGTGATGACGAGGAAGACGATCCCGCTGACGAACACCGCGCCGAGGCGCTGCTGCCAAGTGATGTGAAACGCGGCCAGGCCGAAGGCGACGAACGCGTTCTCACCCATGTACGGCGCCACCGCGATGGGCCGGTTCGCATACAGCCCCATCAGCAACGTCCCGAACACCGCCGTGAGAATCGTCGCCACCGTCGAAGGCCCCTGCGGAATCCCGGCAAAGGAGAGGATGGCCGGATTGACCACGATGATGTAGGCCATCGAGACGAAGGTGGTGACGCCGCCGACGATCTCCAAGCGAACGGAGCTGCCGCGGGCGCGAATGGGGAACATGGGGCGATTGTAGCGGGCGCGGCGGGCGCGCACGCGAGGAACTCCGAAGAACTCCGAAAAACTCCTTTTCGGGGCACGCTCATTGCTCTAAATAACAACGAAACCGATGCATGGACCCGAAAAGGAGATGACATGCGCAACTCTAGAAAAATGAAAAGCTTAGCTGAGCGAACGCCGTTCGCGAAGACGCTGCTTGCGGCGTCGCTTTCGGTCTCGCTCGCAGCCTTTGGCTGCACCACCAATCACATGCGCGGAGACGGCGAGCCGGCCACCGGCGGACCGGGCGTGAACAACGTCGCGCCGACCGCCGGAACCGCCAACGGCACCTCGTCCGGCAGCGTCGTTCCGCCGCCGATGACCTCGGCATCGACCTACTTCGAAGCGATGCCGCGCGTCACCGCGCGCCAGAGCGTGCAGGTCGCGAGCAGCAGCTTCGCCGGCACCAGCCGCGGCGTCGTCGCGCCGAGCAACGGCTTCGCCGGCACCAGCGGTCTCTCGCGCGCCGACCGCGCCGCGGCGATCATGGCCGGGCATCAAGGCCTGAGCGGCCGTTACCTCGGCACGGTGAATCCCGGTTCGAGCGGACGCGGCTATCTCTCCGACAGCAACACCGGCCGTGGCATCAACCCGGCGCTGCTGACCAATCCGCAGATCACCGTCAACTCGTCGATCAGCTCTCCTGCGACGCCGGCCATCGTCAATAGCGGAGGCGGTGCTGACGGCGGCGCGATCATCGGCGCGGTCACGGCCGACGGCGCGATCATCAGCAACGGCGTCAGCGGCGCGACCGCCGGCGGCATCAGCAGCGGCATCACCTCGAGCCAGGTCTCGCCGGCCACCGGCACCGTTGCCACGGGCGTCAACAGCGTGACGAACGCCGGCAACGCGGCCACCTTCACCACCAACACCTTTCCGCTGACGCCGACCACCGCGGCGCTGCCCGTGAGCCCCGGCGTCTTCGCCGCCGGCCCCGGCACCGCGGCAGGCGTCGCCGCTCCCGTCGCGGGTGGCACCACCACGGTAGCCAGCACCGGTACGCTCACGCCGACCGCATCGTCCAGCCTCGTCACTCCGGTGACGGCGGCGACGAGCGGGCTGCCTGCCTTCGCGGCGAGCGGTTTCGGCACCGGCACCACGACCACGGCTGCGTCGAGCGGCACGGCGGTGAGCAGTGCAGTGACGAATGCAGGCGTGACCTCCGGCATCACCGCCAACACCACGGCGACGACTGCGAACACGACGGCGACGACCGGCACGACCACGCGCAGCGCGCGTGCGCGCGTGTCCACCTCGAGCCGCGCCTCGGGCCGCATCACCGCCCCGGTGCGCGTCACCAGCACGAACGGCCGTACCGTCATCACCAACAACAATCGTCCGCAGCAGTAATCAACGTCCGCGCGCGCGGCCTCACCGCCGCGCGCGCGCCACACGTGGAGCGTCGACATGCCAGCAGAGATCCGCATCGGAACGTCGGGCTATCACTACAAGCACTGGCTCGGCCGCTACTACCCGGCCGGCACGAAGTCGTCCGACATGCTCGCGCACTACCTGCGCGACTTCGACACGGTGGAGCTGAACAACACCTTCTACCAACTGCCGAACGAGTCGACGTTCGACGCGTGGCGCAAGAACACGCCGCACGATTTTCTCTACGCCGTCAAAGGCAGCCGCTTCCTCACGCACATGATCAAGCTGAAGGATCCGGAGCGGGGTCTCGTGAACTTCATGCCGCGCGCCGAGCGATTGCGCTGGAAGCTCGGCCCGATCCTCTGGCAACTGCCTCCCGGCTGGAAAGTGAACGTCGAGCGGCTCGAAGAGTTCCTCCGCCTTCTGCCGCGCGAGCATCGCTACACCTTCGAGCTGCGCAACGAGACGTGGATGACGCAGCAGGTCTACGACGTCCTGCGCAAGTACAACGCCGCCTTCTGCATCTACGAGCTGGCCGGCTATCACTCGCCGATCGAGCTCACCGCCGACTGGACGTACATCCGTCTCCACGGACCTACGGCATTCAAGTATCAGGGGAGCTACAGCGACGAGCAGCTCGCCGAATGGGCCGCGCGCATCAAGTCGTGGAGCCGCACCCTGCAGGCCATCTATGTCTACTTTGACAACGACGACTCGGCGTACGCGGTCGACAACGCCCTGACCTTGAAGCGCATGGTCGCGAAACGACTCAAGCGCGCCGCGTAGTCACTTCGCCTGCGCGATCATCCGTTCGATGTGCGCCTCGAGCGCCGGCAGCGGCATCGATCCGCTGCCGATCATCCACTCGTGAAACGCGCGCACGTCGAAGCGGCTGCCGAGCTGCTGTTCCGCGCGGCGCCGCAGCTCCAGCATGCGCAGGCTGCCGATCTTGTACGCGAGCGCCTGCGCCGGAATGTCAACGGAGTAGCGGAGCGTCTCGGTGGCCAGCTCGGTCTCGGAGAGCAGCGTGTGCGCGCGCAGAAAATCGATGGCCTGCTCGCGCGTCCATCCTTTCGCATTCATGCCGGTGTCGACCACCAGCCGGCAGGCCATCATCATCTCGATCATCAGCCGGCCGTAGCGGTCGTACGGATCGTCGAAGAGCCCCATCTCCCATCCGAGGGTCGCGGCGTACTCGCCCCAACCCTCGATGAAGACGTTGTCGAACGAGCGGCTGCGGAAGCGCGGCAGCGAGGCGTTCTCGAGTTGCCGGTTGATCTGGAAGTGATGTCCCGGCACCAGCTCGTGCAGCATCAGCGACGCCGCGGAGAGCATGCTGCGCTGATCGGGTTTCGAGCCGTTGTAAAAGTAATGCCCGGCCGGATCGCTCGCCGTCGGCTGCTGGTAGTAGCCGAAGGTCATCGAGCCTTCGAGGTTCGGGTCGAGTCTGCGCACGTCGTACGGCGCGCGCGGCTTCGTCGCAAAGTACGCGTCGATGTGCGGCTCGATCTTCTTCACGTACGCGCCGAGCCTCTGCCCGATCTCGTCGGCGGACTTGCCGAAGAAGCGCGGATCGCTGCGCACGAACTGGCGAAAGTCGGCGCTCGTGCCGCGGAAGCCGAGCTGCTCGCGCACTTTCGCCATCTCGCCTTCGATGCGCTCCACTTCGCGAAGGCCGAGGGCGTGCACTTCGTCCGGATCGAGATCGAGCGTCGTCTGCAGCCGGATCAGCGCGCGGTACGCCTCCGCGCCGCCGGGCTGGTTCATCACGCCGACGCGCTCCGGCGCCGCCGATTCGTAGGCAGGCGAGAAGAGGTCGACCAGATGCGCGAAGGCCGGCTCGATCTTCGTCTGCGCCTTTTGCCGCGCGGTGGCGAGAAACGTGTCGCGCGCCGCGCCGTCGATCGCGGCGAGCCGCGCCTCGTCGGGCACGAGCGAGACGCCGCGCAGACTGGCCAGTGTGGCGCGCACCGCCGGCAGCTCCAGCTTCGGCACGCGGATGCCGCGCTGCTCCTGCTCGCGCACGACGCCGGCGATGCGGTCGATGAAGAGCGCGTACTCATCGAGGAGATGCAGGTAGTTGTCGAGGTCGGACTGCGTGCGCAGCGGCCGCGCGCCGAGGATCGTGTCGATGCCGACGATCGGCGTCGCGTACGGCGTGACGAGGAACGTGTGCCAGTACCAGCGCGGCTCGTCGATGGCGTGCTGCTGGCGATGCCGCAGCACGTCGAGCGTGATGCGGTCGTCTTCGGTGAGCTGCGTCGCGTCGATGCGTTCGATGCGCGCCAGCATGCCGCGCGCGAAGTCCGCTTCGCGCTGCGTGTTCGCAAACGTGACGTCCGGCAGATGCTCGATCGGCAGCCCGAGGCTCGCGCGCGCGCCGGCGTCGCTGAGCAGTTGATGCTGCCACTGCTCCTCGGCCAGTCCCGCGACTGTGTCGGGAGTCGGCTTGGTCGTCGTGCAGGCGAGCGCGGTCAGTGCGAGCAGCAGTGCGAGGCGGCGCATGCCGCGATCATGTCACGGGCGGCGGCGTCGTCGGCGCGCCGCGCGTGCGCAGCACCTCCTGCGCCTGCGCCTGGAGCTGCTCGCTCGGCAGCGGCGCCAGCTCCAGCTTGAGCCGGCTCGCTCCTTCTTCACCCGGCTGCGCGCTGCGGAACAGCACCTTGCGCGCGGACGCGTCGAAGCGCGAGTAGACGTTCAGCTCGAACGCCACCGAGACGCTGTGATGCGTCGAGTCGCGGCGCAGCGAGCGGAGCGCGAGCGCGTCGCTCGTCTCGTCGAGCTCCGCGGAGAGATGCGCGATCAACTCGGAGAGCTCCCATTCGTCGTTGCGGACCGCGTTGCGCGTGGCCACTTCCACCATCGCATCACCTCTTGATGACCAGCTTCACCGCCGCCGCGCGCGCGCGGCCGAAGCGGCGCGCGCGCAGCGGCA
>DASVQE010000041.1:0-5008 GCA_036389275.1 Thermoanaerobaculia bacterium
TCGGCCTAGCCTCCGCGACACTGCCTTCCAAGTTCACGACACAGTGTCGCGGAGGCTAGGCCAACCAGACGGGGTCTGGGGCCCTCGGCCCCAGCCGCCGGAGGCCTCCCGTCGTTCTCCTACCCGCACGGAATTGCGTACACTTGCCGCCGGGTTCCACCCGGCGCGCGCATGAAGTTTTCTGACAAGCTTCCGTACCTCCGCTACCTCGTCGACAAGCGAGGCATGCAGCCGGTCTATCTCATCCTCGGCCTGACGTACGACTGCAACTCCTTCTGCCGCACCTGCTTCAACTGGGAGCAGCTCCGGAAAAACAAAGAGCACGAGCTCTCCTTCGACGAGATCAAGAAGACCCTGTCGTCCATGGGCGACCTCCTCTTCATCGTCATGAGCGGCGGCGAGCCGTTCCTGCGGCGCGACCTGCCCGACATCTGCGAGTTCCTCTCGACGAACAACCACGTCAAGCAGATCACCATCCCGACCGGCGCCATCACCAGCGATCTGATCGCGCGGCAGGTCGAGGCCACGCTGCAGCGCTGCCCGTCGACGCAGATCGTCGTGAACCTCTCCATCGACCACATCGGCGAGAAACACGATTGGATCCGCGGCGTGCCAGGCAACTACGAAAAATCGAAGAAGACCTACGCGCTGCTCATGCCGCTGCGCGCGCGCTACGCGAACCTCACCGTGAACGTGCACACGTGTCTGTGCACCTACAACGCCGACGATCTCGACGCCTTGTGCGAAGGCGTGCGCCGCGATTTCCCCGACGTCTCCTTCCACTCCTTCGAGATGCTGCGCGGCGATCAGCCCGACAAGAACATCCAGCCGATCACCACCGAGCGCTATCGCGAGCTGCTGCCGAAGCTCGAGTCGTACTGGAGCGGCTACCGCAACTACGACGGCTTCCTGAAATTCGTGAAGGTCTACTCGCGGCGCATGGAGCTGGCCGTCCTCGAGCAGGAGACGCAGGTGCGGCCGTGCCACGCCGGACGCGTCTCCGGCGTGCTCGACGCGCGCGGCGAAGTGCGCATGTGCGAGCTGCGCGACCCGGTCGGCAACGTGCGCGACGCCGGCTACGACTGGAACGCGCTCTGGTTCTCGCCGGCCGCCGACGAGCAGCGCCGCTCGATCCGGGCGAAGGAGTGCCACTGCACACACTCCTGCTTCATGTCGTCGTCGCTGGTCTTCGACTGGCGGACGTGGGGTGCGTACCTGCAGTCGACGGTGGTGAATTTCCTGTCGGCGGCATGACCGTCCTGATCGGCCCCGTCTACCCATACCGCGCCGGCATTGCGTACTGCACGACACGACTGGCCGAGGAGTTGGGATGCGAGGTCGTGTCGTTCGCGCGACAATTTCCGAAGCGCTTCTATCCGGGCCGTGATGATGTCGATGCGACGTTGCCGCGATTCGAGCGCGCGGACTTTGCGCTCGATGTGATCAACCCGATCACGTGGATTCGCGTGGGCCTGCGATTGCGGCGCGCGAAGCCGCAGGCGGTGATTTTCGTGTGGTGGGTGTGGGTGTGGGCGCTGCCGTATCTCGTGCTGCTCGCGCTGCTGCCGCGGACGACGCGCGTGGTGCTGCAGTGCCACAACATCGGCGACAAGGAGCCGGCGGCGTGGAAGCGGTTTCTCACGAACCGCGTACTGCGGCGCGGCGACGTGCTGGTCGTGCACGCGCAGAGCGAAGCCGACGACGCCCGCCGCCGTGTCATCCCGAGCGGAGCGAGGGACCTGGGCGCAGCGAGGGACCTGGGCGGGCGGCGCTCGTGGCGCGTGCATGGCGCGCCGCCCGAGCCCCAGTTCCCTCGCTCCGCTCGGGATGACAAGCCACGCATCGTCAAAACCTTCCTCCCCGTCCACGAGCTCGGCGGCGCGATCCCGTCGCGCGGCGACGCGCGCGCGCAGCTCGGACTGCGCGGCAACGTAGCGCTCTTCTTCGGCCACGTCCGCCCATTCAAAGGTCTCGACATCGCGCTCCGCGCCTGGCCGCTGCTGCAGCGCGAGGTCACGCTGCTGGTCGCCGGCGAAGCATGGTTCGGCGCCGCCGAGGAGTACCGCCGTCTGGCCGGAGACCGCGTCCGCTTCGACTTCCGCTTCATCCCCGATGCGGAGATCGCCACCTACTTTGCGGCGTGCGACGTCGTGCTCGCGCCGTATCGCATCGAAGCGCAGAGCGGCGTCGCCCTGACCGCCTTTCACTTCGCGAGGCCGGTCATCGCCACGCGTGTCGGCGGGCTGCCGGAGATCATCGAGGAAGGCCGCAACGGCATGCTCGTACCGCCCGAAGATCCGGCCGCGCTGGCGCGTGCCGTCGACGCGTTCTTCGCCCGCGGCGATCGCCCGTCGATCGAGCGCGCGGCGGCGGAGTCGGCGCGGCGCTACTCGTGGGCGGAATACGGCGCGCTGATGAAGCGCTTGGTTTCAGGCGAATGAAGGTTTCTCCTTCCCGGATCAAGGTCGGCCTCGAGCTCACCTCCAAGTGCAACCTCCGCTGCGGCATGTGCCCGCTGCCGGTGCTGCGCCGTCCGTACGAGGACATGGAGTGGCCGCTCGTGGAGAAGGCCGAGCGCGAGATCCACGGCGCGGGCCTCAAGCTCAAGTGGCTGCACGAGATGGGCGAGCCGCTGCTCTACGCGCGCATCGACGACGCCATCCGTCTCTTTCCGGAGGCGAGCCTCTCGACCAACGGCCTGGTGCTGACGGAGGAGGTCGGGGCGAAGCTCTTGGCCTCGCCGCTCAAGCGCATCCGCATCTGCGTCGACTCGATCGACCCGAAGGTCTATCCGCAGCTCCGCACCGGCGGCGATTTCGACAAGCTGGTCGACCTCACGCGCAAGTTTCTCGCGCAGGCGAAAGGGCACCCGCTGCGGATCGAGATCCAGAAGATGCGCTCGCGCCTGACGCTCGACGAGACCGTCGACGACTTCAAGCGGCTCTTCGATCTCAAGCAGTACCGCAACGCGCGCGTGATCGAGAAGACCTGCGAGGCGCTCGACGTGAACGAGGAGACCGATCTGCACGGCAAGTTCTACGGCTGCGTGCAGGGCGCGTTCTTCACCTGGGTGGTGGTCTTCGCCGACGGCCGGGTCACGCACTGCTGCTACGACGCCCACGGCGATCAGATCCTCGGCGATCTGAAGACGCAGACGCTGCAGGAAATCCTCGACGGCCCGCGCTTCGCCGAGATGCAGTCCGCCTTCGGTCGCCGCGACTTCACCAACCTGCCGCGCTGCGCCGAATGCTTCAAGCACGGCGGCGAGTCGCACGCTTTCAACGACGTCCTCACGCGCGTGCAGAACCTTCCCGGCGCGGCGAAGGACGCGGTGCGAAAAGTGATCGACCTGCGGTACCGCTGATCCGTGCCGCTCCTGCTCAATCTCCTGTTCGGTCTCGTGCCGACGCTGATCCTCGGCGCGAGCATCGCGGCCGGCGTCGACGACGACGCGCATCACCGCCGCGTCTTTCTGCTCGTCTACGCGCTCTGGGCGTTCACCCTGGCGATCGGGAACTGGCTGGAGTCGGCGCATCGGGCGTGGGTGATTCTCTGGATCGCCTTCGGGGTCTCGGCGCTGGTCTGGCTGGCGGCGACGCGGCGGCGAGTGCGTTAGCATTTCCCGCATGAAGCGAGTCCTGGCTGCGCTGCTTCTCGTCACGCTGGCCGTCCCGCTCTCCGCCCGCGAAGGCTTCGGCTTCAAGAAGAAAGCGGTGGAGATGACGCGCACGATTCCGCCGGGCACGAACGCCGGCGCGCGGCGCGTGCGCGTGAATGTCGAGGCGGCGCGCGGCGCCGACAGCGACGACGCGGCCGCGCTCACGCGCTACATTTCCGACGCGATCCTCGCCGGCGCCGGCACGCTGGCGGAGTCGGGAAAGCCGGAGGTGACGGTCGAGGTGTCGCTCGACCGCGTCGAGTCGCACGAGTCGTGGGAGACGTACACCGACTACGAGCGGCGGCAGACCGGCACGAAGCAGGAGTGGAACGAGTCGAAGCAAAAGTACGAGACCAAGCCGGTCTACAGCAACGTGGCCGTGCAGAAGCAGCGGAAGGTGCTGACAGCGAGTCTGACCGGCTCGTTCGAGATCGCCGACAAGTCGCGCGACGTCGCCAGCGGCACGCTCGACGACAACTTCCGCCAGACCTACGGCGACTACGATTCCGCGCCGGCGCCGAGCGCGCTCGAAGAAGAGATGCTGAAGAAGGCGGCGCGCAGCGTGGCCTCGCAGCTCGTGCCGACGCAGGATCGCGTCAGCGTGCTCCTGCCGCGCTCGACGTTCGAGCCGTTCATCGCCTACGCCCAGAGCGGCGACTGGCAGCATTACCTGAGCGCGGTGCAGTCGGTGCCCGAGAATCGCAATCCGAAGGACGAGGCGTTCCGGCAGTACGCCATCGGCGTGGCCAAGGAAGCGCTCGGCTACAAGACCGACGATCGCAACGCCGCGCTCGCGCTGCTGCGCGAAGCACAGCAGCATTACCAATCCGCAGTCAGCATGAATCCAGGCGAGGAGCTGTTCCGCAGCGGTTATTCGAGCCTGCTCTCCTCCGGGAACATCGGCGTTCCGCTGACGCGTCTCACCGACTCGGTCGCAAAGTACGAGCGCTGGACGCCGGGCGTCGCCGCGACCACGGCCTCGCGCACGACCACCACCACCACAACCTCGCGCACCACCACCACCACACCGGCAGCGAAGGCGATGCGCAATCAGACGGTGATCGAGCTGGCGAAAGCGGGACTGGCCGACGACAACATCATCCTGGCCATCGACGGCGCGCAGCACGTGGAGTTCGACGTGACGCCCGACGCGCTGATCGCGCTGTCGAAAGCAGGCGTGAGCAAAACCGTCATCGCGTACATGCAGAAACGAATGAAACGCTGACGTCTTTGGCGGATGGGAACGACCGGGGGCCTCCGGCGGCTGGGGCCGAGGGCCCCAGACCCCATTTGGTTGGCCTAGCCTCCGCGACACAGCCTTCCAAGCTCACGACACTGTGTCGCGGAGGC
>DASVQE010000042.1:0-36799 GCA_036389275.1 Thermoanaerobaculia bacterium
AGACCCCATTGGTTGGCCTAGCCTCCGCGACACTGTGTCGCGAGCTTGGAAGGCAGTGTCGCGGAGGCTAGGCCAACAGACGGGGTCCGGGGCCCGTGGCCCCGGCCGCCGGAGGCCCCCCGTCGTATCCCTGTAGCCTACAACCAAGCACGCGCGCCGGGGATCAGGCCGAGTGGGCGGTTCGTCAGGCGGTCGGCGTATTCGCCGTGGTCGGCTTCCACGAGCAGCGTGAGTTGATACAGACGGGCGAGGCGGTCGATCCAGCCGCGGGCGTCGGGCTCGTCGAGTGAGGCGAACGTGTATGCGAGCGCGTCGGCCTCGCGCGGGAAGTGCTTGCGGATGCGCGCGAGCAGCAGCTCGTGCGTGCCGTCCTTGTGCAGCACGCGCAACGCGTCGAGCACCAGGATGTTCGTGGCACCTTCCCAGATCGGCAGCACCTGCGCGTCGCGCAACAGCCGCGGCAGCACGCTCTCCTCGATGTACCCGTTGCCGCCGACCAGCTCCATCGCCTCCGACACGCACGGCACCGCCAGCTTTCCGGTGACCGCCTTCGCGATCGGCGTGAGCAGCCGCAGCAACCGCGCGGCCTCTTCGTCGCCGGCGTCGGCGCGGGCGAGACACTCCACCGTCTCGAACGTCAGCAGCAGCGCGGCGATGTGCTCCGCCTCCAGATCGAAGAACGTCTCCTGCGCCAGCGCGAACTCGATGATCGGACGTCCGAACGCCTGCCGCCGCTCGATGTAATGCCGCGCCTCGTACACCGCCCGTCCGATCACGCCGCACGCCGCCACCGCGTTGTACAGCCGCGACAGATTGAGCATGTCGGTCATCGCTCCGAATCCGCCCACCTCCTCGGCGCGCGCATCCGTCAACGTCACCTCGCCCGTCGCCATCGAGCGCACGCCGAGCTTCTCCTTCAGCCGCTCGATCGTGAACCCGGGGTTGTCGCGCGTCTCGAGGAGAAACGTGCGCAGCCCGCGCGTCCCTTCGCCTCCGTTCTCGACGCGCGCGGTAACGAGCACCGCCTGCGCGTCGACGTTCGAGCAGAACCACTTGTGTCCCGTGAGCCGCCACGTGCCGTCGGCGTCCTTGCGCGCGAGCGTCTCGTTCGCGCCGACGTCCGAGCCGCCGGCGCGCTCGGTCAGGAACATGCCGCCGGTCCAGAGCGTGGACGGATCGTCGGAGGTGAGACGCGGCACGACGCGCAGCACCTGCTCGCGCGTGCCGTGGCGCGTGAGCACGCGCGCCACGCCGTCGGTCATGCAGAGCGGGCAGTAGAGGCCCGACTCCGCCATCGCGAACAGGTAGCCGAGGGCGAAGCCGGTGAAGGTGGCGGCATCGGGATGATCGTGGGTCTGGTACTTCATCGAGATCATGCCGGAGCCGTAGGCGATGCGCTCCATCTCGCGATAGGCCGGGTGATAGTCGACGCGGCTGATGCGCACGCCGCGCGCGTCGTGGGTGACGAGGCGCGGCCGCTCGCGGTCGGCGATGACCGCCAGATCGGCCACTTCCGCGGCGGCGCGCTCGCCCATCGACTCGAGCTGCGGCTCGGCCCAGTCGAACGAGGCGCCGAGCTTGCGGCGGCAGAGCGCGCGGAAATCGGGTGAGGCAGTCCAGTAGGACTCGCGGCTCGGAAGTGGGATCGACTCCGCGGACGACATGCGCGAAGGATAACGCGCGGCAGTTCGGTCCATCATGCCGGAAGGCCGTAGTAAACTCCGGCGCATGTCGGAGAAAGCGATCGACGCCGCCACGCGGCAACTTCCGGACGACATCGCGCCCTGGCTCAGCCGCATGCTCGCGCGCGGCGGCGCGCTGCCGTGCGCGTTCGCGGTGAAGACGCCGCGCTCGCGCGTGGTGGTCGGCGACGGCCCGCCGGAGTTCGAGCTGCAGATTCACAACGACCGCGGCATGCGCGCGCTGCGCTCCGTTTCCGAGCTGCGCATCGCGGACGCGTACGTGCGCGGCGATCTCGACATCGAGGGCGACATCATCAAGGCGATGTGGCTGCGCGATCTGCTGTCGGATCGCAACGTCTGGCTCAAGCTCTGGCGGCGCGCCCAGCCGCTGCTCTTCGGCCGCGAGCGGCTCAATCCGTCGTGGATCGCCAAGCATTACGACTCGAAGAACATCCAGATCCTCGCCCTCGACCGCGATTACTACGCCTACACGCCCGGCATCTACCTGACCGACGACGACACGCTCGAGGAGAGCTCGCGGCGCAAGTACGAGTTCGCCTGGGAGTCGCTGCAGTTGCAGCGCGGCATGGAGCTGCTGGAGATCGGCTGCGGCTGGGGCGGCATGACGCGCTACTGCGCCAGCCGCGGCGTGCGCGTCACGGCCATCACGCTCTCGCGCGATCAGCTCGCGTTCACGCAGAAGATCATCGCCGACCACGGCTACGACGCCGCGGCGCACTATCAGGATTTCTTCACGTTTCAGCCGGGACGCCGCTTCGACGCCATCTCCTGCATGGGCGTGATCGAGGATCTCTCCGACTATCCGCGGGTGATGGCGCGCTTCACGGAGCTGCTCGCGCCGGGCGCGCGCGCCTATCTCGATTTCGCGGCGGGCAAAGTGCCGGTGGCGACGTCGAGCTTCATCACCAAGCATGTCTGGCCGGGGACGTTCCGGATGGCGTACATGCCGGAGCTGATGGAGGCGATCGATCGCTCGAAGATGAATCTGGTCGGCGTGTACAACGACCGCCACAACTATCACCTCTGGGCGCGCAACGGCCACACGCGCTGGATGGAACATCGCGCCGAGATCATCGAGCGCGCCGGCGAAGAGATCTACCGGCTGTTCAAACTGCTGTTCGCCGGCACGTCAGGCGTGATGAACAATCCGTCGCACGCCGTCAGCGCGTACCGCATGGTGCTCGAGCTGCCAGCGGACGTGCGGCTGTAGCGCGCGATTAGAGCTCGACCTGCGCGCCGAGCTCGATCACCTGGTTCGGTGGCAGCGAGAAGAACGCGGACGCGCTCGACGAATTGCGCATCATCCAGGCGAAGAGATGCTCGCGCCAGATGGCCATGCCCGGACTCTTGGTCGGGATCAGCGTCTCGCGGCCGAGGAAGTAACTGGTGGCCATCGAGTTGAACGTCACCGGCGAGTTGTCGGCGATCCGCTCGAGAAAATTGGGGATGTTCGGATCTTCCATGAATCCGAAATGCAGCATCAGCCGGTACACCCCGTGGCCGAGCTCCTTCCAGTCGAAACGCTCGTCGTCGGAGAGATGCGAGCGATCCTCCGTCTCCACCGTCATCAGCACCACCCGCTGATGCACGACCTTGTTGTGCTTGATGTTGTGCAGCAGCGTGGTCGGCACGCCGTCCGAATGGCGCGACATGAAGATCGCCGTGCCCGGCACGCGCGGAATGCGATTCGACGCCAGCTCGCGCAGGAAGTCGTCCGTCGAGATCGACTGCGAGGCCAGCTTGTCCGCGAGGATCTTCCGGCCGACGCGCCACGTCGACATCAGCGTGAAGATGAACAGCCCCACCGCAAGAGGGAACCAGCCGCCGTCGAGGATCTTCACCACATTGGCGCCGAAGAAGGCGAGATCGATCGTGAGCAGCGGTACCGCGAACAGCGCCACGCGGCCGTACGTCCACTTCGAACGCTCGCGGCGATACGCGGAGTAGAGCATCGTCGTCACGGCCATCGTCGCCGTCACCGCCACGCCGTACGCCGCGGCGAGATTCGACGAGCTTTGGAACGCGAGCACGAGGCTGATCGCGGCCAGCATCAGCAGCCAGTTCACCGAGGTGATGTAGATCTGGCCGATCTCGCGCGCCGAGGTGTGGCGGATGCGGATGCGCGGCAGATAACCGAGCTGCACCGCCTGCCGCGTCAGCGAGAACGCGCCGGAGATCACCGCCTGCGAGGCGATCACCGCCGCCACCGTCGCCAAGCCCACTAATGGATAGAGCGACCACTTCGGCGCCATCATGAAGAACGGCTCGGCCGCGCCGAGCGGCGTGTGCATCAGGAACGCGCCCTGGCCGAAATAGTTCAGCAGCAGCGACGGAAAGACCACCGAGAACCAGGCGATGCGGATCGGGCGCGCGCCGAAGTGACCCATGTCGGCGTACAGCGCCTCGCCGCCGGTGACCACCAGGAACACCGCACCGAGGACGAGGAAACCGAAGCGGCCGTTGTCGATGAAAAAGCGGACCGCGTGCGTTGGCAGGACGGCGGTGAGCACGTGCGGCTCGTGCGCGATCTGCCAGACGCCGAGCACCGCCAGCACGCCGAACCAGAGCAGCATCACCGGCCCGAAGAAGGCGCCGACGCGGGCGGTGCCGAGCTTCTGGACGGTGAACAGCACGATCAGCACGACGATCGTCAGCGGCACCACGTACGGACGGAAGACGGGCGTGGCCACCTTCAGACCTTCCACGGCGCTGAGCACGGAGATGGCTGGCGTGATCATGCCGTCGCCGTAGAGCAGCGCCGAGCCGAAGAGGCCGAGGCCGAGCAGCGCGCCGCGCCGGAACGAGCGCCGCGGACGCACCAGCGACATCAGGGCGAGGATGCCGCCCTCGCCGCGGTTGTCGGCGCGCATCACGAAGACGAGGTACTTGATGGAGATGACGATGACCAGCGACCAGAACACCAGCGAGAGGATGCCGAGCACGTTCTGCGGCGTCACGGCGAGATGGTGCTCGGGCGAGAAGCACTCGCGAAACGCGTACAGCGGGCTCGTCCCGATGTCGCCGTAGACGACTCCGAGCGCGCCGAGCGAGAGTGTGAGGAGGTACCGCCTGCTCTGCTGCTGTGCTTCCGACTCCATGCGGTCGACGGGAAACGTAGCACAAGACGGGCCGGGCGAACGGGCCTCAGAGCTGCTCGTTGAGCAGGAACGCGCTGAAGTCGAGCAGCTTGTGCTTGACCGGCCGCCGCTTCCACGCCTCCAGATCGACCTCCTTGGCGTCGGCGAGGTCGCGCTCGAAGGTCTCCTCCAGCTCGCGCGCGATCCGCTCGTCGTGAACCGTTAGCGACACCTCGTCGTTCACCTCGAAGGAGCGGTCGTCGAAGTTCGTCGAGCCGATCGCCGACCAGGTGCCGTCGACGGTGATGACCTTCTGATGCAGCAGCGTCTTCTGATAGTCGTACAGCTTCACGCCGCCTTTGAGCAGCGTGCCGTAGTGATGGTGGCTGGCGTGCTGCACGATGGGCGAGTCGGTGGCCTTCGCGTCGGGAATCATCACCCGCACCTCGACGCCGCGCTGCGCCGCCTCGACCAGCGCCTTGCGCGCGTCGGGGTCGGGCAGAAAGTAGGGGTTCTGGATGGTGATGCTCTTCTTCGCCGAGTGAATGAGGATGTAGTGCAGCAGCTTGAGCGTCGACGGGCTGCCGGCCGGCGAGAGGAAGGCCACGTGCGCTTCCATATCGCCGCATGGATGTAACTCCGGAAAGAAGTTCGTGCCGCCCGGGACCTCCCCTGTCTCCTCGATCCAGTTCTCCGAGAAGGCCGACTGCAGTTGGGCGACGATCGGTCCTTCGACGCGCGCGGTGACGTCGCGAAAGTGCTTATTGTCCTCCGCGTTCCCGAGCCAGTCGTCGGTCAGGCAATGTCCGCCGACGTAGCCGATGCGGCCGTCGATCACGCAGAGCTTGCGGTGGTCGCGCTGGTTCAGCAGGCCGAGGTTCGAGAGCAAGGTGGGATGGTAGAAGCGCACCTTCACGCCCGCCTCGCGCAGCGCGCGCAGATGCGGCTTGCCGAACGTGCGGCCGCCGCGGCCGTCGAGCAGCACGCGCACCTGCACCTCTTCGCGCACCTTCGCGAGCAGCGCGCCGGTGAAGCGCTGCACGAGCGCGCCGTCCTTCGCCAGGAAGGTCTCGTAGTTGACCGTCTCGCGCGCGGCGGCGATGTCTTCGAGCATGCGGTCCCAGAGGGCGCCGTTCTGCAGCAGCTCGATCTTGTTGCCGCCGACGCGCGTGCCGAGGGTGAGGCCGGAGAGCGACGGCGCAAGCTGGTCGGTGCCGGTGCGCTCGAGCTCGAGGCGCGGGCGGCGGCGGCGCTTGACCGACCAGATGATGAGCACCAGCACGATCAGAATCACGCCGTCGAGGATCACCGCCCAGATCGGGATCGGGATCATGCGCGCAGCTCCAGATCGACGACCACCGCCCAATGATCGGACGGCCCGCGCCGGATGACCTGTTCGGCCGTGAGCTGCCACGGCTCGTCGCAGAAGATGTAGTCGAGCCGCTGTCGCGTCATCGGGAACGTCGCCTCCTTCACATTGCCGCAGAGGTGCAGCCGCCCATGGTTGAGCAGCTCGCGGATCTCATCGGCGGCGGGCGGCACGTTGAAGTCGCCGACCAGCACGTGCGGACGCGGCGCCTTCGCGGTGATGTCGCCCAGGGTGGCGATCTGGCGCAGACGCGCCATCCGCAGCAGCCGTCCCCAGGCGGCGAGATGGGTGACGAAGAAGGTGAACTCCGCCTCGCCGAGGCGGATGTCGGTCTGCAGCAGCGAGCGCGGCTCGCCGGAGCCGGGCAGCGGATGCACGGCGGCATCGGTGATCTCGCCGCGGGTGAGCACGGCGTTGCCGTAGTCGCCGCCGTCCATCGCGCAACTGCGGCCGAACCAGAGGTTCATGCCGGTGAGCGAGGCCAGCACCTCGCCCTGATGGACGGGTCCCACGCGCGTGCGGCAATGCACTTCCTGCAATCCGACGACATCCGGTTTCACCGCGGCGATGACTTCGGCGAGCTTCGGCAGGTGGTCTTCCCGCCGCGCGGCCGCGTGACCCTGGATGTTGTAGGACATCACTCTGACAGCGGTCATGCCCGCCTGCTATTCTCGCGCGCCATGCTGTCGCAACTCGATGCTCTCCTTCGCGACCGTGGAATCGATGCGGCGATCGTGCCGATGCACGAGGCGATGCATCCCGCCTTCCGCTGGCTCACCCGCGGCGCGAAGGTGACGCGCGGCTACGCGATCAAGCGCCCCGGTCACGAGCCGGTGCTTCTCACCTATCCGATGGAGCGCGACGAGGCGGCCGCCACCGGACTGACGGTGCGGCTCGTGCACGAATTCGACCATGAGCGGATCTTCCGTACCGCGGCCAATGCGGCCGAGGCGTACGGCGAGATGTTCGGGCTGGTGCTGCGCGAGCTCGGCGCGAGCGAGACGGTGGCGCTCTTCGGCAACGCGCCGCTCGCGCTCTACATCGGCGTGGTGGAGGCGCTCGAGCGCCGCGGCTGGCGCGTCTGGCGCGGCAACGGCGAAGATCTGATCCAGCTCGCGCGCAAGCGGAAGGAGCGGTGGGAAGTCGATGCGATCCGCGACGTCGGCGCGCGCACCGAGCAGGTGGTCGACGGCGTCCGTTCGCTGCTGCGCGACTGGCGCGCCACCCTGACCCTCGGCGACATCAAGCGGTTCATCTCCTCCGAGATCGCGCGCCTCGGCATGATCGAAGATCACGAGACCATTCTGTCGCAAGGGCGCGACGCCGGCGTGCCGCACTCGCGCGGCGATGCCGCGGCGCCGGTGCGCCCGTCGCTGCCGATCGTCCTCGACATCTTTCCGGCCGACAAGAGCAGCGGCTACTTTTTCGATCTGACGCGCACCTTCTGCGTCGGCCCGATTCCGGACGAGCTGCGGCGCATCCATGCCGACGTCTACGAAGCCTTCGTCCGGGCGCGCGACGCCATGAAGCCGGGGCAGCTCGCCTCGACCTACCAGGCGCTCGTCTGCGACTTCTTCGAGAAGAAAGGCTACCCGACCTTGCGCAGCGACCCGCGTACGACCAGCGGCTACGTGCATGGATTGGGACACGGCGTCGGCCTGGAGATTCACGAGAAGCCGTCGTTCGCGCTCAATCCCAACAATCGAGATCTGATCGAGACCGGCGACATCCTCACCATCGAGCCCGGCCTCTACTTTCCCGACCGCGAGCTCGGCGTGCGCATCGAAGACACCTTCGTCGTGCGCGACGACGGTGTGGAGAGCCTCGCCCGTGGCGACTACGGGCTGGAGCCGTAGCGACGCATGCGCCGCCTCGCCGCACTCCTGCTCGTCGCGCTCTGCGCCTGGTCGTGCGCGAGCGCGCCCGATGCGCAGACGTGGACCGACACGTATCAGTCGCGGGTCGAGGCGCTGGCGCTGCTGCAGACGCTCAACGCCGGCATTCTCGCGGCCTCGAGTGCCACGGCGACGCTCGAGCAGTGGTGCCGCGATCACGAAATGGCCGTCGATCCGACGGTGGTCGTCGACCGCGTCGAGGCGGTGTCGAAGGAGCCGTCCGCCGAGCAGTTGCAGCGGCTGCGGGTCAGCGATGCGGCGGAGTTAAAGTACCGGCGGGTGCGGCTGCGCTGCGGCGCGCACGTGCTGTCGGAAGCGGACAACTGGTACGTGCCGGCGCGGCTGACGGCGAAGATGAATCAGCTCCTCGACACGAGCGACATCCCCTTTGGAAAAGTGGTGCGCGAGCTCGCGCCGTACCGGCGCACCATCGAGGCGACGCTGCTCTGGTCACCGCTGCCACCGCAATGGGAGCTGCACCGGCGATCGTACGGGAGAGGCGGAGCGCTGATGATCCCGAAAGAGGTCCTGCGCCACCGGGCCGTGCTCTACACCTCCGACCACCAGCCCTTCGCCGAGGTCGTGGAAACGTACCAGGGAGAGCTCCTGGCATTTGGCGCGGCGGGTGCCGCGGTTCGCGCGGCGGGTGCCGGGCGCACGCGGCACCCGGCACCTCGAACCGAGCATTGAGCTTTACAGATTGCGATCGATGAACTGCTGGAGCGCGCCCTTCGGCGCGGCGCCGACCATGCGGTCGACGAGCTTGCCGTCCTTGAACATCATCAGCGTCGGGATGGACGTGACGCCGAAGCGCTGCGCCACCACCGGGTTGTCATCGACGTTCAGCTTCGCGATCACCGCCTTGCCGTCGTACGACGGGGCGAGCTCTTCGATGATCGGACCGATGATGCGGCAGGGTCCGCACCACGGCGCCCAGAAATCGACGAAGACCGGCTTGCCGCCGTTGAGCACGGAGTCGAAGTCGCCGTCGGTCACTTGCTGAACTGCTTTGGTCTCTGTTGCCATTTGCCAGATCTCCTAACGAAGTGCATTGAAGTCGAGCCTGCCCGACACATATTCCACACATCCCGCCGCCGCGCGACGCGGTATCCTGTGGCTCGCGTGCAGCGTCTGAAGCTCGCCCTCGTGGTCGCGCTGGTCGCCTTTTTCGCGGCGCAGCTGGTCCTTCACCACCATAGTCTCGTGCCCGAGACCGGCGGTGCGCCGGCCCTGGTCTGTTCCGTCTGCGCATTCGGTGCCGACCGCACGACCATGGGCGCGCCTCCCGCGGCCGCGGCGCTGGTGGTGGTTGCCTCGATCGCCGCGCCCGACGCTCCCGTCCTCGCACGCACCGCGGCGGCCGTCCGCTCGCCGCGCGCACCTCCCCGATTCGCGTAGCCGCTTTCCCGCGAATCGAACCAAGGAGGAACGCATGACCACGCGCCGTCCGCGCGTTTCCGTTTTCCTGTTGGCGATGCTGCTGGCGCTTCCGGCGCTCGCCCAATCGCGCGACGAGAAAATCGATCGGTTGCAGAAACAGCTCGAGGAGCTGCTGCGCCAGGCGGAGTCGATCCGCCAGCAATTGCAGGAGCTCCGTCCTTCCGCAGAGACGGCACCGGCCGAAGCGGAAGATCTCACCCAGGTGGAAGTCGCCCCGGCTCCGGCCGAAACGCCTGCGCCCGCGGAAGCGCCGGCTCCGGCGGCGACGGCCGAAACGGCGCCGTCCGAGGCAGCGCCGTCCGAGGCGGCCGCGCCGGCCATCGCCGACGTGCAGCCCGTCGAAAACGCCAGCGCCGCCGGTGCGGCGAAGGCGCTCAATCCCGACATCTCCGCCATCGGCACGTTCATCGGCCACGCCGGCGACGTCAACGCCATCGACGAGCGCGCGCCCATCGATCTCGACGAGGTCGAGCTCGCGCTCGAAGCCTTCATCGATCCGTACGCGAAAGGGCGCTTCTTCCTCTCCTTCCACAACGACGAAGTGGAAGTCGAAGAAGGCTACGCCCAGTTCGTGACGCTGCCGTGGGGCCTCACCGCAAAAGTCGGCAAGACCAAGGCGCTCTTCGGCAAAGCGAACACCTGGCACACGCACACGCGCCCGTGGGTCGACCAGCCGCTGATGATCGCCCGCTTCTTCGGCGATGAAGGCCTGAACGACGTCGGCGTGTCGGTGAGCAAGACCATCAACAATCCCTTCAACACCTTCGTCGAAGTCACCGGCGAGGCGTATCGCGGCGACGTCGAGCAGGTCTTCGGCCGCGCCTCGCAGAACGATCTCTTCTACAACACGCACGTGAAGGCGTTCCGCGACCTCACCGAGAACAGCAACCTCGAGACGGGTGCGAGCTTCGCCGCCGGCACGCTGCCGGAGTCGTCGGGCCACAACCGCTTCGCCGGCATCGACGTGACGTACCGTTGGAAGCCGCTCGAGCAGGCGCTCTACAAGTCGTTCATCGCTCGGCTCGAAGCCTTGCGCAACACCCGTTCGGATTTCGACGGCGCGCTCTACGGTTACTACGCATCGGCGGACTATCAGCTCGCGCGCCGCTGGTACACCGGCGTCCGATTCGATCGCGCCGACGCGCCGGCCGGATTCGGACGGGAGCGCGACCGCGGGCTGTCGGCCACGCTCACGTTCTGGCCGTCGGAGTTCAGCCAGATCCGCGGGCAGTACCGGAGGACGAAGCTCGGCGACGGGCCGACCTACGACGAGCTCCTGCTGCAGCTTCAATTCGCCATCGGCGCGCACGGCGCGCATACGTTCTAGGAGACCCTGATGAAACGCACACTGATCGCACTCGCCTTCGCGCTGTTCGCCGCGAACGCTTTTGCCGCGAAACTGAACATTGTCACCTCCACCTCCGACCTCGCCTCGATCACGCGCGAGGTCGGCGGCGACCGCGTCAACGTCACCTCCATCGCCCGCGGCTATCAGGACCCGCACTTTGTCGAGCCGAAGCCGAGCTTCCTGCTGCTGCTGCGCAACGCCGACCTGCTGGAAGTGGTCGGGCTGGAGCTGGAGATCGGCTGGCTGCCGCCGCTGATCGAGCAGAGCCGCAACGCGAAGATCCATCCCGGCTCGGCCGGCTACCTCGATCTCTCGCGCGGCGTCGAGATCCTCGACCGCCCGAACGGCGCGGTGAACCGCTCCATGGGCGACGTTCATCCGCTCGGCAATCCGCATTACTGGCTCGATCCGGCCAACGCCGTGCGCATCGGCATCCAGGTCGAGAAGAAGCTCGAGGAGCTCGACGGCGCCAACGCGTCGTTCTACCAGCAGCGTTTGAACGCGTTCAAAGCGCGGCTCAACGAAGCGAACAAGCGCTGGACCGCGGCGCTCGCGCCCTATCGCGGCGCGAAGATCATCACCTACCACAACTCCTGGCCGAACTTCGTCCGCCGCTACGGGCTGGACGTGGTCGGCTACGTGGAGCCGAAGCCGGGCGTGCCGCCCTCGCCCTCGCACACGTTCGAGCTGATGGGCAAGATGAAGCAGCAGCAGGTGCGCGCGATCATCATGGAGCCTTACTTCGACCGGAAGACGCCGCAGTCGATCGCGGACCGCACCGGCGCGAAGCTGGTCGTGCTCTACCCGTCGGTGGGCGGCGCGAAGAGCGGCACCGACGATTACTTCCAACTCTTCGACGTGAACGTGGCCGCGCTCGTCGCGGCGTTGAAACGCTGATGGACCTGCTGAATTTTCTGATCGTTCCGTTCGTCGCCGGTCTGATTCTGACCGGCATTCACGCTTACCTCGGCGTGCACGTGGTCGAGCGCGGCGTGATCTTCGTCGATCTGTCGCTCGCGCAGATCGCCGCCCTCGGCACCACCAGCGCCTATCTGGCCGGCCACGATCTGCACGACCCCATCACCTACTTCTGGTCCCTCGGCTTCACCATCCTCGGCGCGGCCGTCTTCGCCATGACGCGCACGCACGAGCGCCACACGCGCATTCCGCAGGAAGCGATCATCGGCATCGTCTACGCCGTCTCCGCCGCCGCGGCCATCCTGGCGATGTCGAAGGCACCCGAGGGCACCGAGCATCTCAAAGACATGCTCGTGGGAAACATCCTGAGCGTGTCGTGGGAGACGGTGCTCAAGACCGCAGTGCTCTACGCGCTGGTCGGCCTCTTCCACTTCATCTTCCGGCGGAAGTTCCTGGCCATCTCCCTCGGGCAGGAGATCCCGAACGTGCGGCTGTGGGATTTTCTCTTCTACACCTCGTTCGGGTTCGTGGTGACGTCGTCGGTGGCCATCGCCGGCGTGCTGCTGGTCTTCTCGTATCTGATCGTGCCGTCGGTTGCGGCCATGCTCTTCGCGCGCACGATCGGCGTGCGGCTGGCCATCGGCTGGACGATGGGCGCGATCGTCAGCGCGGCGGGCGTGCTGCTGTCGTTCCAGTACGACCTCCCGACCGGCGCCACCATCGTCTGCACCTTCGGCGCGGCGCTGGCGCTGATGGCGGTGGTGCGCGCGATGTGGACGCCGCGAGGATTGAGCGCATCGTGAATGAGCGCAACGCCGACAGGCCGGCCGATCCGAAGGCGCGCGCCATCGGTGTGGTCTACCTGCTCTATCCGGTGGCAGCCATCGCCGGCGCGTTGCTGATGAAAGGCGTGGTCGTCGCCGGAAACCCGGCGGCGACCGCGAAGAACATCCTCGCGCACGAGGCCGCGTACCGCGCCGGCGTCGAGGCCGGACTGGTCGGGAACCTCCTCTACCTCGCCCTCGCCGCGCTCTTCTACTTTCTGTTCGCGCCGGTGAGCCGCCGCGTGTCGCTCGTGGCGGCGTTCGTCGCTGCGGCCGGATGCGCGCTGCAGATCTTCGGCGCGCTCTTCCAACTCGCGCCGCTGCTGATCCTGCGCGACGCGCAACTCGCCGCCTCGTTCAACGTGCAGCAGCTCCAGGCGGCCTCGCTCTTCGCGCTGCGGCTGCAGGCGCAGACCCTCACGCTGTCGATCATCCTCTTCGCCTTCTACCACATCCTCATCGGGTGGCTGATCGTCCGCTGCACGTTCCTGCCGCGCGCGATCGGCGTCCTGATGATCGTGGCCGGCATCGGCTGGCTGGCTTTCCTCTGGCCGCCGCTCGGCATGGCCGTGCGCATGATCGTCCTGCCGCTCGGCGGCATCGCCGAGCTCGTGCTGATGCTCTGGCTGCTGATCAAGGGAGTGAATCTGGAGCGGTGGCGGGCGTTGGCCTGACGCCGACGCGCAGCAGCCGCGCGCATCCTGCCGCCACGAACGCCGAGATCGCCGCCGAGGCGACGACGTCGCTGACGTAGTGATCGTTCACCGCCACGCGCACGATCGAAAGCAGCAGCGCGAGCGCGAAGAACGGCCAGCGCCAGCGCGGATAGACCAGCGCCACGGCGAAGAAGAACGGCCAGAAGTGCGCGACGTGTCCGCTCGGGAAGCTGCTGCCGTCAGAGAAGAAACCGGTGTGCACGCCGCCGAGCATCTGGAACGGCCGCGGCCGCGCGAAGACGTTCTTGAGCACGCCGGCGATCAGGCGCGCGGCGAGCTGCGTGCAGCCGATGAAAAGCAGCACCTGCGCCGCCGGACGATAGCGCCGCACCAGCGCCAGCAGCAGCGCCGCCGCGACGATCACCGCGCCGGTGAGCCACTTCGAAACCGGGAAGCCGAAGACGATCTCGACCACGCCGGTGAACGAGAGCGCCGCCGCGCGCAGCGACTCCGGCAGAGCGGCGGCCGCGCGTGCGACCGGAGCATCGAGCGCGAAGATGGCGATGAGTGAGAGAAGCGCGAGCGCCGCGCCCCAGCGAACCACGCGCTGTCGTGTCATCGGTTGCTGATACGGCGCCGTCCGCTCGATGTTGCTGGCACGCGGCTCGCCATACGCACTCGCGGCAATGCCCGAACGACGTACGCACGACAGGCCCGGCGCGCCGGACCGGCGCTCATTCCCACGGCCACCGCTCTGGCTGACTCTGCTTTTGCTGGCACTCGGCATCGGCTTGTATTTCTACGCGCGCCATCACCGCGAACAGGTCTCGCGGCAGTTCGCGCACGTCCTGGCCGAGGAAGCGCGGACGCCCGAGGACGTCAAGAAGATCAAGGACGAGCTCGCGGCGATGAACCTCACCAAGTCGCAGCTCGACAAGGAGCTCGAGGGCCGCCTCAAGATGGCCGCCGCGCTCAAGTCGGAAGACTTTTATCTCTCCATCGACACGCGCGCGCGCAAGCTGCGCTTCTACTACGGCGGCACCGTGCTGCGCGAATCGGACGTGCAGATCGGCGAGTCGCGCACCATCACCGGCAACGGCCGCTCCTGGACCTTCATCCCGCTGAAAGGCGCCTTCCCCGTCGAAGCGAAGATCGTCGACTACGCCTGGCCCGTCCCGGAATGGGTGTACGCGATGAACGGCCAGCCGGCGCCGCAGTCGCCGCAGACGATCGAAGGCGGCCTCGGCAAGTTCGTGGTCTTCCTGCCGAACGGCTACGTCATTCACACGCAGCCGGTCGAGTCGAGTCCGCTCAAGGGCGCCAAGCCCGGCTCGATCATGGTCGGCGACGACACGTTGCGCGCCATCTGGCCGCGCATTCACAAAGGGACGCAGGTCTACATTTTCTAAGGGAGCTCGGATGCCTCGCTGGGTTGGATTGTTGGGATCGTGGGCGCTGCTGGTGCTCGGACTGGCCGTGCTCGGCTACGCCGTCGCCGCGGAAGCCATCACCATGACGGACGCGCGCAAGCTCGAGCGCGTGCAGACCATCGACGGCGCCATCGCCGAACAGGTGCAGCGGCAGATCGGCGAGCTGCAGAAGTCGATGTCCGCCGCCTCGTCGCGCGTGACGAACCTGCAGTCGGAGATGGCCTCGACCGAGAAGCGCATCGACGATCTGCACGACAGCAACTTCGTGATCACCGTCTCCACCGCCGAGAACCACGTCTACGCGCGCCGCAACGGGCAGCTCGTCTTCGACGCCGTCTGCTCGACCGGCAAGAACGAGACGCTGATCGCCGGCGGCCACACCACCGTCTTCCGCACGCCGATCGGCCGCTTCCGCATCCTCTCGAAGGAGGAGAAGCCGATGTGGGTGCCGCCCGACTGGCACTTCATCGAGCAGGCGCGCGAGAACGGGCTCGAGGTTGTGCGCCTCGACCGCGGCGATCGCGTCGGCGGCCTCTACGTCAGCGGCGACAACGTCTACGACGACGGCGTTCCGCTGCCGCAGGGGAAGCTCATCGTGCGCGGCGGCGCGGTCGTGATCCCGCCGGTCGGCACGCAGCAGCGGATGTTTCCCGACGTCCTCGGCACGCATCGCCTCAACCTCGGCGACGGCTACGCGCTGCACGGCACGCAGGCGGTCTCGCAGCTCGGCCGCAGCGTCTCGCACGGCTGCGTGCGGCTCGCGAACGAAGACATCGCCCGCCTCTACGAGATGGCGAACGTCGGCGACGAAGTGATCATCTACTGATCACGTCGTCGATCAGCGCCGAGGTCGAGTCGCTCTTGCCGAGCGTCGGCGTGCCGAGGAGATCCTCGATCGTGCGCAGCAGGTTGTAGTGCGAGTAGCGGCGGTCGGACGTCGCACCTTTGTGCACGCCGGCGCCCCAGACGATCGTGGCGATGTGGTTCGACGGCGAGTCGAGCTCCGACTCGTCGAAGGTCACGACGAACAGCGTCCCGGCGGTGAAGCGCGAATCCTTCAGCAGCGTGGCGAAGCGGTTCTGCAGGAAGAGATCCGCCGTGGCCGCATTCGTGTCGTGGCCGTTGTCGTGATTGTTCGGGATGTAGTACGCGAACGTCGGCAGGCGGTTCGCCGCGATGTCGGCGTCGAAGGTGGTGGCGTTGACGATGCGGCCGCAGCGCGTGGCGTTGGTGACGATGTCCTTGAACATGAGGAACGGCACGTGGCGGCGGACGTAGAGCTCGTGGTCGGCGCTGCTGCCGAGGTAGCAGCCGCCGGGATAGTTCTCGGCGTAGACCTTCCAGGTGAGGCCGCGCGCCTCGAGCAGGTCGGCGAGACTGCGCTCGTCGAGCGTCACCGGCGCGTCGTCGTCCACGCCGTACGCGCTGCCGGCGGCCATGGCGATGTAGTTCGGCAGCGACGGATGGGCCACGCCGTGGTAGTTGCGCAGCAGCGCGCCCTCGGAGATCAGCCGCTTCATGAACGGCTGCGCGACCGCTTCCTCGTACGTGGTGTTCTCGAGCACGACCACGAAAATGCGCTTCACCGGCCCGAACGCGGAGTGATGCACCGAGCGTGTTTTCGCGAAGGACGGAAGGACGCAAAGGAGGAAAAGCAGACAAACGGAAGTCCGGGAACGGGGCATGATGACCTCGGTGACGGCAAACAACGTGCCGTGAGTCTGTTACCCTCGCGAACGTTCATGAACGTCTGGCGCGACCGCCTGCATCGCTGGTTGGGCCCGCTCGCGCGCCGCTGTCCGCTCTCGCCGAACGCCATCACGCTGCTCGCGCTCGCGCTGAGCGCCGTCGCCGCCTGGCTGCTCTACTCGCGTCACTTCCTCGTCGCCATCGTCATCGTCGCCATGGCCGGGCTCGCCGACGCATTCGACGGCATCGTCGCCCGCGTGCAGAACAAGGCTTCCCGCTTCGGTGACTTTCTCGATCACTTCGCCGACCGCGTCAGCGATGTGCTGCTCGTCATCGGCTGGCTCCTCGGCAATCACGTGCGCGTCGAGATCACCGTGGCCGTCGTCGCCGCGGTGCTGCTCAACGGCTACATCGGGACGCAGATCGAGGCGACGTGGCAGGAGCGCTCGTACGACACCGTCGGCCGCGGCGAGTTCGTGCTCGCGCTGATCGTTTACCCGATCGTCTCGCACATCCTCGACCGCCTCGGCCAGGAGGATCTCTGGCTCGGCGACTATCTCGTCACCGAGTGGATGGCGCTGCCGATGCTGCTCTTCGCGATCGTCGGCATCGTGCAGCGCCTCATCCGCGCTGCACGATTGGCGTGATCAGACGGCGGGCCGCGCTTCGCTGGCGGCAGTCGCGATCGGGATCATCGTGGTGCTTCCGACGATGGACGACGACGTCGTCGTCGGCGCGGTCAGCGGCGGCAGCGCTCTTCCCTGCTGCAGTTCGTAGATCAATCCAACCATGTAGTCGTTGTAGAGATCGGCGGCGATGGCGGTGAGCGCGGCGGCCGGCATGCCGATCTTCTCGGCGAGGCTGGCGATGAGCTTCGCGTCGTCACTTTGCGCGTCGCGCGACGCGCGCACGTACACCATGGCCAGGTTCACCGCGCCGCGGATGCCGAGCGCGCGCGACACGCCGATGTTGCGCTTCAGGTAGCGGATCAGCAGCGCCTGATCGACCCAGTCGACGATGCGGTCGAGCGGCAGCAGCGTGCGCTCGCACAGCTCGCCCGGCTCCGCGGTGGCGACGTGCTGGATGGTTGAGACGCCGTACTCGTTCAGCAGATCGGCGCTGGTGTCGTCGATGCCTTCGATCGAGGTGATCGGCAGTTCGTCGGTGTCCGCCGTCTGCGCGCCGAAGAGTTTCATCGCTCGCCGGCGCAGCGTGTCGATGGCCATGTTGTGGAAGAGGCCGACCAGGAAGAGCACAGCGTTGGAGCCGAGCGCGGGCGAGCTCGTCGCCGCGACATCCGCGCTCGCCGGCGCACCGGCGAAAGCGGTCACGCCGATGATCCCGAAGACCCAGCCGATGGCGACCGCGGAGGCGGTGCGCAGCGCGCTGGTCATCAGGAAACGCGACGAGAGCGCGTTTGAGTAGAGGCGCGCCACCATGTAGTAGAGCACCGCCACGTACGCGCCGAGGCCGGCGTACATCATTCCCTGGACACCGTTGATGATCGCGCCCTTTTCCTGATTCGACTCGAAGCCGGCGAAGACGGCGATCAGCAGGAAGATGCCGGTGAGGAAGAGCGACGCGGCCACGGCGCCGACCGGATCGGGCGCCGACTCGTCGACCACGGGCGCCGCTTTCTCCTGCATGCGCGTGGCCGCGCGCGCGTTGCGGAAGTCGTAATACTGGCGCACGATCTGCCGCCCTTTGATGCGGCGCGACGAGGCCATGACGATGTGGTAGACGATGCCGATCGCGCCCGGCAGTAACCCGAGGGAGAAGAAGAACGCGCTCGCATCGAGATCGTTCATCTTGAAGCCGTGAAAGTCGAAGTCGCCGATGAAGAAGAACGGCAGCGCGGCGAAGACGAAGGCGAGCAGCAGCACCATGCGGCGCTGCCCCGGCGTGATCGGATCGACCGGCTGCGCGAGCACGGTCGTTGACGAGACTTCAGGCGAGTCGGCCATCGGAGCTCCTGGTTGTCGTTGTGTGGCGACATGGTAGATTGCCGCGTGCCGTTCCGGAAGCATTTCCTGACGGAAGAACCGGTGCTGCACGCGCCGGCGCGCGCCGCGCGGCCGCGCGCATTCGACGACGCGCCGGCGGAGCTCGAGCGCTGCCCGTTCTGTCCCGGCCACGAGTCCGACACGCCGCCGGAGCTCGCGCGACGCGGCGATCCGTGGCTCGTGCGCGCGGTGCCGAACAAGTATCCGCCCGCCGCCGGCGCCGAGGTGCTCGTCGAGTCGCCGCGTCACGACGACGCCTTTCACGACGTCGCCGATCCGGCCGCCGTGGTCGAGCTCTGGCTCGAGCGCTACCGCGCGCGTCGCGACGCCGCGTACGTCTCGCTGTTCAAAAACCACGGCGCGCGCGCCGGCTCGTCGATCCCGCACGTGCACTCGCAGCTCGTGCCGCTGCCGTTCCTCCCGCCGCGGATCGTGCGCGAGTCTTCCGCCTTCTCTTCTTCCTGTCCTCTCTGCGCGATCCCCGGCGTCGTCATCCGCGAGACGGAGACGATGATCGCCTTCGCGCCGTCGCCGTCGACCATGCCGTATCAGCAGTGGCTCGCGCCGAAGCGCCACGTGCACGACTTCGCATCCTTCGACGCGCGCGAGCTCGCAGACCTCGCCGTGCTGCTTGCTGACGCGTCGCGCGCCTCGCTCTCGCTCGGCGACGCGTACAACTGGGCGTTCATCAATTTCCCGCACGAGACGCGCGCGCACGCCTACGTCGACGTCTTCCCGCGCATCACCACCATCGCCGGCTTCGAGCTCGGCACGGGCACGTTTGTTGAGATCATCGAGCCCGCCGACGCCGCGCGCCGGCTGGCCCGAAGATGATTCCTCTCCGCGATCACAATCCTCGCCGCACGGTGCCGTTCGTGACGTATCTGCTCGTCGCCGTGAACGTGGCGCTCTTTCTGTGGGAGCTCTCGCTCGGCCCGGCGCTCGACCGCACCATCTTCGCGGTTGCCTTCATCCCGGCGCGCTTCTGGATTCCGGGGAACTGGGCCGCCGATCTCTTCACCATCGTGATCTCGATGTTCCTGCACGGCGGCGTGCTGCACGTCGCCAGCAATCTGCTCTACCTCTGGATCTTCGGCGACAACGTCGAAGACCGCATCGGCCACTTTCGCTATGCCCTCTTCTACTTCGTCTGCGGCTTCGCCGCGACATTCGCGCACGCCATCTTCAGCGCCTCGTCGACCATTCCCGCCATCGGTGCCTCCGGCGCCATCGCCGGCGTCCTCGGCGCCTATCTCGTGCTCTACCCCCACGCCCGCGTGACCACCCTCATCCCCATCTTCTTCTTCATCACCGTCCGCGAAATCCCGGCCATCCTGATCCTCGGCTTCTGGTTCGTCCTCCAACTCTTCAGCGGCGTCGGATCGCTCGGCATACCAGACGCACAAAGCATGGGCGGCGTCGCCTACTTCGCCCACATCGGCGGCTTCGTCGCCGGCATGCTCCTGATCGGACTCTTCGGCGGCTTCCGCTCCGCCCGCCGCCGCCAACCGCCGCCGCCTTGGTGGGCGCAGCGGTGATTCAGCCGGTGATGACACGCGGCTCGTAGTTTCGGACCAACGAGCGTTTCACTTCTTCAGGAACAGCGCCGCGATAAACGGCGCTTAGAAGTTCCGTCGCGGCTTCAGTAGGCGTGAAGAGTCTCAGTGAGTGCGTGGTCTGCCGGATGCCGGCCTCGATCTCTTCATCCATGACGGCAACGACCGCGATCTCCAGGTTGCGATCTCCGTACATAGCCCAGCGTCGCGACGGCGGATAAAGGAGGACGACTTCCGAATTGAATGCGATCGCGTCGGCGGGACTACCGCCGGGATCGCGATGCAACTCCTCGATGTAACGATGTGCTGGATCAGCATCTGAGAACCGAAGCATCGGGAACTTGCCGAAATGGGCGTGATAGTAGCTGTCAGGATCGGGCCGAAGCACGGCGAACGTGAATGAGTCATCGCCTGCGCGTCGCGTGAGCCGCTGCGCATCCCCGAAGAATTCCTCGGACCAGAACTGATCGAAGTCAACGACGTGGAAAGCCACCGGCCGCGTGACAAACACCTGATCCGGAAGAGCGGCCCGCCGATCGATGCTCCGATCGATCTTCTGCAGTTCATTTTCGAAATCGCCGCGGCTCGTGATCATCACTGTGCTTCCAACCCGATCTTCGCTTGGTGGGCGCAGGGCTGATTCAGCGCCAATGTTTGAGCTTCGGCCAAAGCGCCGGCAGCGGTGTCTTCAATACGCGGCAATAGAGGAAAACACCGTTCTCTTCGGGCATCGCGTAGGGATGGTAGCGGCGACCGGCGACTTGTACGGAGTCCCACAACCAGGCGTCGGTATGGTTCTCAATGAGGATCACGGACTCGCCGGTGTAGCCGCGCGGGCCCCAGAGGAAGTAGCTCTGATGTCCGCTGATGGCCGGCGGCAGTCCGTATTTGCGTCCGTAGAAATCGATCGCGCCCGCCTCTCCGTAGTTCGGGCAGTAAATCGCGGTGCGCTTCCGCACGTCGGGAGGTAGGGCGTTATAGAAGGACGCCACGTTGCGCACCATCTCTTCCCAACCGAATTGGTCGGAGAAGAATTGGGGCATCTCCGACGTGTGCGAGACCTCGGTGCGCGGCGGCTTTACACCGAGGGCGCGCTGGTATGCGAGGTAGCGCTCGGGCGGCAAGAGCGGCAGCGCGAGCGGCGCGGCGATCGCGCCGCCGGCGATGACGACCGCCAGCATCGCCCAGCCGCACGCGCTGCGCACGCGTGCACCGGAGAAGAGCCAGACCGCGCCGGCGGCGAAGAGCATCGGATAGATCGGCGCGACGTAATAGTCCTTCGCCTCGAGCTCGATCATCGTCAGCAGCAGGATGACGTACGCGATGCCGAGCGCGCGGTAGCGGCGCAGCACCGGCGCGAAGAGCAGCGCGACGAGGCCGGCGATCCAGAGCGGCGCTGCGAACGGATCGAGGATCATGGCCTGCTGCTTCACGAATGCGAGCGGCCCGAGCACGATGTTCTTGCCCGACATCTTCACGTTCCGCAGCAACTCGAGCGTGGCGAAGTCGTGCGCCACTTCCCACAGAAGATTCGGGAGAAAAATCAGCAGCGCCACCGCGCCGCCCGCCCAGATCCACGGCCGCGCCAGCGATCGACGCATCGGCGTGAACAGCATCGCCGCGACGATGGCGAAGGCGACGAAGACCATCGAGTGCTTGTTCTGCAGGCCGAGGCCCGCGACGGCGCCGAACGCGAGCCACCAACGCTCGTCCGCGCCATTCGCGATCTCGATCGCGATCCAGAGACACGCCAGCCAGAACAGATGCTCCGGCCCATTCATGGTCATGATCGAGTCGAGCCCGAGATAGATCGGCGCCATCAACACCGCCACGCAAGCCAGCGCCTGCGCGCGTTTGTCACCACCCAACCGCGCAGCGATCACGCCCGTGAGCACGACGCGCAGCGCGCCGGCCAGTACCGCGATCAACCGGAATCCGCGCAGACCCCAAAACCCGCCCAGCCACTCGCCGACCCGCGCATACAACGCCACCAGCGGCGGATGATCGACGAATCCCCAGTCGAGATGCCGTCCGCACGCGATGTAGTACAGCTCATCGCGAAAGTAGTGATACGAACCATCGGCATACAACTGCAGCGCAAACTTCACCGCCGCAATGGTGAGCACCACCGGCCACGACACTCTCCGCACGTGCAGAAGGTACGGAAGGACGGGCGGGAGGTTTTAGCGAAGCGTGGTGGTCCGGTCAGCCCAGCGTTCGGTCCGGAAGCTCGCGTGCGGCGTTCGCCAATTCGAGCAAATGTCGGGCGCCTTCGTCGCTGCAGTAGGTCCGAGGCTCGTCGGGCGGATATCGTTCGGGAATCGTACCGGCGGCGATCCTGATCTGATCCAGGGCCGGATCATCCAACGCTACGCTGATGAAATCGTCCCACTCGTTGCGCTCGGATTGACCGGAGACGAAACGTTCGATCAGGTCGGCGACCTCCTGCGGCCGCATCGATTGAAACCTCGATTGCGGCCAGATCATGGGGACTACGCCCGCTACGACACAGACGAAAATGACGATGAGGATCCCACCCATAAATCACGTGGAGCGGTTCCATCACCGATTCCGCGCCGCCTCGGCGGAACCGCCCGCCCTATCGCGCGAACGCCTGCTCGAGGTGCTCGTACGCCTGGCGCACCGCTTCGCTGCGGCTGCGCATCTCGCCGAGGGCGTCGCGCCAGATGAGGCTTACGCGGAGGGTGTTGCGCTCGCGGAGGCCGAAGAGGACTTCGCGCAAGGCCTCGGCTTCGGCGGGCGCGAGATCGGGACGCGCCACTTCGCGCTCGAGGAGCGACTGCGCGGCGCGCAGGTGCTCTTCGTCGGGCGGCGTGGCGGCGGTCATGGCCGGGATCTTGGCCGTTGTCGGGCGGACTTCGGCGGCGGCGGACGAGAGCTCGCGCGGCTGGGCGGAGAGGTCGACGGCGCCGGGGAGCTCTTTGAGCTGCGGGCTGAATTTGCCCATCATGAAGAAGAGCTCTTTCTCATTGGAGAAGTTGCCGACTAGGCGCGCGGTGCGCGACATCTCCAGATGCTCCGATTCCTGCAGCATGATGAACGCTTTGGCGCGGTCCTCGAGGGCGATGCGCTTGGCGTGCACCTTCCAGGCGGTGAGCGTGCCCTGGATGAAGCAGGCCTGGCCGGCGCGGATGCTCACCGCTTCGACGGTGACGTTCTCCTCGATGCGGATCGAGCCGTTCGTCGACTCGATCTCGGAGTAGACGCCGGAGTTCTGGATGACGAGGTTGCCGGGGGTCTTGATGGAGAGCTGACCGCTCGCGTTCACGCGGATCTCGGTGCCGCGCGGGATGATCATCGTGGGGAAGTTCGCCTGGTCGCCGGCCTGCGTCGTCATCACATCCTCCTCTTCCCATTCCCGTAGCCGACAAATGCCGTGGGCAGCGGATCGAAATTCCGGTAGTCCTTGCTCGTGCGCGCGCGCATGAGCAGCAACGCCTCGTTGCTCCACTGGTAGTTGAGAATGTAGATGCGCGGATCGATCGGCGTGTAAGTGCCGGGCTGCTCGAGATCGCTGCGCACTTCGTAGTGCAGGTGCGAGTTCGTGCTCCAGCCGGTCGAGCCGACGGTGGCGATGACCTCGCCCTGCTTCACCTGCTGGCCGGCCTGCACGCGGATCGTGTCGCAATGCGCGTAGATGGTGATAAAGCGCTCGGCGTGCTTCACGGTGACGACGTTGCCGAAGCGCCACCAGGCCACGCTCTGCGAGAGCGGATAGCGGCCGGCCCACGTGACCACGCCGTCAGCCGTCGCGTAGATCGGCGTGCCGGTCGGCGCGGAGAGATCGAGGCCTTTGTGAAAGTCGGCGGTGCGGGTGAAGGGCGAGACGCGATTGCCGAAGGGCGACGTGAGGACGAAGCGGTCGGCCGGCAGCGGCAGGATCGACGGCGTGTGGCGCACGAGCTCCGAGTTCGCGGCCTCGTAGCGCGACAGGATGTCGAGCTGCTCCTGCAGGCGGCGCATCGCGTTGCGCAGCGAGACTTCGCGGCGGCGGGCGTCGTCGAGCGGCTCGTCGTCGAGGCGGCGGCCGGACGGCGTCGAGAAGCCGCCGACGCCGAGGCTGCGGTCGAGACCGTAGACGGTGATCAGCTTCTCGACGCGGATGCGCTGCTCCTCGAGACTCCGCTCGAGTGAGCTCATCTGCACCACATTCTCGCGCAGCCGCTCGTGCTGGATGGCGCGCTCTTCCCGCTGTTCCTTGAGGAAATTGGTCTTGTAGACGCGGCGGATGACGGTCGGCGCCGCGGCCATCGAGCCGATCAGGCCGACCAGCAGCACCGACAGCGCCACGATTCCGACGACCACGCGTCTGCGGTCGAAGAAAAAGTAGCGCACGCGCCGGCGGATGTCGCTCGGATGGATCTGAATCTCGATCATGAGAGAGAGAGCCCGCTCCGACAGCGCGGGTTGGTCAGTGTAGCACAGCGAACTGCACAGGAATGAGTGCAGCCGCGGGCTAGGGATGGCAGCAGCCGCCCGGCTGGAATCCGGCCTCGATGGCGTCTTCCCGCGTGCGGAAGCGCGCCGTGCAATTCGGGCAGCCAGCGTACTGGCAGGTGATGCGATGGAACTTGTGCGAGCGGACGTTGCCGACGTACGGCATCTCCGGCGGCGCCTCGGCGCTCGCCGCCGCGACGGCAGTCATCAGGAGCATCGCCAAGGCGACGCGGCGCACGCGGTTCATCGATCAGAGAGACACGGTCGCGCGGATTAGGTGGCGGCGTCGGGGCGGCGCGTGAAGCGCTTCACGAGATTCGGCAGCAGCGTGATGGTGAGCATCAGCGCGCAGACGATGACCAGCCGCTTGAACGCCTCGCCTTGCGACATCGACCCGTTGAAGAGCGCGTCGGCGCAGTAGGCGAAGACGAACATCGACGGCATGATGCCGAGGATCGTGGCGAAGACGTAGTCGCGAAAGCGCACGCCCGCGACGCCGGCACCGTAGTTGAGAACGACGAACGGGATGCCGGGGATGTAGCGCGCGACGAGGAGCGAGCGGAAGCCGGCGTGCTCGACCTGCTTGGTGACCATCGTCCCGACGCGGCCGAAGCGCGCCAGCAGCCCTTCGCCGATGAAGCGCGCCACATAAAACGAAATAATCGCGCCGAGCAGACCGCCGATGACGGCGTAGGTGCCGCCGAGGACCCAGCCCCAGATGAAACCGGCGGCGACGCAGAAGACTGACGCCGGCAACGCCACCACGCAGCCGAGGGCGAAGGCGGCGATGAAGATCAGCGGACCGTACCAGAGCCCGCGCAGATGCTCGACGAAGAGGCGCATGTTGGCCATCGTGATCTGCGCGCGCAGCGGCGAGAACCAGGCGGCGGCGAAGGCGCCCGCGAGCAGCAAGAGCGCGCCGAGCTTGTAGAGCGTCTGGCGGCGCATCAGCGCTCGGCGGCTCCGACGGTGACGACCGAATTCGGCTCGAACTGTCCGGCCAGGCCGAACATCGAGAAGACGACGCGGAAGGCGGTGTCGCACGGCACGTCGCGCAGCAGCAGTGTGGCGGCGCCGCCGACCTCGCGATCGACGAGCAGGTTCTTGATGCCGCACTGCGTCTTGAACGACTGCAGGATCTCGCGGACGTCGGCGTCCTTCACGTCGATGGTGACGGTGCGCTGCTTCGGGCGCGCCCTCGCCTTCTCCTGCTGCTTGCGCGTGGCCGCCTGCGCCGACAGCGCGAGCGCGGCCACGCACACGAAGGCCAGCAGCCGTTTCACGAGGCCAGGCTCTCCACGATCATGGCGATGCCCTGGCCGCCGCCGATGCAGGCGGTGGCGAGGCCGTAGCGCTGCTTGCGGCGGCGCAGTTCGTAGAGCACGGTGAGAATGAGGCGCGTGCCGGAGGCGCCGAGCGGATGTCCGAGGGCGATGGCGCCGCCGTTCACGTTCAGCTTGTCCATGTCGACGCCGAGCTCTTTCGCCACGGCCAAAATCTGGCCGGCGAAGGCTTCGTTGATCTCGATCAGATCGAGATCGTTCATCGAGAGGCCCGCTTTCTTCAGCGCGATGTGCGTGGCCGGAACGGGACCGATGCCCATGATCTCCGGGTCGCAGCCGGCGATGCCCCACGACACGATCCGGCCGAGCGGCGTCTTCCCTTTTTCGCGCGCCTTCTCCGCTGTAGTAACCGTTACCATAGCGCCGCCGTCGACGATGCCGCTGGCATTGCCGGCGGTGACGAAGCCGTCCTTCGCGAAGGCTGGCTTGAGCTTGGCCAGACCTTCTTTGGTCGTGTCGGGACGCAGGTGATCGTCGGTCGAGATCACCTCCCCTTTCCGTCCGACCGGCACCGGCACGATCTCTTCCTGCAGTCTCCCCGACTCCGACGCCGCGGCGGCGCAGGTCTGGCTGCGCAGCGCGAACTCGTCCTGCGCCTCGCGGGAGATGTCGTACTTGCGGGCGAGATTGTCGGAGGTTTGGGCCATGTAGAGGCCGGCGTAGGTATCGAGCAGCGCCACCATCAGCGAGTCTTCCATCGAGTTCTGGCCGAGGCGCAGGCCCTTGCGGGCGTTGCGGATGACGAACGGCGCCTGGCTCATGTTCTCGATGCCGCCGGCGAGCACGGTGGTCGCTTCGCCGAGCTCGATCTGTTCGGCGGCGCTGACGATCGACTGGATGCCGGAGCCGCAGAGGCGGTTCACGGTGAGCGCCGGCACGTGCTTCGGCACGCCGGCCTTGAGGCCGACGTGGCGCGCGCCGTAGATGGCGTCGCCCGAGGTCTGCAGTGCGTTGCCGACGATGACGTGGTCCATCTCCTCGGGCGCGAAGCCGCTGCGCGAGAGCGCTTCTTTCGCCGCGATCACGCCGAGGTCGATCGCGCTGATGTCGCTGAAGTGTCCGTTGTATTCCGCCATCGGCGTGCGTGCGCCGTCGACGATCACGATGTCTTTCACTGGTTTAGAGGCTCCTTCTTCCGGATCATACGTAACAACAGAAGGATGGCAACGACTTCCGTCAGCGTCGTCCAGGCGCTGCCCTCGATGCCGAACTCGCCGCCGGTGAGCCAGAGCGGACCGGTGCCGCGCTCGATCAGGAATGTGCGCGCGGAAACGTAGCCGCTGACCTCGTGGCCGAGGATGGGTCCGCTGGTGAGGTTCCAGGCGAGATGCAGACCGATCGGGAACCAGAGGCGCGCGTAGCGCTCGTACGCGAGGCCGAGGAGCAGTCCGCCGAGAAAGATGTTGCCGAGGCCGAGCAGCGTGACGGCGGTGTTGCCGGCGTGCAGCGCGGCGAAGATGACGGCAAAGCCGAGCAGCGCGACGAGGCGGTTCCAGCGGAGCAGCTTCTGGAAGACGTAGCCGCGGAAGAGCAGCTCCTCGTGCAGCGCGGCCGGGATGAAGACGGTCAGCAACTCCGGCCAGGGAAAGCCTGCGCCGCGCACGTGGCGCACGCCGGTGGTGGCGACGATGCAGAGCGCGCAGCCGGCGATCAGTGCGAAGCCGAGTGCGGCGCCGAGGAGCGCTTCGCGCGCGGCGAGACGCGGCGATACGAAGAGGCCGAGCGGCCAGTCGCCGTGCTCCCAGAAGAGGATCGTGAGCGTGGTGGCGACGACGACGCAGACGAGGGCGAGGCACTGCGGCAGCGCGCTGGTGATCGAACGCAGCACGAGGAGTGTGGCAACATAGAAACACACGAACAACACCAAAGGCGCGACGAGGCGGTCGACGGCGGCCGCGCGCCGCAGCAGAGTGTTCGAGGAGGAGCCATGAAGCGATCCGCCGACCTCGCCGCGCTGGTCCTGCGCATCTGCGCCGGGCTGATCTTCATTCCGCACGGCTGGTCGAAGATCGCCGGCGGCACCGGCGCGTTCGCCGCCGACATCGCCGCGAACTACCACCTGCCGGCCATCCTCGGCCATCTCGCGGCCTGGTCGGAGCTCGCCGGCGGAGCGCTCCTCGTCGCCGGCCTCTTCACCCGTCTCGATGCGTTCCTCCTGGCGTGCACGATGTTCGTGGCGACGTTCATCGTGCAGCTTCCCGATGCGTTGTACGAGGTTCAGCCCGGCGCGATCAAGCTCTTCGTGGCGCTGCGCGGCATCGAGACGCCGCTGGCGCTGCTGGCGATCTGCGCGGCGCTGCTGCTGACGGGCGGCGGGCGGTGGTCGCTCGACGCGCTGCTGGGCGTCGACGCGCGCGCGGCGGCCATGTGGCCGCGGCGGCGGGCGGTGGCCGCGGACGCACGATGAAGCAGAGTTAGGGAAAAGCGGCATTGCGGACCTCCATCCATACGGAGGTCCTCCAATGCGCACGTTGGCCGCGGTTCTTTCCGCTCTCTGTCTGCTCCTTCCCTACGACGCTTCCGCCGCGGTCAAACCGAAAGCCAGGCGGTGCCCCAGGACGCTCGCCGGTTGTCCCGACGACGGCTGTTCGACCGGCCGCGCCTTCGACGGCGGTTTGAACGAGTTGAAGAACATTCGCGACGGCGACTCGCGTGCCCGCGGAAACGCGGAGGTGCGGACGCTGCAGTCGATGAAGGATCTGCCGGACCCCGAACACTTCGTCATGGGCGGCTCGCGCGACGAGCTGCAGCAGCTCGGCGAAGGCACCAAGGTGCGCGTCACCGCGTTCCTCCTCACGGCGAAGCCGGGCAGCAGTGAGTCGTGCAACTGCCAGCTCGGTCAGGTCGCGAACACCGACAACCACCTCGTGCTCGTCTCACGCGAGACCGTGCGGAGGTTCCCGATCCGCGGTCACGTCAACGTGGAGCAGTGGAAGGCGAACCTGGCCAAGCGTGAGGAAGAGTCGGTCACCGCGGAGTTCACGCCGCGCGTCCGCCTGTCGCATCCGAACTTCACGCGCGCGGCGGTCCGGCAGCTCATCCTCGACGCACCGCAGATGGCGCTGCCGGTGCGCGTGACCGGACTGCTGATGTTCGACTCGGCGCACTTCCGCCAGCATGGCCTGGCGCGCGTCAACAACTGGGAGATCCATCCGATCCTGGCGCTCGAGTTCTGCTCGAACGCCGCGACCTGCACGGCGAACAGCGACGACGGATGGGTATCGCTCGACGCTCAGTGAGCGCAAAAACGAAAAGCGGCGGCCGAAGCCGCCGCTTTGGAGTCGTGACCGGCGAACGCTGCTACTGCATCGTCGGCGCGGCCATCGGATCTTCGACGATGATGCCGATGTTGCGGGCGCCGCTGCGCCGGGCCAGGTCGAGGAAGCTCATGGTCGTCTCGTAATCGACGTCACGCGCTCCGGCGAAGAACACCATCTTCGACGTGTTCCCGCGGAGGATCTCGCGGATCCGGTTGGGGAACTGGTCGATCGACATCTCTTCCTTGTTGATCATGACGCGGCCGCCGGAGGCGATGCGCAGGATGATCTGGTCCTGGACCGCGGACGGAGGAAGGTTCGCGGGTGCCTTGGGCGGCACCTTGACCAGATAGCCCATCTGCACGACCGGCGTGATGACCATGAAGATGATCAGGAGCACGAGCACAACGTCCACCAGAGGTGTGACGTTGATGTCGGACCGCATGGAACCGCCGCCACCTACTTGCATATCGAGGATCCTCTAAAACGATTGGGATACCGGGACCGGATCAACCGGCTTCGCCCTGCTTCTTCGGCTGCGCGATCAGGCCGACGTCGTTGAAGCCGACTTCGCGACACGACTTGAGCACGTCCAGCACGTCGCCGTACTTCACCAGACGATCGCCCTTGACCGCCACTTCGCGGTCGGGCGTGCGCGTGTGAATCTCTTCGAGCGTGCTCTGGACCTGTTCCTTGCGCACCGCGTTCGGACCGACATAGACGGTGCCGTCGGCCTTGACCGAGATCTGGAGCTGCTTCTCGGTGTCGGGCGTCTTCTCCGGATCTTCCGTCACCGGAAGATTGACCGGCACGCCTTTCTGCAGCATGGGCGTGACGACCATGAAGATGATCAGGAGCACCAGACAGACGTCGACCAGAGGCGTGACGTTGATGTCCGCGTTCAGCGGAGCATGCGCCAGCTTGGTGAGCGAGCTACCCGACAGCTTTTTCATTGCTGCCAGCTTCCTTCATGAAGTAGATGGCCATTTCGGAACCGGAGTTCGACATCTCGACGGTGAAGCGGTCGATGCGGTTCTGGAAGTAGTTGTAGGCCCACACCGCGGGAATGGCCACGAGGAGGCCGCCGGCGGTGGTGATGAGCGCTTCGGCGATACCGGCCGAGACCGAGGCGATACCGCCGCCCGACTTGGCCATGCCTTCGAACGCGCGGATGATGCCCATGACGGTGCCGAACAGGCCGACGAACGGCGCGGTGGCGCCGATGGTGGCGAGAACGCCGAGGTTCTCCTTCAGCTCCGCGACAGTGATCATGGCCGTGCGGTCCATGCCCTGACGCGCCGCTTCGACGGCCAGCTCCGGATCGGTGGTGCGCTTGTCGCGGCGCGAAGCCTCGAACTCGAGCAGACCGGCGGCGATGACCTTGGCCAGATGGCTGTTCTTGTACTTCTTGGTCACCTCGATGGCCTGGCCGTACTCACCGCGGGTGAGCAGGTTCGAGAGCGCGCCGAGGAGCTTGAGCGACTGGTTCTTGGCCTGCTGGAACGTAATGAAACGCTCGACCATGACCCAGAGCGAGTAGATCGACATGAGCACCATGACGACGGCGACGGTCTTGCCGACGACGCCCATCGAAGTCCAGAGTGCTGCAGGGGACATATCCATAAACGTTTCCTCCTGCCGTTGCGGCGGTGCCGCAGCGGTTGTTTTAATTCAGCTTGAAGTTGACGGTGAGATTGAAGATGACGTCGACGGCCTGGCCGTTGAGCGTGCCCGGCTTGAACTTCCACTTCTGCACCGCTTCCGCGGCGGCCTGATCGAGGCCGAACGGCAGCGGCTTGAGCACCTTCACGTCGCGGACGTTGCCGTTCTTGTCGATGATGCACTCGACGATGACGATGCCGGAGATGCGGGCCTTGCGGGCCACTTCCGGATAGTGCGGCTCGACGCGGCTGATGACGGTCGGGGCCTTGACGTCGCCGCCGACGCGCAGCGGCGCCTGCTCTTTCGGCGGAGGAGGCGCGGTGTCGGTGATGACGCCGCCGACCACGCCGCCCACGACGCCGCCGACCACGCCGCCTTCCACACCACCCTCGACGCCGCCTTCGACGCCGGCATCGGCCGACTGCACCTCGACCGGCTTGACCTGGTCAGGCACTTGTGTGGGTGCGAGGTTCTGCACGTCGCGCGGCACTTCCACCTTCGTCACCGTCGGCGTCACCTTCGCGGTCGCTTTGGGCGGCGGCGGCGGTGGAGGCGGCGGCGGAGGCGGAGCGGCGGCCACCGAGTACTGGGCCACCTGCGCGGGCGAGTTCGTCGGGAAATCGATGTTCCACACCGCTCCGAAGATCGCGCCCGCGATGAGGATCACGTGCAGCGCGATCGACACCGGAAGCGTCATGTAACGCTGGATGCCGACTTTCTGTTTTTTCGATTCGACGACTGTGGTTTCGAACATTCTCGTTCAGTCCGTTAGCTCTTCTGGCCGGCCTGCGCCGCAGCCGCGGCCTTCTTCCGCTTGACGATGGCCACGGCCTCGTCGCGGATGCGATTGGCCTCGGCCACGAGCTGCTGCTGTTTGACCGGATCGGTCTCGATCGGCGCCTGCTGGCGGTAGAGAAGGCTCAGGTAGACCATGGCCTCGAAGTAGTCGGGGCGCATCTGCACGGCCCGGGTGAGCGCGCGCTTCCCTTTCTCGATGATCTGGATGCGCTCGTTCATGTCGGCCGGCGGATTCTTGGCGACCTTCTCGTAGCAGACCACGCCGTAGATGTAGAACGACTCGGGGTTCTTCGAGTCGAGCAGCGTGATCTTCTCGTACCAGTTGAGCGACTCGTTGAAGTTGCCCTGCTTGGCGTAGAGCGTGGCGATGGAGCGCACCGCCTCGATGTCGGCCGGGTGGGTCTTGAGCCAGTCGCGGAAGTAGTTGATCGCGTCGGTGACGCGGTCGGCGTTGAGATAGAGGTTGATGAGGGCTTCGCGGGCGATGCGATCGTCCGGTCTCTTCGCCAGGTACTTCCGCAGCTCCTGCACCGCCGCGTCGGCGGTCTTGAGGTTCTGCGGCGTCTTGTCTTCGGGAACGTAGAGGCCGATGAGCGAGTAGCCGATCATCCGCTCGAGCTCCGGGAACGCGGCGCGATCGATCGCGCGCGCTCGCTGGTAGTGCTTGAGCGCCGTTGCGTAGTCTTCTTTTGAATACGCGTCGTTGGCCTCGCGGATCTGCATGCGCGCCTGCACCTGCTGGCAACGGCAGAGCGACAATAGGGAAAGAGAAAGTGCCACAACAAGGCACAACTTCTTTTTCATTTTGATCCGAACTCCCTGATGAGTAATCGCAGAACTTCGCAGGGGGCGCTGTCAGCCTGCTTCCCGGCCCGCGTCAGGCAATGGTGAGCGAATATACAGATCGACCTGTTCACCGTCAACTCAATTGCTAACAGCTGAAACCGAAAGTTTTAGCGGAAAAAGTTCACTCCGAAAAACACCTCGGGCACGCGCGAAAAAAGCATCTCTCCCGATGGTTCGACACCGCACCTCGCCCGAAGAAAACCGGCGTCAGTAAGTCGGCTTGAATTCCGCCGTCAACTCGCTGATCGCCGCCCACAGTTCCGGAAAGAGCGGCTCGCGCGTGCCCGCCTCGAGCTGCGCCGCCGGAACGTTCTTGAGCGACATGACCCGGTCTCCGATGATGCGGAAAGCGAGCCGCATGTGGGTGTAGCGCCACTTGAGGAAGGCTTCGTCGTAGTCGAGCAGCGATTGCAGCAGCCGGAAGAGCTCGTAGCGCTCGCGCGGCGCACGCTCGAGCTCGATCACGGTCACGCCCGCGCGCGAGAGCGCCGCGGTGAAGCGCGGCCAGATGCGCTGCCCGACGTCGAGCAGGCGGTGAAAGCCGGGCGACTCCTGCCCGCTCCCCCGGCCGAGGGACGTGGTGCGGAGGACGTGGTAATCGGCGGGCGCCATCGTCTCGAGGATGATGATCTGCTCGCGCAGCAGGTCGATGATCAGCCGGCAGCGGTGCATCAGGTCGGCCGCGAGGTGCGGCTCATCGGCGTCAATGTGCCGGACGGCGCGGTCGACTTCGTAGTCGAGGTGATGCAGCCAGAGCTCGGCGGTCTGGTGCATGACCTGGAAAAGCCGCTCTTCGGGATTGGAGAGTTTGTCGATCGGTTTCTGCAACTCGAGCAGCTCAGGAACGCGGACGTAACGCTCGTAGTCGGAGTCGCCGCGTCCTTCGAGAATCGGTCCGATGTGGGGCATCGGACGGGATCATAGAACAGGAAGAAGAAAGTGCTGAGTGCTGAGTGCTAAGTGCTGGGTGCGGGTGGCCGACGCAGTCAGCACTTAGCACTTGGCACTTAGCACCTGCTTCTCAGACGAGCTCCAACATATGCCCGAGCTTCTTCTTCTTCGTCTCGAGATACTTTTGCGTGGTCTGGGACGGAGCGATCTCGAGCGGGACGCGGGCGACGATGCGCAGGCCGAAGCCTTCGATGGCGACGTACTTGGCCGGGTTGTTCGACATCAGGCGCATCTTGCGGACGCCGAGGTCGCGGAGGATCTGCGAGCCGGTCCCGTAGTCGCGGATGTCGGGAGCGAAGCCGAGCTTCGCATTCGCCTCGATCGTGTCGGCGCCCTGGTCCTGCAGCTCGTACGCGCGCAGCTTGTTGACCAGCCCGATGCCTCTGCCCTCTTGCAGCAGATAGAGCACGATCCCCTTGCCTTCCTTCTCGATCAGCTCGAAGGCGCGCTCGAGCTGGGCGCCGCAGTCGCAGCGGCTCGAGTGGAAGACGTCGCCGGTGAGGCACGACGAGTGGACGCGCACGAGCACCTCGTCCTCCTCGTGGATCTCGCCCTTCACCAGCGCGACGTGCTCCTCGCCGGTGATGTCGCTCTTATACGCATAGACGCGGAACTCGCCGTAGTCGGTGGGCAGCTTCGGCGAAGCGAGGCAGTGCACGTGCTTCTCCGTCTGCATCCGGTACTGAATGATGTCGGCGACGGAGATGATCTTGAGGCCATGGCGGACGGCGAACTCGCGCAGGTCGGGCAGGCGCGCCATCGTCCCGTCTTCATTCATGATCTCGCAGATCACGGCCGCGGGCGTGAGTCCCGCGATCGCGGCGAGATCGATCGACGCCTCGGTCTGCCCGGCGCGCTTGAGCACACCGCCCTTACGCGCGCGCAGCGGAAAGACGTGGCCGGGCCGCGCCAGATCGGCCGGACGCGTTTTCGGGTCGATGGCCACGCGCACCGTCTCGGCGCGGTCGCGCGCGGAGATGCCGGTGGTGACGCGGCCGCGCGCCTCGATCGAGACCGTAAAGGCCGTGCCGAAGTTCGTGGTGTTGTTCTCGACCATCAGCGGCAGATCGAGCTCGTTACACCGCTCCTCGGTCAGCGCCAGGCAGATCAGCCCGCGGCCGAACTTCGCCATGAAGTTCACCGCCTCCGGCGTCACGTTCTGCGCGGCGATGCAGAGGTCTCCCTCGTTCTCGCGATCTTCGTCATCGACGATGATGACGAACTCTCCGCGGCGATAGAGCTCGGCGGCTTCTTCGATCGTGGCGAACATGATCAATGCTACTGGACGACCTTGAACGAGTCGCTCAGCGTGTACGACGCCTTCTTCACAGTGTCGATGATCTTGATGGTGAACGTGTAGTCGCCCGGCGCGAACGAGGCCAGCGGAATGGCGCTGCCGACTCCGTAGTGGCCGGTGACGCCCTTGAGCTCGAGCGCCTGCGCCTCGCGCAGCGGCAACCCTTTCTTGATCGGCGTCCCGTCGGGTCCGGTGCCGGTGACATCGATCTTCACCTGGATTTTCGGAATGGCCGCGGGCGCGCCGGAGACCGGCACGGTGCCCTCGGTCGTGGCGACGTCGGCCAGGCCGGGGTTGCGGAGCTCGAAGAAGTACCAGAGGTCGTCGCTGGTGTGGAAGGTCTTGTCGGCTTTCGGCACGACCTTGATGCCACCGAACGAGTACGGATCGTCCGGCGCCTGCGCCTCGGTCATCGGATAGGTGTTGTTCGAGAGGATGAGCTGCGAGACGCCGGCGGCGTCCTTGTCGAGCGCGCCGGCCACTTCCATCGTGGAGGTGGCCATGAGCACCGGCTTGCCGTCCTGCGCCAGGCCGAAGATGCCGCGGTGCTTGCCGGCCGGCAGCGCGAGCGACTTGTCGACGTAGAAGTCGTCTTTCGATGCGGTGAGCTTGGCCGGCTCTTGAAACGCGAGAATCGGCTTGCCGGCGGCGTCTTCGACCTGCCCGAAGAAGACCAGGTTCGGCGAGGCGGTGAGGTTGGCCGACTTCGGCACGTACAGCACCACCGGCACAAAGTACTGCCCGGTCGCGGTGACGTACTCACCCCAGGAGGTGAAGACGCGGTTCTCGTACGGATTCTTGGTCGCGGCGCGGAACTCCGCGACGGCCGTGCGCAGCGCCGGAGTAGTCAACTCATTGACTATCGCCGGTGCGGCGGCGGCGGCAGGCGCGGAGGCCTGCGGTGCGGCGGCGGCCGTCGTGTAGACCGGCGGCGCGGTGAGATCGGGCTGGGTGATGGCCAGGCGGATGGCGCGCTGCTGCGCGGCCGAGACGTCGACGCTGCCGCGCTGCACCTTCATCTCGCCGCGGTGGTAGACGTCGGCGAAGGAGATCACGGCGCGCGTGGCGGCGAAGAACGGCTTGGCCGACTCGCCCTCGTAGATCCAGTTCTGCGCCTCGGTGTCGGGACGGTCGTCGTTATCGGCCTGATTGAACGGCGAGGTCACCGCTTCCGGCTTCGCGGCGCCGCTCAGCTCGCGCCGCTTCGGCGGGCCGAACAGGATCAGCATCTTCCCGCGATCGGTGAGCGAGCCTTTGGTGCGGTTCTCGGTGAAGTTCTTGTCGGCCGACTGCACGCGGCGGACGAACTCCTCGCGGAACTCGTTGCGCGGAGTACCGGGCGTCGGGTCGCGCCGCGCCCAGAAGAGCGCGATGAACGCGTCGGCATCGGCGTCGCTCTGGAGCGTTCTCCACTGCGCGGTTTCCTCTTTGGTCATGAGGAACTGGGCCGCGCCCTGTCCGAACTCGGCGCGGTCGGGCGAGAGCGCCAGCGCGCTTGCAGCGATGGCCGCCACCGCGGCCGCAGCGAGGATCGTGCGAGTCTTCATCATCGGCGTTGCAAACAGCTACTGCTGCTCGAAATTCTCCATCTCGTCGTAGAGACGGTCCATCTCGGCGTCGATCTCTTCCTGCTTGAGCACGCCCTTGCGCACGAGCAGCGTGGCCAGGCTGTGCAGCAGGATGCCGTTCTCGATGATCATCTGTTCGATCTGTTCGTCGTCGTCTTCGTAGTCGGCGCCGTCGTTCTGATCCATCTCGTCGTTCATGGTTCGAATTCCTCCAACTTCCTCCGTATACCTCTGGCACGCATCAACTGTCCACCCGTAAAATCCGCGGCGCATGAAACGAGCTCTGCTTGCCCTCGCGTTCCTCTTCGCCGCCTGCCAGCCGCGCGAGAGCGCCGCACCGCAAGGGACCGCCGCGCCGCCCGCGCCGGCCGCGGCGCCGCGGCGAGCTCGGCGAGCGCCGCCGCGTAGGTGCCGTGGGCGTCCTGCGCCAGGACGAATCGCTCGAGGTCGAATGCGTCGCTCACCGTCGCGACGCTAGCCTCCGATCGGGAGGCGCCATGACTGTCGCGAGGCGGTTCCTCGTGCGAGGCCAGGTGCAGGGCGTGGGCTTCCGCTGGTCGGCCAGGACGGAGGCCCGCAGGCTCGGTCTGGTCGGCCGGGTCCGGAACCTGCCCGACGGCGCGGTCGAGGCCGAGGCGCAGGGCGACGACGCCGCGGTGGAGGCCTTCGCGGCCTGGCTCGCCCGCGGGCCGCGGTGGGCGAGGGTGCGCG
>DASVQE010000043.1:0-36994 GCA_036389275.1 Thermoanaerobaculia bacterium
GGGAACGACCGGGGGCCTCCGGCGGCCGGGGCCACGGGCCCCGGACCCCGCTGATTGGCCTAGCCTCCGCGACACAGTGTCGCGAGCGTGGAGGTCGTGTCGCGGCGGCTAGCCCAACCAATGGGGTCTGGGGCCCTCGGCCCCAGCCGCCGGAGGCCCCCGGTCGTCCCCATTCGTTGGCCATACAATCGCCGTGTGCTCGCTCTGATCCTTGCTGCTGCTCTCCAGGCCATGCCGTCGCCCGCGGGAAACGGCGCCGGCGAACCGCACCTCGCGGCGGCGCGCGGCGGCGTCGTCATGAGCTGGCTCGAGCCGGTGGCGAACAGCAATCGCATTGCGTTGCGTTACGCGCGCTGGTCGAACGGCAAGTGGTCGGCGCCGCGCACCATCGTCGAGCGCAATGACCTCTCCGTGAACTGGGCTGATTTCCCGTCGATCGTCGAGGACGCGCGCGGCACCCTCTTCGCGCACTGGCTGCAGAAGAGCGGCAGCGGCTACGCCACCGACATTCATGTATCGATCTCGCGCGACGGCAAGACCTGGAGTGCGCCGCTGCTGCTGAACCGCGACGGCAAGCAGCGCGAGCACGGCTTCGTCACCCTCGCACCGCTCGCGGGCGGCGGCGTCGGCGCGGCGTGGCTCGACGACGGAACCGTGCGCTACACCACCATCGATGCGAACGGCCGCATCGCCGAGGACACGCCGCTCGACGCGCGCACCTGCGAGTGCTGCACGACCGGCATGACCATGGTCAAACGCGGGCCGGTGATCGTCTATCGCGATCGCTCGGCCGAGGAGATCCGCGACATTGTCTATGTGCGACGGGTGGTGAACGGCTGGAGCGAGCCGCGTCGCGTGCACGCGGACAACTGGAAGATCAACGGCTGTCCGGTGAACGGGCCGCAGATCGACTCGCGCCGCGAGCGCGTGGTGACGGCGTGGTTCACCGCCGCGAATCAGCAGCCACGCGTCTACGCCGCCTTCTCCGCCGAGGCAGGCTCGCGCTTCCGCGACCCGGTGCGCATCGACGACGGCCAGCCCCTCGGACGCGTCGACGTGGTCATGCTCGGCGACAGCGATGCCGTGGTGAGCTGGCTCGAGCAGACCCCGAAAGGCGCCGAGGTCCGCGCGCGCCGCGTCTCGCACCTCGGCAAACGGGAGCCGTCGATCAAGATCGCCGACGCGCCGGCGGCGCGCACGGCCGGCTTTCCGCGCATGGCCGTCGATGGCGATTCGGTCTGGTTTGCGTGGACATCCGGTGACCGGCGAATCCGGACGGCCCGGCTGCGGTTCTAGTCGTGGGATGATGACTTGCAGATGAAGCGCGCCGCCATCGCCGCAGCCTGGCTCATCGGAGCGACCCTGCCGCTGCTCGCGGCGAGCGTCTTCCTCTTCGGCTGCTGCGTGCTCCCGTTCCACGGCGTCGTGCACAAAGTCCTGCCGCTCTGCCACCTCGCCGTGGGCGTGCTCTCCCATCACGACGACGCGCAAACACCGGCGACGCCGGCGCCGCGCCCGACCAAACGCCTCGTCACCGACACACCCACCCGCCCGGCACCGTTCATCGCCCCGTCGACCGCGCACCGCCTCATCGTCACGCGCATCGTCGCGTATCGCAGCCTCGCCGCCCGCCACGCCACCCGCTGCGACCGCGACGTCGGCCTCCACCTCCTCGACCGCACCCTACTCATCTGATCTCTCCTCCCGTCCGCGCCCCATCCACCGCGAACGAAGGAGACATCCCCGATGAAGTACCGTCCCTGTGCGCTGACCCTGCTCCTACTCGCCGCCTGCGGCGCCGACACGCCGGCCACAAAAAGCGCCGCCGCCTACACGGCGTCGGCCGCCGGCGACGCGGACGCGGGCGACGCCAACGCCGCCAACGCCGCCAACGAAGCGCCCGCACTCCACGACCATTCCGCCGCGCCCGCCGCGACTCCGCCCGCGCACGACCACGGCGCGACCGGCCGCGCCTCGACCGCGCAAACGCAGCACGCCGCGATTGCAACGGCGGCGCACGATCACGCCGCGATGCAAGACGGCACGTCGTCGCAGATGACGCACGATCACGCCGCGATGCAGCGCGACACAAGCGCGACGGTAGCGCACAATCACTCCGCGGCGCAGCACAGCGCGTCGTCGCAGACCGCGCACGATCACGCCGCAATGCAACACAGCGCGGGCGCGAGCGCGCCGGCCGCACACGATCATGGCGCCACGCAGCGCGGCACATCCGCGACGGCGGCGCACGATCAGACCGCGATGCAGCACGGCACGAGCGCGGCGGCCGCACACGATCATGCCGCGACGCAACGCGGCACGTCCGCGACGGCGGCGCACGATCACGCCACGATGCAGCACGGCACGAGCGCGACGGCCCCACACGATCATGGCGCGATGCAGCGCGGCACATCCGCGACGGCGGCGCACGATCACGCCACGATGCAGCACGGCACGAACGCGCCAGCCGCACACGATCACGCCGCGATGCAGCACGGCACGAGCGCGCCGGCCGCGCACGACCACGCCGCCACCCAACCCGGCACAACCACACCCGCCGCGCACGACCACACCGCCACCCAACCCGCCACCCAACCCACCACCCAACCCACACCCGCCGCCACCGCCCACGCCCAGCACGACCACTCCTCCATGACCCGCGGCGCACCCGCCGCGGCGGCGGCGGGTGCGCTGCGCAGCAGCGACGCTATCGGGCGGGTGGATGCGGCGGCGACGTTGCGGGCCGATGCGTTCGATGGGGCGGTGGCGGTGTCGGTGAGCGAGGCGAAGCGAGCGTCCTCGCCGCCGCCGCAGGTGGTTTACACGTGCGTGATGCATCCGGAAGTGCTCAGTTCCACACCGGGGCAATGCCCGAAGTGTGGAATGACGCTGGTGCGGAAGGAGCGGTAATGAGAACCGACACCATCTTTGCGGCGGCGCTGCTGCTCCTCGGCGCGGGCTGCGCGGCGGTGCCGCGCGACGGCGGGCTGGGCGGCGTGCAGGAGGCGGTGCATACGCGCAGCGGGCTCGATGTCGCTCTCGATCCGCAACCGCTGGCGATCGAAGGCGAGCTCACCGCCGATCAGGCGGTGGCGGTGGCGCTGCGCAACAACCCGCGGCTGCAGGCGACGCTCGCGGAGCTCGGCATCGCCCGCGCCGATCTGATCGAGGCGAGCACGATCGCCAATCCGCTCTTCGAAGTGGAAGTGCGCTTCCCGAGCGAGCCGTTTCGCGCGTACGAGCTGCGGCTCGCGCAGTCGCTGATCGACCTCATCCAACTGCCGCGGCGCCGCGCCGCCGGACGCATCGCCTTCGAGGCGGCGCAGATGCAGGTGAGCAGCGCGGTACTCCGTTTCGCCGGCGACGTCCGCGCCGCCTACTACGACGCGCTCGCCGCCACGCAGCATGTGGCGCAGCTCCGCACCGCCGCCGCGGCCGCGCAGGCGGCGGCGGAAGTGGCGCTCAAGCAGCACGCCGCCGAGAACATCACCGACCTCGAGCTCGAGAACGAGCAGGCGCGCTACGAGGAGGCGAAGCTCGCGCTCGCACGCGCGGAGCGGCAGCTCGTCGTCGCCCGCGAGGCGCTCGCGCGGATGCTCGGCACCTCGTCCGAGTGGACGCTGCCGGTCGCCTTTCCCGAGCTGCCGCCGTACGAGCTCGATCCGGCGCAGCTCGAGCAGCTCGCCGCGGCGCAGCGCCTCGATCTGGCCATCGCCCGCCGCGAGCTCGACCTCGCCCAGCGCCGCATTCCGCTCGCACGCCTGGCCGCCCTCGGCGAGGTCATCGCCGACATCCACTATCAGCGCGAGCCGAGCGGCGAGCGCACCGTCGGCCCCGGAATCGAGCTGCCGATCCCGATCTTCAACAGCGGACGAGGCGCGCGCACGCGGGCCGAGGCGGAGTGGCTGCGGAACAAAGCCCTCGTGGCGGCGCTGACGGCGGAATCGTCGTCGACCTTGCGCGCCGCGTCGGCAGTGGTGGCCGAGGCGCGGGCGCGCGTCGAGTACTACCGCGACGTCGTCCTGCCGCGACGCAAACGCATCGTCGAGCTGACGAAGCTCGAGCACAACGCCATGCTCGTCGGCGTCTTCCAACTGCTCGAGGCGCGCCGCAGCGAGGCCGCCGCCGAAAGCGATTACGTCGAGGCGCAGCGCGAGTACTGGAGCGCGCGCACGAACCTCGACCGCGCATTACAGGGGATCCAATAAATGCCGCTCACACGACGGAACGTACTCTTCTCATCAATTGCAGGACTGTTCGCCGGCCGGGCCATGGGCGCCGCACAAGCGCAGTCGCGCGACCGCGTCGGACGCCACGCGCATACCACCGGCGCGCGCACCAGCGTGGTCACGCCCGACGTCGGCGATCCGCTGCCGTATGTCATGAACAACGGCGTGAAGGAATTCCGTTTGACCGCCGAGCCGGTGCGCCGCGAATTCACCGACGGATTGCAGGTCAATTGCTGGGGCTACAACGGCTCGACGCCCGGTCCGACCATTGAAGCCTTCGAAGGAGACCGCGTGCGCATTTACGTGACGAACCGCCTGCCTGAAGGAACGTCCATTCACTGGCACGGCTTCATCCTCCCGAACGGCATGGACGGCGTGACCGGTCTCAATCAGCCGAAAATCGCGCCGGGCGAAACCTTCGCGTACGAATTCACGCTCAAGCAGAGCGGCACGCTGATGTACCACCCGCATTTCGACGAAATGGTGCAGATCGCCCTCGGCATGCACGGCTTTTTCATCATTCATCCGCGGGACGCGCAGGTGCGCCGCGTCGACCGCGACTTCGCCATTTTTCTCAATGAATGGTTCATCAAACCGGGGACGGCCACGCCCGATCCGACGGTCATGCTCGACTTCAATACCTTCACCTTCAATTCGCGCGTCTTTCCCGGCACGTCGCCGTTACTCGCGCGCACCGGCGACCGCGTGCGCATCCGGCTGGCGAATTTGTCGATGAATTCGCATCCGATCCATTTTCACGGCCACCGCTTCTGGGTCACCGGCACCGACGCCGGCCCGATCCCCGAATCCGCCTGGACGCCGGAAAATACCGTCAATGTGCCGGTCGGTACGACGCGCGACATCGAATTCGTGGCCGATAATCCCGGCGACTGGGCATTGCACTGTCACAAGACTCATCACACGATGAATCAGATGGGGCACGACCTGCCGAATCTTCTCGGCATCGATCCATCGTCCACCCAACAACGTCTCGACGAGCTCACGCCCGGCACGATGGTCATGGGCGCGAACGGCATGGGCGACATGGCCGAGCATCAGCAGATGATGGCCGTGCCGCGCAACAGCATCCCGATGCGCGGCGGCGTCGGTCCCTACGGCCCGATCGAGATGGGCGGCATGTTCACCGTGCTGAAAATCCGCGAGCAACTCGACTATCACCACGATCCCGGCTGGTATCAGCAGCCGCGCGGCACGTCGGCATGGCGCGTCGAGTAATCCTCGTCGCGATCGCGATCGTTGCAGCGCTCGCGATCGCCGCAGTGCTCTCCTTGCGCGGCGGCATGAGCGCGCGCGATGAGCCGTCGCGCGCCGAGCGGCTCGTGGCGCGTGCGGCGCGCCATTGGGCCGTGCCGCGCGCATTGCGCAACGCAAAGAATCCCATTCCGGTCACGCCGCCGCTGCTCGCCGAAGCGCGCGCGCATTTTGCCGATCATTGTGCGGGCTGCCACGGCAATGACGGCAAAGGCTCGCCGCTCGGAATTTCGATGTACCCGAAAGCGCCCGACATGACGCTCGCCGCCACGCAGTCGCTCTCCGACGGCGAGCTCTTCGCGATCATCGAGAACGGCGTGCGACTGACCGGCATGCCGGCGTTCGGCAACGGCACCGCCGCCTCGGCCCGCGGCAGTTGGCTGCTCGTCCACTTCATCCGCCATCTGCCGCGGCTCAGCGCGGCGGAGCGCGAAGAGATGGAATCGCTCAATCCGAAAACTCCCGAGGAGTGGCGCGCGCAGCAGGAAGAGTCCGATTTCCTGAGCGGACATACGCATTGAAGGGTCACGGCGTGCGCCGCATGCGCAATCGCTGACCCGCATTTCTGGTCAGCGATTGCGCATTTCTCAATGACACGGATCGGTGTCATTGAGTCAAGTGGATTGCTTGCAGCAGTTTCGCCGGATTCGCGCGCGCGGCCCGGACGTTGCTCTGCTGCAACGCGCATGACCGATCCATCGAAGGTCCTGTTGCACGCGTCGATCACGGCCGCCGACCGCCAGCATTACAGCGTCGCATTCAGTGGCGACGGCTGCAGCGAAGACGTCTATGTGCGTCTGGCGCTGCATTACTACGCGCGCGTGCTCTACGAGCTGCGCCACGCCGGCCACTCGACGGCGGGACTGCCGACGATGATCGACCGCATCGCCTCGTCCGACTCGCTCAAGGCCAACATCTTCTCCGCCGCCGGCGTGCGCGCGTTCATCGAGCCGAGCGTCGGCAATGCAGTCGGTGAAGTGAAGCTCGAGCTTAGCCGCTCCGGCGTCCGCCAGTTCCGCCTCGGCGGCACGGTCAATCTCACCGGCCGCGCCCTGGTCTGCTCCGTATTGGCGCTGTTGCACGCGCTGTCGTCGCGGCTGTCGCCCGACACGATGTGGACGCTCATTTCCGGACTGGCGAACATGAACGCCTCCTATGCATTGAGCCACCACTACGCCGATCCGGAAAGCCTGCACGAGGTGCCGGAGCTGGCGTACAAGGCCGCTGCATTTTCGAATTGGAACGGCTCGGCCGAGGCGTAATCGTCACCGGGCGGCGTTCGCGCGGCGGAGCAATTTCCGCAGAGGTCCGGAAATCCGTTCTGCCATCATTGCGTAACCGCGCGCGTTCGGATGGATTTCGTCGCTCTTGAGCTGCGGATTCGAGAGGATGCCGTCGAGGAGATCGGGAATGAGCAGGCAATGCTCGTCGTGCGCGACGCGCTTGTACATGCCGGCGTAATCGGCGGCGAAGCTCGGAAAATTGAAGCCGAGGATGACCACCATCGCGCCCGACTGCTGGATGCGGCGGACGATGTCGCGCAGGTTCGCCTCGGTCGTAGCGATCGCCGTTCCGCCGAGAAAGTCATTGCCGCCGAGACCGACGAGCACGATGCGCGGATCGCGCGCGAGCACGTCGCGGTCGAGCCGCGCCGCCGCGCTCTCGGTGGTGTCGCCGCTCACGCAGGCGTTGATCACCGGCTGGCCCACACGCTGCGACAGCACGGATGGAAACGCGTCGTTCTCGCCGGCGCCGTAGCCGGCGGTGAGCGAGTCACCGAAGGCGATGATGGCGGAGCCGTGCGAGTCGAGATTCTTCACGCGGCCGCCGCATGCGAGGAGCAGCAGCGCGAGCAGCGCGGCAACGGCGGCGCGTCGAGGCATCGGCAGCGCAGCGTATCATCCGGGCTCGATGCCGCAGCGGTACGTCGTGTCGGAATTCGTGGTCGTGTCGTGGCGCGGCGGCGGCGTGCAGATCACCTCTCCGGTCGCGCGCACGACGCTGACTGCAGACGAGGCGGCGCTGCAACTGCTGGCGTCGTTCGCCACGCCGCGCGAGTTGCAATCGAGTGATGATGCCGCGCGCGTCGGCGAATGGATCGACGCGGCGATTCTCGTCGACGCCGATGCGCCGGAGCCGGCCGCATTGCAGCATTGGGATCGCGATGCGCTCGCGCTGCATGCGAGCTCGCGCGATCGCTCGTGGCGCAAGACGCCGGGACGCACCACCGCCGCGATCGCGCCACGGCGCTCCGAACACGTCATCGCGCTGCCGCCGCCGTCGCCGCCGCGCGCCGACTTTGCGGCGCTGCTCGACGCGCGGCACTCGCGCCGCACGTGGGCGAAGCAGCCGATCGCGCTGCAGACGTTCGCGGACCTGTTGTGGCTGAGCGCGCGCAATCGCGAGCAGGCCGACGATCGCGTCTCCCGACCCTATCCTTCGGGCGGCGCGGCGTACTCGCTCGAGGTCTACCCGGTGATCGACGACGACGCCATCGAGTCGCTCGCGAGCGGCGTCTATCGCTACCTTCCCGAGGCGCACGCGCTCGAAGTGCAGTCGTCGTTCTTCGGCGACGTGCAGCCGATCCTCGTCGCCGCCGGCCACACCGCCGCGACGGACACGCCGCCGGTCACGCTCGTCATCACCAGCCGCTACGCGCGGCAGAGCGAAGAGTACGGCCGCCTCGCCTATTCACTCGTGCTGAAGGAAGTCGGCTGTCTCTTCCAGACGCTCTACCTCGCCGCGGAGGCGCTCGGACTCGCCGCGTGCGCGTTGGGCGGCGGCACGCCGCCGGGCCTCCTCGCGGAAATCTGCAACACGAGCGAGCTCGAAGCGCCGGTGGTCGGCGAGTTCGCCATCGGCGCGCGCGCCGGCTGACGCGCTACTGCAGCGCGGACGCGGTGTAGAGCGTCGAGACCTGGCGATAGTAGCCGTACGCGAACGACTGCCCGTCGGGCATCAGCAGGAACGGCCCCATGCGGAACACGCCGTCGAGGTCGGGCACGGCGAACTCGCGCAGCAGCTTCCGCTCGCCGGTGACGAGATCGACGTCGTAGACCTTCGCCGGAATCTGCATGCTCGCGGAGACGTAGAGGTGGCGGCCGTCGCGGCTCCAGCCGCCGGGACGATCTCCCGGCTGCACGCCGGGCGCGAGACGCGGCGCGCCGGCGCCGAGCGGATAGAGCAGCGCGCGCTTGTCGCGATCGAAGACGAGCAGCCACTGCCCGTCGGGCGAGAGCGGCTTGATCGCGCCGCCGCCGACGCCGTTGATCGCGCCGATGGCGGTGCCGGGCGGCGTGAGCGGCAGCGGCGCCGTGCCGTCGCGCGCCTGGATGAACATGCGCGGGCCGTCGGGCGTCTGCGCGTTCATCAGGATGCGGCCGTCGGGCAGGAAGCCGGCCCAGAGGCAGTCGAGCGCCTTCGCCACGACTTCCGTTTTTCCGGCGCCGGTCGGCAGCAGCAGCAGCTCGCGGCGTTTCGGGCCGGCGCGCATGGCCAGCACCATCGGCTCGCGCGGCGAGAAGGCGACGGCGATCCCTTCGCCGAGGCGCACGGCCGGCGAGTCGTCGGTGGCGCGCATGTAGACCGTCGACTTGTACTCGACGCCTTCATTCGATTCGGTGAAGAGGATCTTCTTTCCGTCGACGGAGACGTCGGCGAGGATCGATGCGTCAAGCCAGGAGAGGTCGCGCTCCGCGCCGTCGGCCGGCACGATGATGCCGCCCTGCGTTTGATTGACGGTGATGAGCGCCGTGCCGTCGCGCGAGATGTCGTGCAGCCACGGCCAGCCCGGCATGCGCATCACCAGGCGCTGTTTGCCGGCGAGGTTGACCGCGTAGATGGTCGGCACCTGCTGCGCATTCGGCGGCGTGGTGAACCACACCTCTTTTCCGTCCGGCGCCCAGGCCATGCCGCGCGCGAACATCACCGCGCTCGCGAGCGTGCGCTTCTTTCCGTCGAGTCCGACGACGACGATCTCGCTGGTTTGATCGTCGGCGGCGATGTTGAGCGCGATCAGGTCGCCTTTCGGCGAGACGCGCATGGCGTAGACGGTGTTCGGACTGGTGAAGAGCACGTGCCCGAGCGGAAACTCGAGCTGCTGCACTCCTTTTTCCGCGCGGCGCCAGACCGCGAGGCGGCCGTCGGGCGACCAGTCGGCGCGCATCACGCCGTTGACGATCTCGCGCGGCGTGCCGCCGAGGACCGGCACCTGCGCGAGCGTGCCGCCGCCGCTCCAGTCGTACAGCGGCGCGTTGAGGATCACGGCCAGCTCGCCGCTGCCGGACACCGCGGCCAGCTCCGCGTTCGGGATGGCCACGGCCTGCGACTCCGGACGATCGGTGCGCAACACGTGCACGCGCAGCGGCTGCCCTTTGCGGCTCGCGGAGTAGACGATCGTCTCGCCGTCGGCGGTGAAGCGCGCCGACTGGATCAGCGCCGGCCGGAACGTGAGACGCCGGAACGACGGCTCCGGCTCCGGCTTCGCGCGCGTCAGCCAGAACGTCAGCGCGCCCGCGGCGGCGATGGCGGCGAGCGCGATGGCGATGGCCATCCACGGAATGGCGCGGCGCGGCGGCTGGAGCGCGAGCGGCCGCGCGGCGGTGGTCGACGGCGTCCAGGCGATCTCCGAGCAGTTCTCGAGATCGAAGACGAGATCGTTCGCCGACTGGAAGCGCGCGTCGGGCGACTTCTCCATGCAATGCCGGACCACGCGATAGAGCACCGGCGGCAGGTTCGACACGAGCTCCTGCAGGTCGGTGGCCTCGCGATTGAGGATGGCCGTCATCGTCTCGAAGGCGGTGCTCTCCTCGAACGGCAATCTGCCGGAGAGCAGCTCGTACAGCAGCACGCCGAACGAGAAGATGTCGGAGCGGTGATCGAGCGTGAGGCCGCGCGCCTGCTCGGGCGACATGTAGGCGACCGTTCCGACGGTGGTGCCGGGCGTGGTCAGCTTCGTGGAGAGATGACTGAGATCGTTGTGGCCGCGGAACTGATGCGCGAGGCCGAAGTCGAGGATCTTCACCCGGCCGTCTTTGGTGATGAAGACGTTGTCGGGCTTGAGGTCGCGATGGATGATGTTTTTCTCGTGCGCCGCGGCGAGTCCGCGCGCGATCTGCGTCGCGTATTCGAGCGCTTTGCGCGCCGAAAGCGGGCCGCCCATCAGCTTCGTGCCGAGGGTCTCGCCTTCGAGCAGTTCCATCACCACGTACTCGACGCCGTCCTGCGAGCCGACGTCGTACACTGCAACAATGTTCGGGTGGTTGAGCTGGCTGATGGCGCGCGCCTCGCGCTCGAGACGCTTGACCAGTTCGGTGTCGGTGGTGAAGCCGGTCGGCAGCACCTTGATGGCCACATCGCGCCGCAGCCGCGGGTCGCGCGCGCGGTAGACCTCGCCCATGCCGCCGACGCCGATCAGCTTGACGATCTGGTATGGCCCGAGCTGGCTGCGCGTGGTGAGCGCGGTACTGGTCATGAGGTGCGAGGGAGCGGCTCGTGACTAAACAGCGCGACCGCTGGCTCCGCGGCGTGCGTGCGCGGATCGCCGGGCCGAGCCTCGTGGCGCTCGACACGCGGTCGGGTATCGAGCTGCTCGAGGGACGCCTCAGTTCTGCGATTGCTCATTGGCTGAACGGCGAAATCATAGCGCAGGACGCGGAGGCGCTCGACTCGCTCGACGCGTGGTACGAAGTCGATGCGCTGCGTCGGCGCGGATTGGTGGAAGCGGAGCCCGTGCGCGACGCTCCGCGGATCGAGGTCGTCGCTGACTACCTCGATGACGAGCTCGAGGCGGTGAACGCCGCCGCGTTGCGCGACGGCTGGCCGTGGATGCTCGCCTCGCCGCATGGCGAGATCGTGATGGCCGGTCCGGTGTTCGTGCCCGGCGACGGGCCGTGTTGGATGTGTCTCGCGACGCGCTTGCGCGAGGCGCGCGCGGCGTGGCGGTTGCCGCCGCGCGGCGACGAGGCCGCGGCCGCGCCGCATCCGTTCGGCCTGGCGCTGGCCGACCTTGAGGCCGCGCGCTGGACGCGCCATCCGGACGCGCCGGCGCGGCTGCTGACGTTCGACACGCGCACGCTCGAGCAGCGCTCGCACGCCGTCGTGCGGCTGCCGCATTGCGCCGCCTGCGGCTCTTCGCCGCGCCCCTTCGCGCCACTGGTGTTAGAGAGCCGGACCAAAGCGTTCACGTCCGACGGCGGCCATCGCGCCGCGCCGCCCGAGGAAACGTACGCGCGCTACGAGCATCTGATCGGGCCGCTCACCGGCATCGTCCATCACGTCGAGCGCGCCGCCGGCGATCCGGGCATGCTCAACGTCTTTACGGCACGCCATCATTACGTCACCGGCGCCCAGGAAATCCCCATCCGCAGTTTCGGCAAGGGGATGACCGCCGCCCAGGCCCGTGCCGGCGCACTATGCGAGGCATTGGAGCGGTATTGTGGAACGTTGCGCGGCGACGAGCCGTCGCTGCGCTCAGCGTACAACGCACTCGGCGACGCGGCCGTGCATCCCCATTCCTGCCTGCAGATTTCCGAGCGTCAATACGAGGAACGGGAGGAATGGAATCGTCACGCGCCGCCGCTCTTATGGATCCCGGAGCGGTTCGACGAGTCACAGGAAACCGATTGGACGCCGGCCTGGTCGCTCACGCACGAACGTCTTCGCTATGTGCCGCTCGCGTATTGCTATTACGGCGCGAGTGCGGCGTTTGCGCGGGCCGATTCCAATGGCAATGCCGCCGGGACGTGCATGGAAGACGCGATTCTGCAAGGGTTGCTGGAATTGATCGAGCGCGATGCGGCAGGAATCTGGTGGTATGGGCGTTTTCGCCGTCCTGCCGTCACTACGCACATACCGTATGTCGAGGCGATGACGCGCGAGCACGCCGCACGCGGCCGGCAATTGCGGCTATTGGACATCACTACAGATCTCGGGATTTCCGTATGTGCGGCGATTTCCATCGGCGACGATCCACAAGGATTTCTGGCCGGTTTCGGCGCTCATCTCGATCCGCGGCTGGCGCTCACACGCGCGGTCACTGAGGCGAATCAGCTTCTGGCCATCCAGCGAATTCGCCGTCCCTTTCGCGGCGATGACCCCGACTGGAGTTTTCTCGAGCCGGAAGGTTCGCGTGCGCTCTCGTCCACAATCGCCCCATCCAATGACTTGCGCACCGATGTCCTGGCGATCGTCGACGCGCTGCGCGCGCTCGAGCTCGAAGTGCTCGTCGTCGATCAGACCCGCGAAGAAATCGCACTGCCGGTAGTGAAGGTGATCGTCCCCGGCCTCCGCCACTTCCGCCCACGCTTCGCCGCCGGGCGTCTCTACGACGTGCCGCACCGCCTCGGCTGGACGCCACGGCCGCTCCGCGAAGAGGAGCTCAATCCCGCACACCTCACCATCTGATGACTCTTGACGGAGTCTGCCGCGGCGAAGAGAATGCGGCCCGGGTCCTCCACACACACTCACGCTTGTCTTACGGTCCGATCGAGAGAGGAATGTAGACATGTCCGTCAAATCCGCCGAGGAATTCATCGAGCGCGCGCAAACCGACAAGAAAATCACCAAGGCCGCCCGGAAGCCGGGGATGAACATCGTCAACGTCGGCAAGGAGTTCGGCTACACCTTCACCCGCGCCGAGTTCGACAAGGCCATGCGCGAGCGGAAGAAAAGCGGCAAGGACGTGCACGACTCGGACGATCCCGATACCTGTCTGTGCGTGCCGTAGTGTCGCGGCGCTGAAGCCATGGCTAAAGCGACGACGGAGAAGCGTCTTCGCGTCGAGCATGGCGAGCCGCGCACGCTGCCGCCTCACGTCGCGCGCAGCAACGCCGCCGTCGACCTGAGCGAGCAGGCTACCGTCACGCTCGTGGTCCGCTCGCGCGGATCGGACGAGGAGTGGCGCGCGCTCGTCGCGCAGTTGACGCACGGTCTGCCGCACGAGCGCCGCTATCTCAGCCGCGCGCAGTTCGCGCGCAAATGGAGCGCGTCGCGCGCCGATCTCGAGGCGGTGCGCGCGTTCGCGAAGCAGCACAAGCTGGACGTCGTCTCCTCCGACGCGTTCCGCCGCTGCGTCGTCGTCCGCGGCACGCTCCGCAACCTCGGACGCGCGTTCGGCGTCGAGTTCCATCACGTCGATCATCCGCTCGGCCGCTTTCGCTCGCACGCCGGCGCGCCGCATCTTCCCGCCTCGATCCATCCGCTCATCGAGTGCATCCTCGGCCTCGACACCGTGCCCGTCACGCGCACGCACGCGACGGCCAAGCCGAGCGGCAAAGGCAGCATGGATCGGCGCGCGCTGCTCACCGCCTACTCCGTCCCGCCGCGACTGCGCGGCAAAGGCGAATGCATCGCCATCATCGAGCTCGGCGGCGGCTATCACCGCAGCGATCTCGCCGCTTACTTCAAGCAGCTCCGCCTCGAGCCGCCGCGCATGCGCGTGCGCGGCATCGACGGCGTGAAGAACGATCCGGCATCGGCGGAGACGATCGAGAAGTTTCAGGACGAGCTGGCGCACTTTGATCCGTCGAATCCGTACGCGTCACCGCTCGACCCCAAAGTCGTGCACGCCGCTACGTGGACCATCGAGACCACGGTCGACATCTGTCTCGCCGCCACGATCGCGCCCGATGCGTCGATCCTGCTCGTCCAGTCGACGAACGACGATCAAGGGCAGTATCACGCCGTGACCACGGTGTTCGCCGACACCAAGAGCGCACCGTCGGTGCTCTCCTGCAGTTGGGGCGCGACCGAAGCGCACAATACGCCGGCGCTGATGCACGCGCTCGATCGCTGGTTCCAGGCCGCGGCCATTCTCGGCATTACAGTCTGCTTCTCATCCGGCGATCACGGCGACGGCACGCTCAATGCGCCCACCGACAAGACCATGACCGTCGATTTCCCCGGCTCCAGTCCGCACGTCCTCTGCTGCGGCGGAACCACTCTTCATTCAAAAGCCGGCACTGAGAGCGCGTGGCGGCAGAAACAGGGCGCATTGGAAATGGCCAGCGGCGGCGGCTTCAGTAGCGTCTTTCCAATCCCGCATTGGCAGAGCGCCGCCGCCATCGATCCCAAAGCCTGGATCCCATCGGGTATGCAAAGCGGCAATGGCCGCGCATTACCCGACGTCGCCGCCAAAGCCGATCTCAGCGACGCCTACTCCGTCATTGTGGCCGGCCTCGAAACACCCGCCGGAGGCACCAGCGCCGCCGCCCCATTGTGGGCCGCCCTCGCCGCCATCTTCAATCAGGGCTTGAAAACCCGCACCGGCGCATTGCACACGCTCCTCTACGACGGCACCCTGCAACCCGCACTACGCGACATCACCACCGGCAACACCGGCCACTTCCACGCCACCAAAGGCTGGGACCCCTGCACCGGCTGGGGCAGCCCGCACGGCGAGGCGCTGCTGCGCACGCTTCGCGGAAAAGCGCGGTAGGACACCGCGCTCGCACGCGCGTCATGGCTGCGCTCCCGCCACCGGCTGACCGTACGGCTCGATCTCGAACCATCCCACCCACGATGGGCCGCGCGTGGTCGTCACCTTGATGTAGCGAGCGGCCTTCGCGACGCCATTGAGCTCGATCCACTTCGCGTTCTCGGTCACCATGTCGATCGTTCCGACGTCGACGAACTGGTCGGGAACGGTGCCCGCGCTGATGACGTGCGTAGTTGCGCCGCTCGGATCCTGGATCGGCTGCAAGCGCAGCTTGTTCAGCAACACCACGCGTCCGAGATCGAGCGTGATGGACTGGACTGGAAATGCGCCGGCGTTCCACGCCGTCTTGGAATTGCCGTCGACGGCAAGCTGCGGGCTCGTTCCGGTGTACGTTTGGGACGCCGCGACACTCGATACAGCGATCCGCTGTGCGGCCGGATCACAGTAGATCTCGATTTCACTCCACGCGACCCACGAAGGACTGCTCGTCGTCGATACGCGCAAGTAACGGATGTCGTTTGCGGCCGTCGCCAGCTCGAGCCACTGGCCGTTGACAAAGGAGCCATCGATCGTGCCGAGGCTCCGGTGAGTCGCGGGATCGGGCGAGCTGCCGCCCGAGATGACGTGCGTCGCGGCGCCGTCAGGACTCTGGAGCACTCTGAGGCGAATGCGCTTGAGCGAGTATGCGGCTCCGAGGTCGAATTGGATGAATTGCGCCGGATAGCCGCCTGCGTTCCAGGCGGTCGCCAGATCGCCGTCCATCGCTCGTTGTGGCGGTGCAGCGGAACCACTCGCCGTCACGCCCGCCGGCACGATCCTGGCCTCGGCTCCTTCCGCGGTGTCCAGGCGGACGTTGTCGATGAACGCCGTATTGTCGCCGGTCGAAGTCCGTCCGGCGATTTGGAGCGTATGCGCTCCGGCAGACAAGAGGAACACACTGCTGGTGTAGTCGCTGTAACTGGTACTCGACGGCCGGAAGGTTCCGACGATCATTCCGTCGACGGAAACCGCAAGTTCCTGTCCGACGTCGTTCGAGCCCGAGCGCTGCGCCGCGTTGACTCGCACCACCGCTGCCACGCCCGACGCAAAGCCGCTCACGACTTGAGAAACAGAGCTCACTCCCTGCAGGAAGGCCACCTGCTTCCCTTCCGGAGCATCAGGATTGTTGGCCGTATAGGCGCTCTTGTTCGTGGTTACGCCGGCCGTTCCGGTAAACGTCCAGGATGTTCCTGCAGGCTTCAGCGCCGACGAATTTGCCGCGAGAGCGGGCGCTTCGAAGCCCGACCCGGGAACTGCCGGCAGACCTGTCGGTCCCATGACCTCGACCTCGGCGAGCGAAAGCCAATTCGTGCCGCTCAATTGGACGCGTACGAACCGGCCGGTACGATTCACCGGCCGCGTCAGCTTCTGCGGTGCAACGCCGCTCACGAAATCGGTAAACACGCCGCGCTGTGCGGCGGTAACGGTCGGATCGTCCGCGGTAAATGGATAGTCGGAGACGAAGACGTAGAAGTTACTGAGACGCTCCTGACAACAGTCCGAGCGATTCCAGATCCGAATCTCGGTGATCTGCCGGCTGGTCCCGAGGTCCACCTGCCACCACTGTTGCGCGCGGTAGTCGGTACTGGTGATGTTCTGCGTGAAGCCGTCGACTGCCAGACTGGCCTGCGCTCCCGGCGCCGGATACTCGCTCGATTGAGTGGCGCTCTTGCCGCGCGCGAAATTCACGAGTTGCGCGGAATTCTGCACCGTAATGCTGACCGCCGCCGATTGGGCCGACATTCCGGCGCCGTCCATGGCCTTCGCCGTGAGCACATACGTCCCTGCATCGACATTCGCCCAGACGAAATCGTAGGGTGCAGTCGTGTCGGCGGACAAGAGCACGCCATCGCGGAAGAATTCGACCTTCGTGATTCCCGCGGCACTGCTCGCGTTTGCCGTGATGTTGATCGTCGCGGGGCTGGCGAACAGCTGGCCCGGCGCGGGCGCAGTGAGGCTGACGGTCGGCGGCGGATTCGTGACGGTGAATGTCACCGCGGCCGAGGCGCCGCCACCGGGGCCGGGGTTGACCGCGCTGATCGCGTAGGCGCCTGCCGTCTGGAGATCGGTGGCTGGAATCGCCGCCCGCAGTTGCTGCGCGCTCACAAACGTCGTCTGCCGCGCCTGACCGTTGAGCGACACGGCCGCTCCGGGGACAAAATTGTTGCCGTTGACGTCGAGGTTGAACGCTGCGCCACCTTTGACGGCGCTGGCCGGCGCGATCGCCGTAATCACCGGGACGGGATTCGTCACAGTAAACGTCGCTGTACCAGAAGATCCGCCGGTGCCGGGATTCACGACTGCGACGGAGTAAAACCCGGCGCTCTGTACGTCGGACGCGAGAAGCGCCGCCGTCAGCTGGCCTGCACTGACGAACGTCGTTTGCCGGTTTTGCCCATTGAAGGTGACGACCGCGCCCGAAACGAAGTTGCTACCGTTCACGGTCAGAGAAGACGGCACGCTTCCTCTCACAGTGCTGGCAGGCGCGAGCGAGCTGATGGCCGGACCCGGGGCCGTGACGCTGAACGCAATCGGTTCCGACGAGCCTCCGCCAGGAGCGGGATTGACCACGACAATGAAGTGAGTGCCGGCCGTCGACAGATCGGAGGCAAGAATGGCCGCCGTCACCTGCTGCGCGCTGACGAATGTGGTCTGCCGTTTCTGACCGTCGAACGTGACCACCGCGCCTGATACGAAATCGCTGCCGCTCACGGTGAGAGTGAACGCCGCGCCACCCCTGGCGGCGCTCGTCGGCTGAATCTTGTTGGCGGCAGGCGGTGGATTCGTGACGGTGAACGTCAACGCCGCCGATGCGCCTCCGCCCGGCGCGGGATTCACGATGTTGACCGCATAAACGCCGGCGGTCTGCAGATCGGCCGCAGAGATCGCGGCCGTCGCTCGCCGCGAATCGATGACGGTCGTCGGCCGCTGCTGGCCGTTCAGCGTCACCACGGCTTCCGGCGCGAAATTCGCGCCGCTCGCCGTCAGCGTGAATGCCGGACCGCCTACGCCGGCAGTGGCCGGCGTGATCGCGCTCAAGGTCGGCGCCGGTTCTGCTGGAGGCTCCGGGCCGTTGCCGTCGTAGAAATAGGTGACGTCCTCGTTGCTGGGACCGGCGGGCGAAAGGTCCTTCAGCGTGATCCGGTTCAATGCATCGTAGGTGAACGTGACGCGTTGCCCTTTGGCATCGGTTTGCGCCGTCATGTTGCCGTTGTCGTCGTATTCATACGACCAGTTGCCGAGATCAGGATCGGACATCGCTACGGTACGACCGAGGCCGTCGGGCGTCGTTCGTATGGTGTGCCCGAACCCATCGGATACCGTCAGTACATTTCCGACGGCGTCGTAGGTCATCGTCGTCGAGCAGAACCCGCCCGGGCACCGCGAGGACTGCCGGTCCACCTGTACCGTCTGCCCCAGCAGGTTCGTATGGACTTTCGTCACGAAACCGCGCGGGTTGACCGAGGTCGTGACCCACCGCCCGTCCGCACTTCCGTAATTCATGGTGGTGATTCGATTACCCGGCGCGACCGTCTTCGTGGGCCGGCCGAGCCCGTCGAACTCAGTGATCGTGGCCACCGCGGAACAGTGCGGAGTGACCGTGTCGCTCGCGGCGTCGAAGCACGGGACGCGCGCATCGGCGATGCGACCCATGCGGTCATATCGCGTAGTCGTCACCGATTCCGCGAAGCCGGTCTCGGCTGGATCCTCTTCACTGCGGGTCTGAATCGTCCTTCCCAGGCCGTCACTGAACGTCTTGACATACCGTCCGCCGGGCGCGCCGTCGCGAATGTGAGCGACGGTCCTCTGCTGCCCGACCACGCCGGTCAATGCGTACTCGGTCCATGATCCCGGCCGCGCCGCGCCCGGCTCCGTGCCGGGGCCTGTAGGCGCGGTGGAGAGACGCGTATAGGGTCGCGCTCCCGTCTGCGGCAATGCCGTCAGGAGATCGCCGGGTCCGGCCGTCTCGACCGGACGGCCGAGATCATCGTATTGCACATACGTGCTCTCGCCGTTCACGCCCTTGGTCTCGAGCGTCGAGCCGGACATGCAATCGATCGTGGTACTCGTGACATGACCGAGCGGATTCGTCGTGGTCGTCGTGAGGGTGGGCGCCGAGGTGCATAGGGCGAAATCGGGGACATGCGAGGTCGTAAAACCGCGGGCGTCCGTCACGGAGCCAATCGCACCCGTATCGAAATAATGCGTCTGCACGGAAACGGACCGCGCCGCGCTGACTCTGCGGGTGTTGGTGGTGACGTTGCCGCGCGGCGATCCGGCCGCGGCGCCGGGACTCGCGTCGAGAACCGCTGCAGGACGGCCGCTCGGGGTCACGGCGAATTGATCGTACTGGAGCGATTCTTCGGTCAGCGGAACGTCGGAAAACGCCGTACTGTCGGCGTTCGGGCCGAAGATGCCGGTCGCCGCGCCCAGATTCAACAAATTCCGGCTGCGCCACGTCCCGTCGAAATAGTGCCTGTATGTCATCGCCGATTTCACGAGCGGCGTCACACCCGACAGGGCGCAGCCCCGGCCGGGAACGACACCGGCGTATGTACAGCTTTGCGTCACGGAGGTCGTCCGCCGCTCGGCGATGACCGGATCGGGGTCGATGTCGATACTGTCGCCGTATTCGAGATTGATGGTCGTGCTCAGGCCTTCTCTGACCGTACGGCTCTTGAACGAACGCACATTCGCCGCGACCGCGTAACGGTCGTTGCCGCTCAATTCGATCCGGTCGTTTTCATACCAAAGCTCGCCGGTGTCCTGATCGCCATAATAAGTGGCGCTCAGCAGGTTCGCCCCCGACCAGATCTCCTCTCCGATTTTCCAGCCGTGCGGAATGACGGGCGCCGGTGACTGAGCTCCGTCGGGAACCGACCGGACGGCCGACCCGGAGAGGATAACGGTGCCGTCCGGCGCGACCACCCTGCGCCACACCTGCGCACAGGCCGCCGGACCGGCGTACGCGGCGCCGACGGTGTCGAACCGGCACCCGGCAACGCTCAGTTTCTTCAGCAGGAACGAATACGAAGTCGTATATGCGGGGCCGTCGAGGCCGTCCGGCAGCAGTCGTTCTCCGATCTGCCCGCGTGCGTGAATTTTGAGCGTCTCGTCAATCCAGAATCCGGGAGAGACGCGGTCGTACAAAGGCGCCACCGCCCGCGCGTACTCGAGATTCGAGGCGTCGCCGTAGAGATATTCGCGGACAGCGCCGGCAGGCTCGGTGACGCGGATCAGATTTCCCCATGGACCATATTCGAAGCGGTACCGGCGGCCGTCGGGAACCGTGATGGAATCGACGAGCGGAACCAAACTCGGAGCGGCCGCGCCGTGCGACGAACTGCACGGAAACACCGCGCCGTTCTCTCCGCCGCACTGCACGTCCGGCCAGATGACGTCGAAACGCACCTCCAGCGGCGAGGAGCGCCACTGGATGCTGTAGCGTTGCGGCGGCGCCGCTCCAATGGACGGCACGTCGACCGTGCGCAGACGACGCATCCCCTGTGCCTCGTCGAACGTGAGTACCGTCTCTCGCCCTTGAGAATCGGTCGCCGTTTCCGTGGTCGCAGTGAAGCGGTAGGTGGTGACGTTGCCGTTTCGATCGATCCGCCGCAGCGGGCGCGTCAGATCGGTCGCCGAACACGCCGGTCGATAGGGCGGCGCAACGAGCGCCGAGTCCTCGGTATCGAAGGCGTTCGGGTCGGTCCGCGCCATGTGAAACTCTTCGGTCTCACCATTGGACCAGCGGACCAGCGGCAGGCATTCGTCGGAAGCGTCGAGCGCCGCGTTCCCTTCCGTCGACCAGTAGTAGCGCGGCTCCGCCGGAACGTTCGGTGAAGACGAGCACACGCCGTTCGTCGTCCACGTCGACGTGCGCGCCGTTTCCCGCGGGCGCTCGTAGAACGCCGTCACCGTGCCGTCCGGCGCGTAATAAACGTAGTGATAGGTATAGACGGCCGGATACGCACCGCACGTCCCTTTCGGCAAGACGCGCGTCCGGCTCACCTCCCGCACGAGGCGGCCTTTCAGCCAGAGGTTCGTGTATCGCGCCGTCACCTGATCGGCGCTGTAAACCGGGTCGTGCTCGACGCGCGTCGACCAGCCCGAGAACGCGTGAAGCCACCGGCCGCCGCCATTGAACAGACGGACGACCGCTCCCTGGAAACGCAGCGTGGCCGCTCCCATGGCGACTTCATACGCCGGCTGATTTGCCGCATCGAAATAGACCGCGTGCTGTCCGGAGCCGTCGTCATAGATGGTGTGACCGATGTCCGGCTTTCCGAGGATCACATCGATCTCGGCTCCTTCCGAGTCGCCGAAGACCGACCAGGACGACGAGGCGTTCCACTCCTTGAACGCCTGGACCTTCTGACGTTCCTTCTCCTCGCGAGCCGCTTTCCGTGCGCTTTGCTCGCGCATGCGGCGGTTATGAGCCTCAATGTATGGCCCGAAGTCGGGCTTTGGCACGACCAGATCCTGGGCTGCCGCGGCTCGACCGAGAACGACGACGAGAAGGATGACGAAAACGCGCCGGTAGTCTCTCATCAATTTTCTGCCTTGCTGGGCGTGAGGAAGACGATGTGTTTTGCGCACTCGCCGCAAATTCGTGCGAAACGCCTGGTCAGAGTGGCTTCATAGACCCAGTATTTGCCGCCGCTCTCGCGGAGATCCATGATGACCGTGCCGCCCGCTTCGAGGGTTTTCCTGAAAGCGTTCGCGCTCGCCAGATAAATGTCGCGGTCCGTTGCGTCTGAACCGACGAAGCCGACGACGTTCGCATCGTATTTCTTCGCTTTTGCGAACAACCTCGCGGCATCCCCGTCCCCCGTTCCGAAATAAAGGACCGGTTTCGAGTTGATCGGGATCCACATCCCGCTCGCGCCGTTGATCTTCGACATCCCGTCGCGCGCTTTGATCGCATCGTCGATCAGGCTCGACAGGTGCCGGTCCGTTTCAGTGTAGGAGAGGGACTGGCGATACGACGTGAGCGATCCCTCATCGATATAAAACCGAGGGATACGCGTGAGCCAGGCGTCGAGGCTGGTCCACCCCTCGACCTCGTTCAGATACTCGTCGATCAACGCCGTGCCGTCATCGATCCGCTCGAGGGTCTCGTTCGGCAGTTCATCCGGCGTGGCGACTCGGCGGTTCGGATCCTGCTCGTCCTCGCAGCAGGAGCGGTTCCCGCTCGGATCGATCTTTGACCAGGGGTTATTGCGGGCGTAGGAATAGCGGTTCAACCCGTCCGCAATGGACGCATCGGGAGACAGCCATCTGCCGGTGACCGGGTTGTACAGACGGGCGCCGTAATCGTAGAAACCGGTGGCGTCCTTCTCTTTGAAATTGAACTGCAGCTTCGGTGTGAACGTCGCGTCGACGCCGCGATCCTGCCCCCACGGAAAATACGAGACCCGGCGTATCGGCGCGCCGGTGTGGTCGGTCATTGCGGACGAGCTGCCGAGGTGGTCGGCGTGATAGAAGCGCAGCCGCCTGTCGCCCGAGCCCTCGGTCCGCTCCGCGAAGTCGCCGTAATACTTGCGAAACACGCCGTTCTCGACGCGCATGGACGGAAGGTAATAGGTCGTGACACCCTGCTCTTCTTTCTTCCACAGGGAGCCGTCGACATACGATTTCCGCGTGACCGCCGATCCTCCCGCCGTCACGGCCACCGGCATGTTCTGACTGTTCCACTCGATGGTCATCGCACCGGCTGTAATGACGTTTCCGTTCGGATCGTAGCCGTACGCCGTTCCACCCGATTTCACCAGTGCGTGCGGCCGCGCCGGGTCGTATTCCTGAACCAACGGACCTTTCCGGATGAGGTTCCCGATCGGGTCGTACTCATACGTCTCGAGCACATTGCCGCCGGAGTCGAACACGTTCGTCAATTGGTCGAGCGAGTCGTAATCGAGGGTGATGGACTGATCCGCGCGCACGCCGTTCGTCGTGCCGGTGACATTCCCATTGCCGTCATAGGTGTACGAGAAATCCTGGATCACTGCGCCGGCGGCGTTCACTGTACGGATGCGGCGCAGGCGCAAATGCCCCGTGTCCTCGTACTCGAAGGTGGTAACGGTTCCGTTCGCAAACGAAATGCTGGCCATTTTGCCGCGTGCAGTCTTCCGGACGTCCGTAACGATATTTTCGGTGGCGCCTGCGAACGTGCTTCGGACCGCGATCTGATTGCTCGCGGTGTCATAGGAATAGGAGACTTCCTCACCATCCGGAAAAATCTGCTTGACGACTACAGTGCCTGGTCCGGCAGCCGTCTGCGGATAGCCGTATTGACTGGTGAAGCGGTACGCCTGTCCGTCGTGAACGTACAACGTGCCGACGTCACGCCCGAGCTCGTCGTACTCGTGAAATGTGCGCGTTTGCGGATTTCCGACGGAGGTCAAACGTCCGATTGCATTGCGGTGGATATCCACCGACGCTTTGGCCGTGGCGTCGCCCGTGACTTCCGCGCTCGCAAATCCGGCGCAAAAAAGTGCGAAAGCGATCGACGGCAGGAGTCGTCCAACGGCTGCGGGTTTCATCCAGGGCATCCTCCGGGAAGATCCCGCGCTGTCAGACCGGTCGCCTGGCGCTCGCGTGATCTCTCTTTCGGCAGCGTAGATGAGCCGGCAATTACTGGTACCCCTCGAACGAGGGGTACCGCGGGCGATTATTGACCGCAGATCGAGGCGTCCGCCTCCGTCTGCAGATAGCTGGTCGTGCCCGACGCCTCGTCGACGATCGCGAACGACACGACGTAGCGGCGCGGCTGAAAGCCGATGGTGAAGGCGAAGCTGGCCACCGCCGTGTGCGCGCTCTCGACCGAATGCCTGGCGGACTTCAGATTCCACTCGCGGCCTAGGTCGTCGAGGGCCATGGCGTGAATCGACACGTCGCCCTTGCGGGTTTCGCCGGACGGCACCATGGTGAGCTTCGTCGTCGGCACTTTGACCGTGGCCGTGGCGACGCAGCGTTCGCCCTCCGGCCACGGCGCCTCGATCGATACGCGCGCGTCGAGCGGATTCTCTTCGTTACGCGAGTAGAGGCGCGCGCGGATGGCGCTGGCGACGACCTCGGCGCCCGAACGGAGCGCGCGCCGGCGCGGCGTGAGCACGCGGACATCGTCGCGGCCGCGCACGCGCACCGATACGCGTGACAGTTCCGCGCGACCGGCGCCCGGCCGTACGCCGAGGGAGTAGTACGTGGAGACGGGGTCGGTCAGCACGGAGATGGCGCGATCGAGATCGTTCTCGTTCTCGATGAAGCGCCCGCCCGACTCCTCGGCGATGGCGCGCGATCCCGCCGTGACGTTCTCGCGAATGAACATCGCATCGAGGCGCTCCGCTCCCGCCGCGAATTCGACACCCGTTCCCTCGGCTCCGCGCGCACCGCCCGGGTCGATCGCCGAGAAAATCACACGCGCGCTCTGCGCCACCTTGGCGATGTTGCTGAACGCGCGCGTGAGGTCGAGCTGCATCAGATCGCCAGGCCGTCCGCCCGGTGCGTCTTCGATGTTGAAGCCGTCGACGGGATTGCGCGTGAACACGCGCACTGCATACTCGAGCACTTCCGCACCCGGCTGCTGCGGCAGCGCCTCGGAGACGTACAGCAGCGTCTTGCGTCCCGGCAGGCCGGAGCTGATGGCGATGATCTGCTTGAGCGCGTCGAGCGTCGTCTCCACCTCGTGCACCTGACTCTGCGCGAACGAGAGCACGTCGCGCATCAGGCCCATCGCGACGAGCGCCGGGTCGTGCGGCGGAGGATTGGCGATGAACTGATCGACCTGCTGCATCACGTGCCGCCGCTCCGAGTCGAGACGCCCCATGCGCGCCGGCTGGCGCTGCAACTGCTCGAGCTGCGCGAGCAGCTCTTCCCGTTTCGCCGTCGGCCGCAGCGTCGATCGCGACATCCCGTTCCAGGCGATGATCGTCACCACGACGGACCCGTCGGCGTTCTTCTCGATGTAATGCTTCAGCGCGTCGAGCGCGCGCTTGCGCCCGGCCTGCCGCAAATGGAGATCGTCGAAGAAGACGATGAGATGCGAAGGAATCCGCTCCGGCTTCGCCAGATACGGCGCCGCGCCGCCGCCCTCGTCAACGGCCTCGCCGCGCTCGACGGCGAAGAAGTTCGTCACCTCCGCCGCCTTCCCGTCGATGCGCACGTCAAAGTCCTCGCGCCGCAGTCCGCGCACAGGCTTGTCATTGCGGTCGAGCACGACCACCTCGACCTCGAGCACGCGCACCTCCAGCGACTCGGTGACCTGCTGCGCCGAAGCCGCCGCCGCAGCGAAGAGAGTGAATGCAGCCAGCCATTTCATCGGTCCGCCGAGCATAGCGCCGAGCGGCGCGAGGTCGTCATGGCGGAGCCGTTACAAGGATTGGCGTCCCCAACGGGATTCGAACCCGTGTTGTCGCCGTGAAAGGGCGATGTCCTAGGCCTCTAGACGATGGGGACGTGTTGGCGGTGCGGGTGGTGGGGCCGTGGTCGGGGTGGTGAGCCCGGTAGGGATCGAACCTACGACCAATTGGTTAAAAGCCAACTGCTCTACCACTGAGCTACGGGCCCGCAACTTCAACGAACGTCACGAGCGCGCGCTCGCGGGTGGCACGATACGGACGGCTTCCGGCCGTGTCAACCACCGGAACGTGCGAAACGCGCGCCGTGCGCGCGTCATTTCACGCGCGTGCCGGGGATGTCGTTCTGGTTGTAATGAATGATGAATCCGCCGCTCGCGTCGAGCTGCATGCGGTAGCCCCAGGCGGGACTGATGAGCTCCGTCGCGCTCACCGCCACGAGCTCGTCGTGCTCGAGGATCGGCGCGGCGGTGAGATAGAGGCGTCCCTTCTCCACGACGATGGTGGCCGGCGACGGCTCCGCGCCGGGAAACCGCACCTCGTAGTTGCCGGCCAGTGTCGAGGCATCGAACGGGAACGGCTTCACCCGCTCCGGCTGCATGGCCGGCCAGTGATACGTCGCCGCGATCGCGCGCGTGATCTCGTCGAGCAGTTGATCGGCGCCGACCTTGTTCACGAGGATGGCCGCGCCCTGATTCGTTTCGGGAAAGTAGATCACCTGCGTGGTGTAGCCGGGATTGTTGCCGCCGTGGCCGAAGGCGAAGGCGCGTCCGCTGCCTTCGAGCACCGGCCCGAGGCCATACAGATCCTTCTGCGACGTCAGCATCTCGGCGGCCGTCTTCTGCGAGAGGATCGCGTGCGGACGTCCGTCGCGCGACGCATCGATGGCCATCGCCCACCGCATCAGGTCGGCCGCGGTCGTCCACATCCAGCCGGCCGCCATCTCCGGCCCGATGTGCCAGCCGCCGGGCGTCGGCGAGCCGTCCTCCTCGTGGCCGCGCGCGGCGCGCGCGCGGAACGCCGGCGGCAGCGGCTGCGCGAACGTGGTGTCGCGCATCGCCAGCGGCGCGAGCACCAGCTCCTGCATCAGCTCCGGGAACGGACGCCCGGTGACGTCGGTCAGCACGAGTTGTTCGATGACGATGCCGCCGCCGGAGTAACTCGTCGCCGATCCCGGCTTCGCGACCACGCGGATCGGTTCATTGGCTGCGGGCGGCGTGCCGTCGAGCACCTGCAGCAGCGTCGGCATCGGCGCGTCGGGCGCGTAGCCGGTGAAGCCGTGCACGTTGAGACCGGCCGTATGACTGAGGATCTGCCGCAGCGTGATCTTCTCCGACGACGGCACCTTCCACGAGCGGAGCACGCCGTTCACGTCGGCGTCGAGATCGAGCTTCCCTTCGTCGACGAGCCGCAGCGTCGCCGTCGCCGCGACCACTTTGCTGATCGACGCCGCCTGGAAAATCGTGTGCTCGTCGACGCCGTCGCCGAAGCCGCGCGCCCACACCAGCCGTCCGCCGTCGACCACGGCCACGCTCACTCCCGGCACCTGGTAGTGAGCCATGCGCTCGCGCATCGACCAGTGCTCCGGCGCGCGACCCTCCACTTCGATGGCTGGCTGCAGCGACGTCACCGCGCGGTCGGCGGTAGAGACGCAGCCGGCGAGACAGAGCAGGAATGGAAGGAGTCGTCGCATGCACGTCATTACGGCCGCAGCGCCGCGCGAGTTGCACACATCCGCCGCGGCGAGTCAGCCGTAGATGCGGGCATGAAAAACATGATGATCGGTTTGATCCTCACGCTCCTCACCTCCGCCGCCTTCGCCGCTCCCGCCGCCAACGTGCAACCGGTGGCCTGGTTCGCCGGCCATTGGCAGTGCAGCGGCATCGCCTACGCGAATCCGATGGCGCCCGAGCATCCGACGCGCGCCACCGTCAACGCCCAGTGGACGATGGACGGGCACTGGCTGCGCTTCGACTACGCCGAGATCAAGACGCCGCGCAACCCGATGCCGTTCGCCGTCACCGGCTTCTTCGGCTACGACCCGGAGCTCAAGCAGTTCGTGATCGGCTCGGTCGACAACATGGGCGGCTACTCGACCTCCGGCAGCAGCGGCTGGGACGGCGACTCGATCGTCTTCACCGGCCCGTGGCACATGGGCACGATGACCGCGACCGGCCGCGACACGTTCACCAAAATGGGCGCGAACAAGATGACGCACACGGCCGAGATCCAGCAGAACGGCAACTGGATGAAAGCCGGACAGGAGACCTGCACGCGCGGCGCGTCGAAGTGAGCGCGCGTCAGGGCCTGAGGAAGCGGCCGTCGTCGCGCTGCCGGAAGACCTCGCGCGTGAGCGTGTCGACGCGCCAGCGTCCGAGGAGGCGGTGCGCGCAGGAGTCGATCACGCCGAGGGTGTAGCCGCGGTTGGAGTAACCCATGCTGTCGATCGACGTGCAGCGCGTGCCGATGCCGTAGTAGTCGCGCGAGGTGACGTAGCCGCGCAGCACGTTGATCGCTTCCGACTCGCTGATCTCGCCGCCGCTCGTTCGCGCGGGCGGCGGTGCGGCGACCGGCGGACGCGCAATCGGTTGGCGTTCGATGGGACGCTCAATGGGTCGTTCGATTGGACGTTCCGCCACCGGCGGCGCTGCAGCGGTGGCGGTGGGCGGCGCCTCCATCGGCACACCCATCGGCGGCTGGGCGGTGGTGGTGGTCTGCGGCACCGCGTCGACGTCGACGATCGTGCCGGTCTCCGGCGGCGCGTTCGCGCGCGCGGCCGTCGACGTCGCCTCGCCGATCGTTTCGGGCGCGGGCGCTTCGCTCCGCTGCGGCCGCCGGAACGGCAAGCCCGCGAGGAGCAGCCAGGCGATGACGATGATGCCGACCAGCGTGGCCGGCACGATCAGCCACACTCCTTTGGCGCGTTGCGCCGGCACGGTCGCGGTCGTGGCCGGCGCCGCGGCGGTGACGGGCGGCGGCGTGGGCGGCACCAGGATCACCGGCTGCGTGTGATCTTCGTCGGGCGGCACGAACATCGGTTGCGTGACGTCGAGCGGATTCGGAGCAGCGGGCGCTGCAGGTGCCGGCGAGACGTTCGCCGCCACCGCCGTTCCGCAGCGCGGACAGAATTGCGCGTCGCCCGGGATCGACGCTCCGCATTTCACGCAAGTCACGAGATCGAAGGAGGCAGAAAGCGTGCCGGTCACGCGCGCACGAGGCGCTTGACGAGCTGAATCTGTCCGGCGTGATAGAGATCGTGCGCGGCCACGCCGTACATCATCCGCAGCTTCTTCGCGTCGCCGAGCATCGCGTCGGTCGCCGACGCGATCACCTCGCGCAGCGCCCGATGCTCCCGATCGAGCAGCGCCACTGCCTCCCGCCACGTCGCCTCATCCTCGACCGGCGCGGCGATCCAGTTGCTGCCCTTCATCGGAAACCGCGCGCGGCGGTCGCCGGTGAGCCGCCGGCGCGCGATCGACTTCCAGTACGCCGCGTGCACGGTCAGCTCGTAGATGTTGTGGCGTCCCGGCGCCGGCCGCGCGAACGCTTCCTTCGCATGCACGCCGCGCAGCGAGCCGCGCAGGTTCGTGCCGTGCCAGCCGCGCTTGTCGTACGCCTCGTCGAAATTCGCCAGCAGCAGTTCGCGCATGAGCGAATGATAAATTCGGCGCGCATGAACGACGCCGCCGAACGTTACGTGAAGCTCGTCCTCGCGATGGGCGAGCACGACTCCGACTATGTCGATGCCTACTACGGTCCGGCCGCATGGCGCGACGACGTGCGCGCGGCGCGGCAGCCGCTCGAGGGCATTCACGCCGAGGCGGTGGCGCTGCGCGAGTCGCTCGCCGCGCGCGAGCGGCCCGCGGGACCGCTCGAGTCGCTGCGGCTCGACTATCTCCGCCGGCAGACCGCGGCGCTCATCGCCCGCTGCGAGATGCTGCAGGGCCGCCGCTTCCGGTTCAATGAAGAGTCGCAGGCGCTCTACGACGCCGTTGCGCCGACGCATTCGGAGGAGTTCTTTCGCGAGCTCAATGCCTCAATCGATGCGGAGCTGCCGGGCAGCGGGGCGCTGGTCGATCGCGTCGAAGCGTTCCGCATGCAGTTCGTGATTCCGCGGGCGAAGCTCGACGACGTCTTCACGCGCGCCATCGCCGTCTGCCGCGCGAAGACGGCCGAGCACATCGGGCTACCGGCCGGCGAGTCGTTCACGGTCGAGTACGTGACGAACAAATCGTGGAGCGGCTACAACTGGTACAAGGGCGGATTCACCAGCCTCATTCAGGTGAACACCGATCTGCCGATCTTCATCGACCGCGCCATCGATCTGGCTTGTCACGAGGGCTATCCCGGCCATCACGTCTACAACGCGCTGCTGGAGAAGACGCTGGTGCGCGACCGCGGCTGGCCGGAGTTTTCGGTGTACGCGCTCTTCTCGCCGCAGTCGCTGATCGCCGAGGGCAGCGCGAATTACGGGATCGACGTGGCGTTTCCCGCGGACGAGCGCGTGGCGATGGAAGCGGAGGAACTCTTCCCGCTGGCCGGACTCGACGCGTCGCGCGCGGCGCAGTACTACCGCGTGCACGAGCTGGTGGCGCGCACCGGTTACGCCGGCAACGAGGCGGCGCGGCGCTATCTCGACGGCGAGATCGGCGCCGCCGCCGCCGCGGAGTGGCTGACCACGTACGCGCTGATGGCGCCGGCCCGCGCCGAGCAGCGCGTCCGCTTTTTCGAGCAATATCGCTCCTACGTCATCAACTACAACCTCGGCAAGGATCTGGTCCGCAACTACGTCGAGCGCCGCTGCGGCGGCGACGCGGAGCAGCGGTGGGACGTGTTCGCCGAGCTGCTGTCGTCGCCGCGCCTTCCCTCGGGGTTGGCGTGATCCGGCAGCTCAAACCTCTCCGACCGCCGCGCGCACATCCTCCAGCAACATCTCGATGCGGTCGCGATGGGTGCGATGCGAGACCACAGCGATGCGGATCACGAAGCGACCGTTCACGGTCGCCGGCGTGAGCATCACCCGTTTGCGAGCGTTGATGCGCTCGAGCAGCGCGCGGTTGCGGGCGTCGTCGCCGGCGATGCGGAACGCGGCGATGGAGAGCTGCGGCTCGGCCACTATCTCAATGCCGTCAATGTCCCGCAATTTCTCCACCGCGTAGAGGGCGAGGTCGAGTTTCTCGTCGAGTTGCTCGCGGAACGGGTCGACGCCGAAGAGCTTGAGCGGCAGCCAGACCCGCAGCCCGCGAAAGTCGCGCGAGAGCTCCGGCGAGAGCTCGCAAAAGTCGACCAGCTCGTCCTCCTGCTGCAGGTCCGGCAGGTAGTCGGCGTGCAGCGAGTGCGCGCGGCGCAGCGCCCGCGCGTCGCGCACCAGCACCGCGCCGGTGCCGAACGGCAGAAAGAGCGTCTTGTGCGGATCGAGGATGAGCGAGTCCGACTCTTCGATGCCGCGCAATGTCTCGCGTCCGCGCGCGGTGAGCATGAAGAGCGCGCCGTACGCGCCGTCGACGTGAAACCACAACTGCTCGCGCCGCGCGACGCCGGCGATGGCGGCAAGATCGTCGACCGCGCCGGTGGCCGTGGTGCCGGCGCTGCCGGCTACGAGAAACGGCGTGAAGCCGTCGCGGCGATCGCGAGCGATCGCTTCTTCGAGCGCGTCGATGCGCAAACGGAATCGCCCGTCAACCGGCAGCTCGCGGATGTTCGCGTACGGAAAGCCGGCCAGGTTCGCTGCCTTCTGGAAGGAGTGATGGATCTGCTCCGAGCAGTAGAGCGTGCCGTGTAGAAAGTCGTCAGGAAGGAGTGCCTTCCTTGCGGCAACGATGGCGGTGAAGTTGGCCAGCGAGCCGCCGCTGGTGAGCACGCCGCCGCTGCCGCGCGGATAGCCGGCGATCTCGCAGAACCAGCGCACCACGTTCGCCTCGAGCTGCACGAGCGCCGGCGCCGCCGCGCAGACGCCGACGTAGCGATTGACCGCATCGGCGATCAGGTCGGCGACGGCGGAGTGAAAGAGTCCGCCGCCCGGCACGTACGCGAGGTAGCCGGGGCCGGCGGCGTTGAACGAGCGCGGAATGGCTTCGTCGAAGAGAAAGTCGAGCAGCGCCTCGTACGAGGCGCCTTCGCGCGGCAGCGGCTCGACGAGCGTGCGCGCGAATTCGGTCGCATCGTCGATGTTGACCGCCGGCTGCTCCGGCAGCGACTCGATGTGCGCGACGATGCGGCGCATGGCCGCGTCGACGAGACGATGCATCTCGCGCGCGTCGGGTTCGAGCGGAAATGCCATCACCAGATCGTGCAGCGGTTCGCGCGCACCATCTTCGCGCCCGCGGGACAGTTCCACGCGTCCTGAAACTCCGGCATGTTCTGGAGCGTGAGGTTCACGCGCGCCGGTCCCGGCGCATGCGGGTCGATGACCGCCCTTCTCCTCGCCTCCTCCTCGGCCATGGTCTGCGCCCACACCTGCGCGAATCCGAGGAAGAAGCGCTGCTCCGGCGTGAACCCGTCAATCACCGCGCGCTCGCCGCCGGCGAGCGATTTCTCGTACGCGCGCAAGGCCAGCGTCGCGCCGCCGAGGTCGGCGATGGCTTCGCCGGTGACGAGCTTCCCCTGCAGGTTCAGATTCGGCTCGACCTGGTACTCGCCGTACTGCCGGGCGATGCATTCGGCGCGCTGCTGGAACTGGGCGAGGTCGGCGTCGCTCCACCAGTTGCGGAGATTGCCCTGGGCGTCGAATTTCGCGCCCTGGTCGTCGAAGCCGTGCGTCATCTCATGTCCGATGAAGTAGCCGACGCCTCCGTAGTTGTAGGCGTCGTCGGCGTTCGGGTCGTAGAACGGCGGCTGCAGGATGCCTGCGGGAAAGGTGATGTTGTTCTGCGGCGGGTTGTAGCCGGCGTTGACGGTCGAGGGCGTGAAGAAGCCCCATTCGTTCGGGTCGTCGGGCTTGCCGACGCGGCTCGCGGCGCGGCGGACGCCGAAGACGTCGGCGCTGCGGACGTTCTGCAGGTAGGAGTCGCGCGTCACCGTCAGCGCGCTGTAGTCGATCCACTTGTCGGGATAGCCGATGCGGCGGACCATCGCGTCGAGCTTCTCGAGCGCGGCGCGTTTGGTGGTCTCGCTCATCCACTCGAGGCGCGGGATCTCTTCGCGAAACGCGGCCACGAGGTTGCCGATCAGCGCGTTCGCTTTCTCTTTCGCCTCGGGTGTGAAGGCGCGTTTCACGTACTCCTGCCCGAGGATCTCGCCGATGTTCGCGTCGGCCGCGCGCACGCAGCGCTCCCATCGCGGCTGAATTTCTTTCTGGCCGGAGATGGCGGTGCTGCGGAAGGCGAAGTTCTCGTTCACGAATGCGGAGGAGAGCATCGGCGCGGCGGAGTCGATGACGTTCCACCGCAGGTAGGCTTTCCACGTCTCGAGCGGCACTTCGTCGAGCAGGCGGTTGGCTTCGCGGAAGAACTCCGGCTGGGCGACGTTGATCGAGCGGAGCTCGCCGAGGCCGATGCCGGAGAAGAAGGACGGCCAGTCGAAGAGCGGCGCGAGCGACTGCAGCTCGGCGACGGAGGTGAGGTGGTAGACGTTCTCCGGATTGCGCTGCGCGGCGCGCTCCATGGAGGCGCGCGCGAGCTGGGTCTCGAGGCCGATCACGCGCTCGGCGTCGGTGGAGGCTTTCGCGGATGCGACGCCGGCGAGCTCGAACATCTTCGCGACGTGCTGGACGAATTGCGTGCGGGTCTTGCGGAACTTCTCGTCGTCGCGCAGGTAGTAGTCGCGGTCGGGCAGCGAGAGCCCGCCCTGCCCGATGACGGCGATGATGTCGCGGCTGCTGCGGAAGTCGTTCTGCGAGCCGAGGCCGAACAGCGGCGAGAGGCCCATCTGCTGTTCGCGATGGATCTCGGTGACGACGCCGGCGCGCGTGGTGATGGCGTTGATGCGCTCGAGGTCGGGCTGGATCGGTCCGGCGCCTTGCGCTTCGATGGCCGACTCGTTCATGCACGCAGCCCAGAAGTCGCCGATCTTCTGCGTGTTGCTGCCCGGCTGCGCATCTTTCGCCGCGGCGGAGGTCTCGAGGATGTCCCGCAACCGCGCCCGGTTCCGCTCGGCCACTTCCTCGAAGCGCCCGAAGCGCGAGTATGTGGCCGGCAGCGGATGGGCCTTGGTCCAGCCGCCGACGGCGTAGTCGTAAAAGTCGTCGCACGGACTGACGCTGCGATCGATCTGGGAGAGGTCGAACCCATGCTCCCCAAGCAGCGGCCGCACGCGCGGAACCTCCGGCACCACGCGAGCCGGCGCCGTCGCGCACCCCACGAACGCAGCAAGCGGAAGCGCAAGAAGGAACGTTTTCATGGAGGCGAATCGTAGCGTACCTTTTCAGGAGCGCTGCGCGATGGGGAATCCGCACGCAAGGCTCCCGGCGCCGCCGCGTATCGGCCGCGCAAGCTCGCCGTTGTCGACACGCACGGCCGCGGCTCGCGGCACGCAAGGTTCAGCACCTCTCACGCGTACCTCGCCGCGCGTCGGCATGCGGACCGGCTCAGCACCAGCCAGCGACTCTGCGCACCGCCCGACAAGCTCGCCGCCAATCGACACGCACGCATCGCTACGCAACGTTCAGCACATGCACGCGTACCTCGCCCGACGCGCAGCGGCTCAGGCTCGACTGAGCACCGCACGACCTGCCGGCAAGCTCACCATCAATTCACACGCTCGCCGCGGCTATCCGTCGTACGCAAGCTCCGCGCATCGCACGCGTACCTCGCCGCGCATCCGACGCGGACCGCCTCAGCATCGACCGAATGCCGCCGCACCGGCCGCCACACCTTGCCATCAATCCACACGCACGCGGCCGCGATTCGCCTTACGCGAGGCTCACCACATCGCACGCGCGTGCGACGCGCACCGGCTCAGCATCCACCGAATGCCGCCGCCCACCGGCCGCCACACCTCGCGGCAAGCACTCTTGCGCCGCGGCTTTCCGGCTACCAGGCTCCTCACATCGCACGCGTAGATCGCCGCGCATCAGGGGGCGGACCGGCTCACATCCACGCCGCGCGACACGCAACCGGCCGGCAAACTCACCGTCATTCCACATGCACGCAGCGGCTATCCGGCGTACGCAAGGCTCAGCACATCGTACGCGCACCTCGCCACGCATCGGATGCGGACCGGCTCAGCATCCACGCAGCGCCGCCGCGCACCGGCCGCTCAATCTCGCCCGAAGCCACACACGCTGCGGCTCGGCCGGACGCAAGGCTCGGCAGATCACATACGTAGCCGCGCGGCGTTCCCGCGCGCGCCGCTCCGCGCATTGCACATTAAGCTTCACCGGGCACACCGATGTGCAACGGGGCGGCGCATCGCTCGCGTACCTCGCGCGAATCTCGCGCGTACGTCGCGCGTCGCACATCCCACGCGCGCCTCGACACGCATTGAATTCACGCACACCGCGCGCCGCTCGCACGCGTGCCGTGCAGCTGACGCAACGACGTCCGCGCACCACGGCACGGAAAACGCCGGCACATCACGTCACGTGTAGAGCATCGGGCCGCAGCCGCGCTGCGATGGGCGCGCGACATCGGCGACGGCGCCACACGAAGCTCGGTCCACGAACAGAGAACCATCGATGCACATCGCGTCGAAACGGCCGCTCGTCTCGACGTCTCGCGTTCACGCACCCCGTCCCGCTGCGCCGAACCGCCCGGCTCGCGCGAATGAATTTGCGCGTGGACTCGCAGCATCGGACCGAGTGCGCACCGTCGCGCACGCGCGCAATGCGCATCGTTCGCCATCAGCCCCATCGAGCAAGTGTTCATCTCTGAACACGCGTTTCCGCCATCTCCGTGGCACCATGCCGGCGCATGCAACGCCTAGCCATTCACATCGCCAGGATCACTTCGAACAACCGCAGCAGCTCTTCGAACCTCGCTCCCGGCTTGCGCAGCACCGGTGCGTCTTCGCGCGCGGTGGCGGCAGCGCCGGTGGCTGCGGCGTCGGCGCCGTGGCTGGTCAGGGCTTCGTCGGCGGTGAGAAAGACCACCGCGAGATGGGGCTCGAGCGTGCGCAGTTCGCGGGCGATCTCCAGCGCCCGTAGATCCGGAAGGTCGAGATCGAGGATCAAAACGTCGGCGCGCGCTCTACGGATCGTGGGAACGGCGTCGTTTCGGGGCTCGACCAGCGAGCACTCCAGCTCCATCAGACGGAAGAATGTGTGCAGCATTTCCGCAGCGCGGCGGTCTCCATCCACCACCACTACGCGACGGCTGGAGAACCATTCCGGCGCCGCACGCTCGTTCCGCTCTTCGCGTCGCAGCTACGGATCTTCTCCTTCCAGATCGAACAGCTCGGAGGCGCGCACGCTCTCGCCGGAGAGCTTCCGGCAAGCCGCCGCAATGGCCGCGATACAGCGTCGCGTGGGCTCCATTCGCCCCAGCCGGATCCGGAGCAGATGCTGCCGGCTGTACCCCGATTCCCGCGCGAGATGAGCCGGCTTGATGCCCCGACTCTTCAGAAAACGCTCCAGTCTCGTGGCCATGTGCAGTATTCTGCATGGTAGTGAGGTGCAGGATGGATGTCAATCCACAAGTGCAGAAGTCGTGCATTGCGATGCACGATAGTACGCAAGGCTCAGAAGCGACTCGACTTGCTCACGCGGCCCGGGCGCCCGGCGCCCGTCGAAGCAGGATTCTCTACGTGCAGTGGAAACGCAGCCGCCCGCCCGCCGGTGTGCGAGAGTTCTCGCCACGGGCAGCGTGGGTGCGGCGGGTGCGTTCAGCCCGACAGACTCTTATGTGTTGCTAATTACTCACGACCTAAGTAACGTAAAAGTTCCTTACTATGCTCGGAGATACTGTTCGCCAAGCCCGCATCCGCAAGAACCTGACACAGGCGCGCCTCGCAAAGCTCGCCGGTGTCAGCCGCCGCCATCTCGCCGCACTGGAGAAGGGCGCTAACGTTTCGATCAACATCCTTCAACGCGTGGCGTCGGTGCTCGATCTCACCGAGATTCAACTCGGCGACCTCTCGCTCCGTCCCGGCGATCCCGATCGCAACGTGAACGTGCCGCTTCTCACCGACACGATCCGCGAGGCACGCGCCGAAGCGGAGCGTGCGCAGGCGATCCTCACGCGCGCCGAAGGGCTCCTCGGCGTGACCGACATCCCGAAGAACCTGACCGGCTCCATGACGGCCGAGTTCCCGCGCATGCCGCTGCGCCACCTTCCGCCGCCACCGGGCGGCGCGTCGGCGGACATGCTGCGCGAGCGTCCCGAATGGATCGACGTCACCACGGCCGGCGAGATCCGCCACGGCGACCCGATCGACGAGTCGAAGAAGGAGACGGTCCTGCTTCCGCAGTCGCTGATCGAGCCGGGCGAGGTCGTCTTCCGCGCGCGCGGCGAGAACATGCGCGAGCAGGGCATCGAGGACAACGATCTGCTCGTCGTCGAGCTCCGCGCCCGCGGCCGCGCCGCCACCGGCGAGCTCGTGATCGCCCGCATCGGCCGCAACGTCTACGTCGGCCGCTGGTGGCAGAAGCACGGACGCAAAGCCCTCGTCTCGAACGGCCTGGCCGAAGTGACGGTCGGCCGCAGCGAACGCGCGCTGCGCATCATCGCCGCGATCAATCAGATTCTGCGGACGTAGCGCGCGCTACGTCCGCGGTACTGGGGCCACGGCGA
>DASVQE010000044.1:0-82026 GCA_036389275.1 Thermoanaerobaculia bacterium
GTCGCCGCGGTGTCGCCGCAGATCCGTGTCGGGCACGCGTCCACCCACGACGGATTCGGGCAGTGCGGACCGTAGCGCGTGCAGACCGTGGCCGCGGTGCCGGGGCAGTGGTCCGGCAACTGCGTGCAGACGGTCGCCGCGGTGTCGCCGCAGATCCGTGTCGGACACGCGTCCACCCACGACGGATTCGGGCAGTGCGGACCGTAGCGCGTGCAGACCGTGGCCGCGGTGCCGGGGCAGTGGTCGGGCAACTGCGTGCAGACGGTCGCGGCGGTGTTGCCGCCTGAGCACTGCTCCGGCAACTGCGTGCAGGCGATGCCGAGGGATGGGCAGCCGATGTGGAACGTACAGCCTTGATAGCCGGTCGGTCCGATCGGCTGTTGTTGCGCCGCGAACTGCTGTGCGCCGCCGCCTCCGCCGCAGAGGCGCGTCGGGCAGGCGTCGACCCACGACGGATTCGGGCAATGCGGGCCGTAGCGCGTGCAGACCGTGGCCGCGGTGCCGGGGCAGTGGTCGGGCAACTGCGTGCAGACCGTCGCGGCGGTGTTGCCGCCGCACTGATCAGGCGACAGAGTGCAGGCGATGCCGAGGGATGGGCAGCCGATGTAGAACGTGCAGCCTTGATAGCCGGTCGGTCCGATCGGCTGTTGTGGTTGCTGCGGCGCGGCGGCGGCGAACTGCTGCGGCGTCGGTTGCGCGTTCGCCTGCACGGCGCAGAAAAGTGTCAACTGGCACTGCGGCGCGACGATGGTGCAGGCGATGCCGAGCGAGTGCGGCGGCGGGCATGGCGGCAGGTGCGTGCAGCCGGCCGTCGCGGTGTGCACCGGCGGGCATGGCGGCACGTGCGTGCAGCCGGCTTTGGCCGTGAACGGCGGCGGGCATTGCGGGCCGAACAACGTGCCGAGGCCGCACTGCGGATCGACGATGGTGCAGGTGAATCCGAGACTCTTCTGCGGACAGACCGGGCCGAACTGCGTGCAGAAGGTGCCGGAGGCGGTGTTGTGCACGCCGATGTTCTGTGCCTGCGCGAAGTGCGGCTTGCCGCCCGGCGGCACGCACTCCGGACCTTGCAAGGTGAAGCCGGGGCAGTTCGGGCCGGTCGAGGTGGGCGGCGGACAGTGCGGCGGGAGCTGCGTGCCGTGGCCCGGTTGTGGGTCGAAACACTGCAGGCCGTAAACCGTGTCCTGGCAGATCTGCGGAATCATGGTGCAGAAGTGCGTGCAGACGAACTGCTGCGAGATGATCGGGCAGCCGAACTTCGTAACGAACTGTCCGCGGAGGTCGAACTGCTGCGCGCCGCCGCCGCCCTGCGGCTGCGCGAAGTTGTAGAAGCACGGACTGTCGAGAGTGTGCAGCGCAACCGGGCAGCGCGGCGTTTGCGACGGGCAGTGCATCGGCCACGTCAACGCGTTGGCGCACATCGGCGGCACGGTCACGTTGCAGGCGATGTTCGTCGCGCAGAGCTGACTGGCCGGCTGCGCCTGCCCGAACAGCTGCTCGCCGCCGCCGCCGCAGCGCGGCGTCTCGCTCTGCGTGATGCAGAGCGGCAGCGTCTGCGGCGGATGGCAGCCGGGAAGATCGGTACAGATCGGATTCCGGCTCCAGCCGCAGCCGGGCATGTGCGTGCAGTGCGGACCCCAATCCTTCGTGAAGCCGCAGCCCGGCATCTGCGTGCAGTGCGGGCCCCAGTCTTTCGTGAACCCGCAGCCGAGGAGGTGCGTCTCGCACAGACCCCACGACTTCGTGTAGCCGCAGCCGGGAAGCTGCGTCGCCGGCGCCTGCGGTTCGCCGCCCGCCTCGCCGCCGGTCTCGGCGCGCTCGCCGCCGCCTTCCGGCGCGGCCGCCGCCTGCGCGCGCTGCTGGCCGCCGTGCTCGATCGGGCTGCCGCCGGCGCAGCCGGGGATGCCGCTCGCGACGATGTTGCAGATCTGCGGAATGCAGGTGAGATCGAGCGTCGGGCAATGCAGCACCGTACAGCCGATGTAGCGCGTCGGATTCGGCCACGCTACGTGCGTGCACTTGCCGGTGAATCCGGTCGGCTCCGCGCAATGCGGAATGGCCGTGATGCACGGCCAGGCGCCGCCGACTTCCGGCTGCCGCGTGCACTCGCCGGTGAAGCCGGTCACCTCGCCGCACGGCGCCTTGGTGATGCAGCGGAAGCCGGCCCGCTCCGCGCCGCCGCTCTCGCCGGCGCTCTCGCCGCGGCCCGACGCCGACCCCGAACCGCCGCTCGCGCTGGCGAAATCCTGCTGCACCTGCCCTTGCAGAAAACGGGCGGCGCGCCCGTACGCCGAGCCGCCCTGGCGCACCTCCACATCGCGGCGGATCCACACCAGCACGCCGCCCGACGGCTGCACGTCGCGAATCTCCTCGCTGTAGAGAATCGCCTCCGCGGGGATGTCGACGTAGCCGCTCAGCTCCGCGTCGGTGTAGAGCCGGCGGTACCCTTCGTCCGTCGCATCGCCGAGCCACCCCGAGAGCATCCGCGTCTCCGGCGGCGTCTTCGCGTCCTGCACGATCCGTCCGACAAAATCGGCGCTGCGCTGCGTCTCGTCAGCCATGGGAGGCTCCTTTCGGGCTCGCGATTTCTTCATGACCGGAAGACTTAAAGGTGTAATGCCGGAGAAGCGGATGTGCAACGTTGATTTATGGAAGGCAGGGCGGAAGTAGCGCCGGGCCGTCATCCGTACGCAGCCGGCCCGGTTCGCTTCCTGCAACACCGTCTCGGCATGAGACTGCGAACGCTGCTCTTCGTTCTCGTGCTCTCGTCGCTCGCGGCCTGTGCCAAGGACACGCGGGCCATCAACACCATCCAGGGGAATCCCGCCGACACGCTGCCGCCCATGCGCGCGCTGGCGCCGCCGGCGCAGGTGGTGATCGGCGATCTGCGTAAGCCGGAGTCGGCGCTCTACGATCCGGAGCAGGACGTCTACTTCATCAGCAACGTCAACGGCGACATGCTGACCCAGGACAACAACGGCTTCATCTCGCGCGTCGATCCGAAGACGTTCCACCTCGCGCTCAAGTGGATCGAAGGCGGCAAGAACGGCGTCACCCTCGACGCTCCGAAAGGCCTGGCCATCCTCGGCGACACGCTCTACGTCAGCGACGTCACCGGCGTGCGCCGCTTCGACCGCCGCACCGGCGCGCCGCGCGGCATCGTCGCGCTGCCCGGCGCCGTCTTCATCAACGACCTCACCACCAACGGCAAAGACACGGTCTTCGTATCTGACACCGGCGTGCGCATCGGCCCCGGCACCACCTTCATCCCGACCGGCACCGATGCGGTCTGGAAGATCGGCGGCGACCGCGCCGAGAAGATCGCTTCCGGCGAAGACCTCAAGCATCCGAACGGTCTCGATTTCGTCGACGGCAAGCTGCGCGTCGTCACCTTCGGCGCGAACGAGCTCTACGTCCTCGACGGCGGCAAGAAGCGCGACGTGGTGAAGCTCGACGGCGCGCAGCTCGACGGACTCACCCATCTCGCCGACGGCACGCCGATCGTCTCGAGCTGGGAAGCGAACGAGATCTTCCGCGGCGGCCGCGGCGACACGTTCCACGCGATCCTGGCCGGCACCGATACGCCCGCCGACATCGGCTACGACGCCACGCACCACCGCCTGCTCGTGCCGCACGCCGGCGCGAATTACGTGACCATTCACCCGTTGCAGTGAGTGACTCGCAAGCGCGTCATTGTTGCGTCTGGCGCAACAACTGCAAGACGCCGTTTGCCGAATCAGAGAGCTTCAGGAAAGGGGATCCTGCCCTTCGTGAGCGTGCAACGCCGGTCGAGCCCATTCCCCAGCGTGGCGGCAGCCGCCGCGCTCCTCTTTTGCGTCTCATGCAAAATGCCGGCGAAGGAATCGCCGGCTCCGAGCGCCACCGAGATCAACGGCTCCGTGCGCGCCAGCATGACCGCCTTCACCACCGTCGCCAATGAAGACGGCCAGTGGCTGTCGGTGCAGAAGGACTACGCGAACACCCGCTTCAGCGGCCTCAATCAGATCGATCTCACCAACATCGACAAGCTGAAGGCCGCCACCACCTTCTCCACGGGGCTGGTGGCGGGACACGAGGCCACGCCGCTCGTGGTCGGCGACACGATGTACCTGGTGACGCCGTATCCGAACGTGCTCTACGCCCTCGACCTCAAGCAGCCGGGCGGCGGCACGAAGTGGGTCTACCGTCCCGACACCAATCCCGCCTCGCAGGGCGTGGCCTGCTGCGACGTCGTCAACCGCGGCGCCGCCTACGCCGACGGCAAGGTGATCATCAACACGCTCGACAACCACACCATCGCCGTCGACGCCACCACCGGCAAGGAAGTCTGGAACACCAAGCTCGGCGACATCAACCGCGGCGAGACCATCACCATGGCGCCCTTCGTGGTGAAGGACAAGGTGATGGTAGGCAACAGCGGCGGCGAGATGGGCGTGCGCGGCTGGCTCACCGCCCTCAACATCAAAGACGGCAGCGTGGCCTGGCGCGCCTACAGCGCCGGCCCCGACTCCGACGTCCTGATCGGCCCCGACTTTCATCCGTTCTACGCCGCCGACCAGGGCAAAGACCTCGGCGTCAAAACGTGGCCGACCGACGCCTGGAAGATCGGCGGCGCCACGGTCTGGGGATGGATCTCCTACGACCCCGAGACGAACCTCATCTTCTACGGCACCGGCAATCCCGGCCCGTGGAATCCCGACCAGCGCCCCGGCGACAACAAGTGGAGCTGCTCGCTCTTCGCGCGGGACGCCGACACCGGCTACGCAAAGTGGGCCTACCAGATCGGCCCGCACGATCTCTTCGACTACGACGCCATCAACGAGTCGATCCTGCTCGACCTCACCATCAACGGCCGCCCGCGCAAGGTGCTGGTGCGGCCGGAGCGCGACGGCTACGTCTACGTCATCGATCGCACGAACGGCGAGGTGCTCTCCGCGAACGCCTTCGGCTACGTCAACTCCACGGCCGGCGTCGATCTGAAAACCGGCCGGCTGATTCCGGTCGCCTCGAAGACGCCGCAGGTCGGGAAGGTCGCGCGCGACATCTGTCCGGCCGCGCCGGGCACGAAGGACTGGCAGCCTTCGGCTTTCTCGCCGCGCACGGGCCTCGTCTACATCACCCACCAGAACATCTGCATGGACTTCGAGGGAATGGAGGCGAACTACATCGCCGGCACGCCCTACGTCGGCTCGAACGTGAAGATGTACGCGGGACCGGGCGGACATCGCGGCGAGGTGACCGCGTGGGATCCGGCCAAGGGCAAAGCGATCTGGAAAATCCGCGAGCGCTTCCCGGTCTGGAGCGGCGCGCTGGCCACGGCCGGAGATCTCGTCTTCTACGGGACGATGGACGGCTGGGCGAAAGCGGTCGATGCGCGCACCGGCGCCGAAGTCTGGAAGTTCAAGTGCGGCTCCGGAATCATCGCGCCTCCGATGACGTATCGCGGGCCGGACGGCAAGCAGTACGTCGCCTTCCTTTCCGGCGTCGGCGGCTGGGCGGGCGCGATCGTCTCGGGCGATCTCGATCCGCGCGACAGCAGCGCCGCCCTCGGCTTCGTCAACGCCATGAAAGATCTGAAACAGGCCACGACCCGCGGAGGCATGCTCTATGTCTTCTCGCTTTGATCGCGCCGCGCTCGCTCTCGCCGCGGCCGGCCTGATCGCGCTCACCGCGTGCGAGCGTGAAGAGCGCCGCTTCCGCGAGATGCCTCCGGCCGCCGCGCGCCGCAACACCGAGCGGCTCGTCGACCTCGTCCCCGGCCCCTACACCACCGACATCCGCGTGAAGAATCCGTACGAGCGCAATGCCTTTGCTCTGTCTGAAGGGAAGCGCCTCTTCCGCTGGTACAACTGCTCCGGTTGCCACTCGAATGGCGGCGGCGGCATGGGTCCTCCGCTGATGGACGAGCGCTGGATTTACGGCAGCGATCCGGAACAAATCTTCGCCACCATTCAGGAAGGACGTCCGAACGGAATGCCGTCGTTCCGCGGGAAGATCCCGGAGTATCAGATCTGGCAGCTCGTCGCCTACGTGCAGTCGCTCAGCGGCCAGGTGCCGAAAGACGCGGCCGGCGGACGCAGCGATCACATGCAGGTCCGCAAGCAGGAACAGGCGCTGCCCGATCTGAAGACGGAGCGCGAAGCGGCGAGGCGGCCATGATCCTGGCGGCGCGCGGCATCCAATCGGCGCTCGAGCCGGCGGGCCCACACGCCGACCGCATCGGCTCGCTCTGGGACATCTTCCTGGTCGTCTCCGTGGTCGTCTTCGTGCTGGTCATGCTGGCGCTGCTCGCGGCCGTCTTCCACCGCCGCAACCACATCGCCGACGAGGAAGGCAATCCGAAGACCGCCCTCACCGTCGTCACCGTCGCCAGCGGCATCACCGTGGTCGTGCTCTTCGCGCTGCTGATCGCCAGCGTCGCCACCAGCCGGGCCATCGCCTTCGCGCCGCAGAACACGGTCAACATGCGTCTGACCGGACATCAATGGTGGTGGACGGTGGAGTACGAGCATCCCGATCAGAGCAAGCGCATCGTCAGCGCGAATGAGCTCTACATCCCGGTGGGGACGCCGGTGCACATCCGCCTCCGCTCGACCGACGTCATCCACAGCTTCTGGGTGCCGAACCTCCACGGCAAGCAGGACCTCATCCCGGCGCGCGACGGCGCCATCATCCTGCAGGCCGACCGACCCGGCGTCTTCCGCGGGCAGTGCGCGGAGTTCTGCGGACTGCAGCACGCCAAGATGGCCTTCTGGGTGACGGCGCTGCCGCCGGCCGAGTTCGCGCAGTGGGCCGAGCAGCAGCGGCGGCCCTCGCGCATCCCGGCCACCGAGAAGCAGCGCAAGGGCTACGACGTCTTCATGAGCTCACCCTGTCCGCTCTGCCACACCATTCGCGGCACCGACGCGAGCGGCAACACCGCGCCCGATCTCACCCACTTCGCCAGCCGCCGCTCCATCGCCGCCGGCACGCTGCCGAACAAGCGCGGCTACCTGGCGGGCTGGATCCTCGACCCGCAGCACATCAAGCCGGGCAGCCAGATGCCGCCGATGCTCCTCGAGAAAGGCGACCTCGATCCGCTGCTCGACTATCTGGAGAGCCTGCAATGAGCGCGCTCGACCCAACGCCATACGCGCTGCCGGGCGACGAGCTCGCGCACGAGCAGTTGAACCGCACCTGGGCGCCGGCGCGCGGCCTTCTGAGCTGGTTCCGCCAGATCGATCATCACTCCATCGGCCGCCGCTTCATCTTCACCGCCTTCGTCTGGTTCGGCCTCGGCGGCATCCTCGCCGCGCTCATGCGCGCGCAGCTCGCCAAGCCGAACAACACCTTGCTCTCGAACGATCAGTACAACCAGATCTTCACCATGCACGGCGTGACCATGATGTTCCTCTTCGCCGTGCCGGTGATGGAGGCGCTGGCCGTCTTCATCATCCCGCTGATGCTCGGCACGCGCGCGCTCGCGTTTCCGCGCGCCAACGCCTACGCCTACTACATGTTCCTCTTCGGCGGGATGATGCTCTGGATCGCCTTCCTGCTGAACATGGGCCCCGACGCCGGCTGGTTCAACTACACGCCGCTGGCGAATCCCGACTTCTCCTTCGGCAAACGCGTCGACGTCTGGGCCGAGCTCGTGAACTTCACCGAGATCTCCGCGCTCATCGTCGCCGTCGAGATCGTCGTCACCATCTTCAAGCATCGCGCGCCGGGCATGTCCATCGACCGCATGCCGCTCTACGTCTGGTCGATGCTCGTCACCGCGTTCATGATCATCTTCGCCATGCCGTCGGTGATGGTGGCCAGCAACTACATCGGCCTCGACCGCCTCGTCGGCACGCACTTCTTCAACACGGCCGAAGGCGGCGATCCGCTGCTGTGGCAACACCTGTTCTGGTTCTTTGGGCACCCCGAGGTCTACATCATTTTCATACCGGGGCTGGGGATGGTGTCGACCATCATCGCCGTCCATTGCCGGCGGCCGGTGTTCGGGCATCTGGCGATGGTGCTCTCGCTGATCGCCACCGCCTTCATCGGCTTCGGACTGTGGGTGCACCACATGTTCGCGACGGGACTGCCGCAGTCGGGACAGAGCTACTTCACCGCAGCCAGCATGATGATCTCGGTGCCGAGCGGCATCCAGATCTTCTGCTGGATCGCCACGATCTGGCTCGGGCGTCCGCGCTGGCGTCCGCCGCTGATGTTCGTCCTCGGCTTCGTCGGCATCTTCGTCATCGGCGGCCTCACCGGCGTGATGCTCGCCTCGGTGCCGATCGACCTGCAGGTGCACGACACCTTCTTCGTCGTCGCCCACCTGCACTACGTCCTCATCGGCGGCGCGGTCTTCCCGCTCCTCGGCGCGATCTTCCACTGGTTCCCGAAGATGACCGGCCGTTTGATGAACGAGAAGGCCGGCCACATCAGCTTCTGGCTCGCCTTCATCGGCTTCAACGTCACCTTCTTTCCGATGCACAAGCTCGGACTGATCGGCATGACCCGGCGCATCTACACCTACTTGCCCGAGACCGGCTGGGGTCCGCTCAATCTCCTCTCCACGATCGGCGCCGTCGTGCTCGCCCTCGGCATGTTCGTCTTCTTCGGCAACGCGCTCGTGAGCATGAAATGGGGCCGCGTGGCCGGACCCGATCCGTGGGGCGGCGACACGCTCGAATGGGCCACTACCTCGCCGCCGCAGCACTACAACTTTTTGCACCTGCCGGTCGTCACCAGCCGCGCGCCGATGTGGCACGAGCCGCTGCTCGCGCCGGTCGTCACCGGCATCGCCACCACCAAGCGCGAGGTGCTGGTGACGCGCGCGCTCGACGCCGAGCCCGATCACCGCTACGTCTACCCGAACCCGTCGCCCTATCCGTTCCTCGCCGCGGTGGCCACCGGCGCGATGCTCGTCGGCGGTCTCTTCACGCCGTGGTCGTTCGTCATCGGCATCCCGATCGCGTTCATCTTCCTCGTGTTCTGGTTCTGGCCGACCACGAAGGAGAAGGAAGGTGAGGCGCCGCAGAGCGGTCCCGCCGCCGCGCCATCGGTGGAGGTGACGGCGTGAGCGAACAGGCCCTCGACGCGCGCACGCCGCGCGCCGTGATCGACGTCGCCGAGCTGCCCGATCACGCGTTCGGCAGCCGCAGCCTGATGTGGTGGGCGACCCTGCTCATCATCTTCATCGAGGCCACGGTCTTCGTGGTGGCCATCGCCAGCTATTTCTACCTCCAGGGCAGTGAAGTCGACTGGCCGCCGCCCGACACGCAGCCGCCCGATCTCTACTGGGCCACCATCAACACCGTCATCCTGCTGCTCAGCCTCGTGCCGAATCAGCTCTACAAGAGCGCGGCGGAGAAGCTCAACACGCATGGCGTGCGGCTCTGGCTGGTCGTAGCGGACATCTTCGCCTTCGTCTTCATGATCATCCGCTTCATCGAGTTCCGGCATCTCAACGTGAGCTGGGACAGCAACGCCTACGGCTCGATCACCTGGACGCTCCTCGGCTTTCACGCGTTCCACGTCGTGACCGACGTGCTCGACTCCGGCGTGCTCACCGCGCTGATCTTCACGCATCACGGCTACGAGCCGAAGCGTCTCGTCGACGCGGCGGAGAACGGCTTCTACTGGTACTTCGTCGTCCTCTCCTGGCTGCCGATCTACTTCGTCCTCTACTGGGCGCCGCGCGTACTCTGATGCACGAGAAGAAACGCAAGACCGACTTCCACAGCGGCGATCGCCTGCTGATGTTCGCCTTCGTCCTCGGGCCGGTGGCGGCGCTGCTCGATCAGGCCGTCGCCTACTCGCTCGTCGAGACCGCGTGCGAGCGAGGCTCGAAGATGATCCTGCACGCGAGCATGCTGGTCTTCTTCCTCGTCGCGCTCAGCGCCGCGCTGATCGGCCGCCGCTACTCGCACGAGGTCGACGAAGGGACCGGCATTCTCTCGCTCGAGCGCACGCGCTGGCTCGCGGCAGTGACGTTCTACCTCGGCATCGCCTCAGCCATCGTCATCGTGGCCATGGAGATCCCGAACGTGATCCTCAGGAGCTGCGACTGATGCGCCGCACCGCGCTCGTTTGCACGCTGCTCGCGGCCACGTCCGCACTCGCCCATGAAGGGCACGAGCATGCGGCGACGTTCGATGCCGCCGATTTCTGGCGCGTCGTCACCGGCGTCACGCTGTTCGCCGTCGCGCTGCTCTACGCGCTCGGGTTGCGCCGGCTCTGGTCGAACGACGCCGGCAAACAGACCATCCGCCGCTGGCAGGCCGCGGCCTTCTTCGCCGGCACCGCCTCCGCCGCGATCGCGCTGCTGTCGGTGCTCGATCGCTGGAGCGACATCCTCTTCTCCGCGCACATGGCCCAGCACGAGATCCTGATGCTCATCAGCGCGCCGCTGATGGTCATCGGCCGTCCGTTCATCGTCACGCTCTGGGCCTTCTCGCCCGACGCGCGCGCCACGCTCGGCGCCGCCGCCCGCAGGCCGCTGGTCGTGCGCACGTGGGAGCGGATCAGCGGACCGCTCTTCGTGCTCGTGCTGCACGCGGTCGTGCTCTGGGCGTGGCATCTGCCGGCGCTGTTCGAAGCGGCGCTGCACGACGAGACCGTGCACGCCTTCCAGCACCTCGGCTTCTTCCTCACCGCCGCGCTCTTCTGGTGGGCGCTCGTGCACGGCCGCTACGGCCGCCTCGGCTACGGCGTCGGCGTGCTCTACGTCTTCGCCACCGCCATGCACACGCAGATCCTCGGCGCGCTGCTCACCTTCGGCTCGCGGGTCTGGTATCCGACGCACGCCGCGCGCACCGCCGCCGCGCACGTCAACCCGGTCGACGATCAGCAACTCGCCGGCATCGTCATGTGGATTCCGTTCGGGATGGTCTTCCTCTTCGCCGTGCTGGCGCTCTTCGCCGCGTGGCTCGGCGAAGTGGAGCGGCGCGTGGCGCTGCGCGAGGGCCGCGCATGAAACGCTTCGCCGCCGCGCTCGCGCTGCTCGTCCTCGCCGCCTGCCATCCGCAGGACGACGACACCGCGCGGCAGCTCACCGGCGGCGAGCCGCGCCGCGGCCAGGCCGCCATCGAGAGCTACGGCTGCGGCACGTGTCACGTCATCCCCGGCGTCGACACCGCCAGCGGGAACGCCGGCCCGCCGCTCACGAACATCGGCAACCGCCTCTACCTCGCCGGCGAGCTGCCGAACACGCCCGACAACATGATCCGCTGGGTGCGCTCGCCGCAGAGCATCGAGAAAGACACGATGATGCCCGACCTGAAGGTCACGGAGCACGACGCGCGCGACATCGCCGCCTACCTCTACACGCTACGCAAATGAGAACGCTCGCCGCACTCACGCTGCTGCTCGCCGCGCTCGGCTGCTCGCGCGACACCGCGCAGCACGCCCACGCCCGTCCCATCGACGTCACGCCGGCGCACGTGCAGTCGCAGGCGCTCGAGTCGCAGGATCGCGACTTTCTCGAGAAAGCATCAACCGGCGGCAACGCCGAAGTGGCCATCGGCTCGCTCGTCGATGGCCGCGCGTTGCGCCCCGAGGTCGTCGCCTTCGGTCACATGATGGTCGCGGACCACACCAACGCAAACAAACAACTGATCGCCATCGCCGCCGCGAAGCGCGTCGCCGTCACCAAATCCCTCGGCGAGCACCAGGCCGCCTTCGACCGCGTCGTCGACGAAAAGCTCGACCAGTTCGACCGCGACTTCGTCCGCGTCATGATCGAAGACCACCAGCAAGCCGTCGACCTCTTCACCGCCGAAGCGAAAAACGGCACCGACCCCCAACTCAAAGCCTTCGCCGCCGCCACCCTGCCCGTCATCCAATCCCACCTCCAGCACATCCAATCCATGTCCGCCCTGGCCATGGCCGTCCAACCCACCACCCTCGAGCAACCGCCCGAGACCACAGTCACCACCGCCACCGCACCGCTCGCGGGCACGGACACGAGCACGACGCAGCGCTGATCGGCGACGCCGGTTACGGCGTGCAGGATTGACGGCATTCAGGATCGGCGGAGAGAATGCCGCGCATGGCAGACGTCCGGCGGCTGGTCGCGGAGCGGGTCACGTGGCGAATGGTCGCAGCGGCAGCGACCTTCGTCATGGCCGGCCTGCTGATTCTCTACTGGGCGTCGATCGAGCGGCTCTGGGAGATTCATCCCGTGCGGCAACGCGTGGCTGAACATGCCGGCGCGTTGCTCTTCGTCACCGGGCTTTTACACGCGCTTTGGGAGCTGTACGGCAAGCGCGTGTTCCTCGAGGAAGTGCTGGTAAAAATCGGCGTCGGCGATGCTGCGCGCGCAATGACCGTCAGCGGAGCGGTCAGCGACTTCAAAGACCTCGCCGTCTGGCAGCGGCTGTTCGAGCGCGCGAAGGAGCTCGACATCCTCGTCTCCTACGCCCGTACCTGGAGAAACCAGCACCTGCAGGAGCTGCGCGCGTTCGTCGCAAAGCCGGGCGCGCAGCTCCGGCTGATCCTTCCCGATCCCGACGACCCCGTGGTCATGGCCACGCTCGCCCATCGATACGCCACGACCGCGGACGAAGTGCGGAGCCGCGTCCTCGAAACGGCGAGCGAATTCCGCAGCCTGGCCAGTGCGCCCACCGTGCGCGTCTGGTACGTGCGCGCCGCGCCGGTCTACACCTGGTATCGGTTCGACCGCGAAGGCATCTTCTCCTTCTATAATCATCAAGTGGATCGCTCGCCTGTACCGGCACTGGTCGTGGAACAGGGCGGTATCTTCTTCACGTTTGCCACCACGGACTTCAAGAACCTGCTGGACGGCAAACGCGTCCGGCCCGCGTGAACGATGAGCAGCATTGCACTGATCTACGAGCCGATCACGACCAGATCCACGGATCTGTCCGCCGAAGCGGCGGCGCGCTTCGCTGAGTCGCCGGTTCTCGCGTGTGACATCGAAACTTCGGGCCTCGACTGGCGCACGGAACGCATCGCGACAGTCCAGCTCTACGCGCCGGGCCAGCCGATCTCGATCGTCCGGGCGAACGGCAAGCCGCCGAAGCGTCTGCTCGAGCTGCTCGCCGCGCCGCACATCGTCAAAGTGTTCCATCACGCCATGTTCGACCTCCGCTTCATGGCGCGGCAGTGGGACGCCGCGGCGCAGAACGTCCACTGCACGAAGATCGCTGCGAAACTGCTGCACCCGGACGCGCCGGAGAAACAATCGCTCCGCGCGCTCGTCGACGCCTATCTCAACGTCTCGCTCGACAAGTCGCAGCAGATCTCCAACTGGGAGACGAAGCGCCTGACGCGGCGCCAGCAGCAGTACGCCGCCAACGACGTCGCGCATCTGCCGGCGCTGCTGGCGAGACTGCAGGCGGAGCTGGTCGCACGCGACCTCTGGACGCTGGCCGAGAGTTGCTTCGCGCACATCCCGGCCCGCGTCGCGCTGGAAGTCCGCGGCTTCGGCGACGTCTACACGTACTGACGCAGCGCTGATCCGCCCGTCAGGACTTCCGTCATGATGTAATGCCATCCATGGTGCACGTCACCAGCGACCTCCTCATCGGTCTCTCCTGCCTCGCCATCGCCGCCACGCTGCTGTACATCGTCTACTCGCATCGCGACGCCGTTGCGTTTCGGTGGGCGTTCGTCGCTTTCGGGGTTTTTCTGACGGCCGGCGCGGCCACGCATCTGATGGAAGCGGTGACCTCGCGGAGCTCGGCCGCGTTGAGCGCCGTGACCGCGGCGGCGGCGGTGCTCACTGCGCTCCTCCTGCCGTCGCTCGTGCCGCGCGTGCGGGAACTGTTGCGCGACCGCACCGTCGCCGCGCAGCAGCGGCAGACGCTCGAAGAGCTGAACGCGATGCTGCGCCGCGAGGTGCGCTCGCACGAGGAGAACGTGGCCACGCTCGTCGACGAGGTGATCTCGCGCAAGCACGAGTTCGAGACGCTCGTGAACGGCGTGCCGCAGATCATCTGGAGCGGTCTGCCGAACGAGGTCACCTTCGTCAACGCGCGCTTCAGCGAGTACCTCGGCCTCACGCTCGCGGAATCGCACGGCCAGGGCGTGGCCGCGGCCATCCATCCCGACGATCGCGCGCGGCGCGACGAGGCCTTCGCGCGCGCCGCGATCACCGGCGCGCAGTTCGAGTCGGAGTTCCGCCTGCGCCGCCACGACGGCGAGTACCGCTGGCATCTCGCGCGTGCCATTCCGGTGACCGCCGCCGGAGGCGCCATCGTGAAATGGTTCGGCTCCGTCGTCGACGTCGACGATCTGAAACGCGCCGAGGGTGAGCTGCTGCGGCAGCGCGACGAGCTGGCCCAGACCTCGGCCGCGCTGGCCGCGTCGAACCGCGAGCTCGAGGCCTTCAGCTACAGCGTCTCGCACGATCTCCGCACGCCGCTCCGCGGCATCGACGGCTTCAGCGTGGCCATGCTCGAGGACTACGACGACCGCCTCGACGACACCGGCCGCGACTACCTCCGCCGCATCCGCACCGCGGCACAGCGCATGGCGCAACTCATCGACGACATGCTCGGCTTCTCGCGACTCTCGCGCGCCGAGATGCAGAAGCAACCGGTCGACGTGACGGCACTCGCGCGCGAAGTGGTCGCTGCGCAGCGCGTGCTCGATGCGCGCCGCGAAGTCGCGGTCACCATTGACGAGCAGATGACCGCCGACGCCGACCCGAAACTGCTGCGCGTCGTGCTCGAGAACCTCATCGGCAACGCCTTCAAGTTCACCGCCGGACGCGACGACGCGCGCATCGCCGTCACCATGACCGTCGGCGCGGACGGCGAGCGTTGCTGCTCCGTCACCGACAACGGCGCCGGCTTCGACATGCAGTTCGCCGCGAAGCTCTTCACGCCGTTCCAGCGCCTGCACCGCAACGAGGCCTTCCCCGGCAACGGCATCGGCCTGGCCACGGTGCAGCGCATCATCCATCGTCACGGCGGCCGCGTCGCCGCCAGCGGCGCGCCCGACCGCGGCGCGACGTTCACGTTCTGTCTGCCGCCCGGAGGTGCTGACCATGAAGTCTGATCGCCCGATCGTTCTCGTCGAAGACAATCCCGACGACGTGGAGCTCACGCTCCGCGCGTTCCGCAAGAGCAAGATCGCCAACGAAGTGCTCGTCGCGCGCGACGGTCAGGAGGCGCTCGAGCTGCTCCTCGGCAGCGAGTCGCGGCCGCCGGTCCGCGCGGCATTCGTGCTGCTCGACCTGAAGCTGCCGAAGATCGACGGCATCGAAGTGCTGCGCAAGCTCCGCGCGTCGGAGTCGGCGCGCTTCACGCCGGTGGTCGTGCTCACGTCGTCGAACGAGGATCGTGACATCGTCGAAAGCTACGCGCTCGGCGCGAACAGCTACATCCGCAAGCCGGTCGACTTCATGCAGTTCGCCGACGCCGCGCAGCAGCTCGGCCTCTACTGGCTGGTCCTGAACGAGCCGCCGAAGGAATAAGGAAAGGCTGATATCCTTTTTTCCATCGGTCCATCCGTCCCATGGAAATCCAGCTTCTCCTGCTCGAAGATCATTCCGATGATGCGACGCTGATCGAGCGCGCGCTGCGGCGCGGCGGCTTTCGCGTCACGCTCACGCATGCGAACGGCCGCGCGACGTTCCTCGACGCGATCGCCTCCGGCTCGTTCGATGTCGTCGTCGCCGACTACTCGCTGCCCGACATCACCGGATTGCAGGCGTTGGCGATCGTGCGCGAACGCCTCGCGCCCGGCACTCCGTTCGTGCTCATCTCCGGCGCCGCCGGCGAACGGCTGGCCGTCGACGCGGTGAAGGCGGGCGCGAACGATTACATCCTCAAGGACAAGCTCGAGCAGCTCGCGCCTGCGGTGGCGCTCGCGCTCAAGGACGCGGAGCTCGAGCGCGAGCGGAAACGCGCCGAGGATGAGATCCGGCGGCAGCGGGACGAGCTGCGCAGCGCGCATGCGATCGCGCGGCTCGCGAATTGGGAGTGGGACGTCGCGCGCGACGAGATGCGCTGGTCCGATGAGATGACCGGCGTGATGCAGGTCGAGCCGGCGGAGCAGCCGCGCACGCGCGCCGAGTTCGTGGCGCTGCTGCCGCGCGCCGAGCAGCCGCGCTTCGATCAGGTGCTCTCCGCCTGCGAGCCGTTCACCTTCGAGCACGATCTCGTGCGCGGCGACACGACCTTGCGCATCATCGAGCGCGCGCGCGTCGAAGCCGATTCCTCCGGCGCGCCGCTGCGCATCTGCGGCACCGCGCAGGACGTCACCGCGCAGCGCCGCCTCGAGCAGCAGCTCGCACGCGCTGAGCGCGCGCAAAGCCTCGGCCGTCTCGCCGCCGCCGTCGCGCACGAGTTCAACAACGTCCTCATGGGCGTGCAGCCGTTCTGCGAGCTCGCCGACCGCCACGCCGAACAGCCGGCGAAAGTGCACAACGCGATGCAGATGATCCAGCAGTCGGTCGTGCGCGGCCGCCGCATCGCGCAGGAGATCCTCCGCTACACCGCGCCGTCGGCGCCGGTGCGGCAGCCGCTGCGCGTCGCCGATCTCTTCGCGCGCCTCGATCCCGAGCTGCGCAGGCGCGCGAGCCTCGAGCTCGACGTGCCGTACGCACTGCACGTCGATGCCGACGGCGCGCAGATCGCGCAGGTGCTGACCAACGTGATCGCGAACGCTCGCGACGCCGTCGAGGCGGCGCACGGCATCGGCGGCGGCACGATCCGCATCGCCGCGGAGCTCGTGCGCGGCGGCTCCGACGCGGCGCCGGCCGCCGCCGCCGGCAACGACTTCGTGCATCTCACCATCGCCGACGACGGCCGCGGCATGTCGCCGGAGATTCTCAATCGCGCCTTCGAGCCGCTCTTCACCACGAAGAAACCGACCGGCACCGGACTCGGGCTGGCCATCGTGCAGCAGATCGTCACCGCGCACGGCGGCCACGTGCACGCGGAGAGCGCGCCCGGCCGCGGCACCACCGTGCATCTCTTCCTGCCCGCCGCCGTGCAACCGGAGCTCGCCGCCGAGCCGGCGGCCGATCTCGAATGGCGACCCGGGCGCATCCTGCTCGTCGAGGACGAAGAGAGCATCGCCACCGGACTGCAGCTTCTGCTGATCGCCGACGGCATCGACGTGCACGTCGCGCGTTGCGGCAGCGAAGTCGAAGCGGCCATCGCCGCGATCTCCCCCGACGCCATCATCCTCGACGTCGGCCTGCCCGACATCGAAGGCACCGAGGTCTTCTCGCGCCTGCGCCACCGCTGGCCGCTACTCCCGGTCGTCTTCTCCACCGGCCACGGCGAAGCGGCGAGCCTCGAGCAGTACCTCAGCCAGCCGCACGTCGCGCACCTGCTCAAGCCGTACGACGTCGACGCGCTGTACGTGCAGCTCGGCCGCGCGGCGCGCTGACGCGCTACTCGCGCGAGCGCATGTAAAAGTACGCGGCCGCGCCGACCATGCCGAGTCCGACCAGCGCCTGCACAGCTTTCCGGCCGCCGGCGCCGATCACGATTCCGAGCGCGGCGGCGCCACCTGCGATAGCCGCGGCGTTGTCCTGCACGCGCGACTTCGCGGCGTCGCGGTCGGCGCGCACCTGATTGCCCAGCGCGGCGATGTCCGCCTGCACGCGGCGGCGTGCGGCCTCGGCGTTGCGCTCGGTCGCTTGAATGTCACTCGTCGTCATCACTTGCTCCTCGCGCGATCGACCTCGGCCTTGATCGCCTGTGCATCCGTCTTCAGGTGCGCGATGGCGCGCGCCGGCGCGACGCTCGCGCCCGCGACCGTCTTCTTGCCGCGCATGGCCAGCACCGCCGCGATGATGCCGAGGACCACCGCGACGATCAGCGCTGCCGCCCAGGCCTGCAGCCCCAACGACACGAGGCCGAACAGCAGCGCGAGCAGCACGAACTCGAAGGCGAACAAGCCCACCACGCCGGCGCCGCCGAAGAGACCGGCGCCCGTGCCGAGGCGGCCGATGTTCTCCTGCAGCTCCGTCTTGGCGAGCGTGATCTCACTGCGCACCAGCTCGGAGAGATCGCCGGTGAGATCTTTGGCGATGTCGGAAAGCGAACGATCTGTCATACGCCTTACGTCTGGAGCAAAAGCATCGCCATCGAGTGCGGAATCGCGTAGGAAATGCCGCGTGGCGCGCGATTCGCTTTGCACCGCGCGCAAATGCCCGAATCGAATGAACACCACGGCCATCGCGACGTCGGACGGCTGCTCGTCATCGGCGGCGCCGAGGATCGCGGCGAGCGCGACACCTGGCTCATCCTGCCGCGCCTGGTCGAAATGGCCGGCGGCAGCGGCGCCCGCATCCTCGTCTGCGGCTCGTCTTCGCAGGATCCGGAGCGCGTCGAGCGGCTCTACAAGGAACAGTTCGAGACCCTCGGCGTGAGCGAAGTCATCGAGTCGCAGATCGACAGCCGCCAGGCCGCCGACGACCCCGAGCTCCTCGCGGCGCTCGAGAACGCCACCGCCATCTTCTTCACCGGCGGCGATCAGTTGCGCCTCACCAGCCTCATCGCCGGCACGAAGTTCGGCGAGCGCGTGCGCGAGCGGCTCTGGCAGGAACGGCTGGTCGTGGCCGGCACCAGCGCCGGCGCGGCGGCGATGAGCAGCACCATGCTCGTGGCCGGCCCGAAAGACGGCTCGGTGCGCCGCGCCGACGTCACGCTCGCGCCCGGCCTCGGCTACTGGCGCGACACCACCATCGACACCCACTTCTCCCAGCGAGGCCGCGTGAACCGCGTGCTGGCCGTCTTCGGCCAGAACCCGCAGATCCTCGGCCTCGGCATCGATGAAGACACCGCCATCGAAGTCATCCCCGGCGAGCGCTTCAGCGTGATCGGCCGCGGCGCCGCGCTCGTCTTCGACGGCCGCGTCACGCACTCGAGCGCGCCGGAAGTCGCGGACGACGAGGTCATCACCCTGACCGATTCTCTCGTGCACGTGCTCGCCGCCGGCTACGGCTTCGACCTCGCCAAGAAGCGCCCGATCCTCCGCGACGGCGTGGTCATTCCGCGCGAGGCGGCGATCCCGACGTAGTATCTTTTGATACTACGTCGCTGGGCGATTTGCCGGTCCAGCGCTTGAACGCGCGCGAGAACGCCGCCGGATCGGAGAAGCCGACCAGGTACGCCGTCTCACCGACCGACGCGCGCTGCTCGCCGAGATAGTGCAGCGCCAGCGTGCGCCTCAGCTCGTCGAGCACCTGCTCGAACGTCACGCCCTCGGCTTTCAGTTTGCGGAACAGCGTCTGCCGCGTCATCCCCAGCTTCCGCGCCACGGCGATCATGTTCGCGCCGCGGCCGCGCAGCATCGGCAGCAGCTCGCTCTCGACGCGCCCGCGCACCGACTTGGTTCGCTCCAGCCGCTCGAGCAGCTCGTCCGCATGCGCGCTCACCACCTGCGCGAGATGCCGCGCGCCCGGCGTCGCCTTCGTCTGCTGCATCAGCCATTCGGCGCGCAGGACGATGGCGTTGCGGTCGCTGTCGAAGAAGAGCGGCGCGCGGAAGATCCGCTCGTACTCCGCGCGATACGCCGGCGCGGGATGGGTGAAGTGCATGGCCACGGCGAACGGCGCGCCGAGGTGGCGCCGCGTCATCGCCGCCATGCGCGCGAACGCCGACTCGGTGAGCTCCGGCGCGTCGTTCGGATTGCGCCGCGTGTCGACGAGCCACACTTCGTCGCCGCGATGCTCGACGACGAAGCGGTCCGCCGCCGCGCCGCCGAAGTCGACGATGAGGCGGCTGTAGCGATTGAGCTGGGCGATTCCGCCGGCGATCGTCGAGGTCATGCCGCTCATCGCGCCGACGATCGAGAGCTCGGCGATGTCGAGCGCCTCGCCGTAGTGCAGCGCGAGCGCCGGATCGCGGCAGGCCTCCTTCGCCGCGCGCAGCAGTGCGATGTAGCGCGCCAGCGGCACGCGCGCGTCGCCGTCGTCGAGCGCGTGGACGTCGATGCCGGCGCTCGCGGCGAGAACCGCCGCGCTCGCGCCCTTCGATGCGGCGAAATCGAGCAGGCCGCGCACGAATCCCGCCGCGACGGTTCCTGCAGTCATGCCTTTGATTCCGCCAGTCATGTCCGATCGCGCGCCCGCCGCCAGACTACCGCACATGAAGAACCGCCTCGCGCGCAGGGTCGGCCTGCTCTACCTCGCCGGCGGCGCCGGCGCGCCATTCAGCCTGCTCTACCTGCCGCGCCTCCTGGTCGTGCGCGGCGATCCGTCCAACGCGCTGCTCGTGGTGCGCCGCGCCGCCACGCTGATCCGCCTCGGCATCCTCGCCGATCTCGCCTGCGCGCTGATCTTCCTCTTCATCGCGCTCACGCTGCAGCGTCTCTTCGAAGACATCGACCGCCGCAAAGCGCGGCTGATGGTGATCTTCTGGATCGCCTGCGTGCCGGTCACGTTCGTCAATGTGCTGAACCGCTTCGCCGCGCTGGTCCTCGCGAGCGGCGCATCGTTCCTCGCACCATTCTCGCCGCCGCAGCTCGGCGCGCTGACGATGCTCGCGCTGCGGCTCTACCAGCACGGCAACGTCGTCGCGCAGATTTTCTGGGGACTCTGGCTGCTGCCGTTCGGAGTGCTCGCCTACCGCTCGCGCTTCATGCCGCGCCTCCTCGGCATCCTGCTGGTGATCGGCGGCTGCGCCTACGTCGCTGCCAGCGTCTCCATCATTCTCTTCGGCCGCAGCATCGCCGCGCTCGTGATCGCGCAAGCCCTCGGCGAGATCCCGGCGGTGGCGTGGCTGGCCATCAAGGGCGCGGACGGGAAAACGTCATGACCCAGTTCGTCTCCCACGTCACGCCGCCGTCGCCGGAGAACGACTGCTCGAAGCGCGCGGAGTCGGCGGTGATGTTCGAGAACGAATTGCGCACGAGGATCGCCCGTCCTTTGTACATCTCCTGATCGGTGAACTCGCCGCGGCCGTTCGCGAACGTGCCGACCGTCGGCACGCCGAGTTGATTCTCGGCGCTGTTCGCCCAGTTGAGACTCCATTCGTGCGTCTCCGGGTTGTACATGCGCAGCCCCATCCCCTGAATCCGCCCGGCCGGGCCGGTGACGTCGAGCTCGAAGAGGCTGGCCTTCCCGTTCCACACCGGCGCGACGTCGGAGACGCCGTCGTACTCGACCCACTTCTTCGAGCCGGTGAGCGGCTCCTGCAGCCGCGACACGTGCGTCGTCCAGCGTCCGAAGTTGAAGTCGAAATCGCGATTGCGATCTTCGGCGCTGACCGTCTGCGGCAGCGGCTTCGAATCGAGGCGCGTGAGGTCTGCGACGAAATGCGTCGACCAGGTGCGGCCGTGGTCGGCCGACAGCGCTTCCTCGAAGTGATACGAGTCGCTCGTGATCGCGGAGTAGACCTGCCGCACCAGCACCGTTTTTCCGTCGTAGACGTCCTGCCCGACGAACGTGCCGCGGCCGCCGGCGAACGCGCCGTAGTTCGCCGGCGTGACGGCGCCGCGCTGCGCGTTCACCCAGGTGAGGTTCCACTGCTGCGAGCGCGGATCGTAGAGGCGCAGGGTCAGCCCTTCGAAGACGTCGGTGTGGATCTCCTCGAGGTTGGCGCGGCCGTTCCAGATCTTGCGCACGCTGACGGTGCCGGTCATCTCCGTCCAGTTGCCGTTGCTGAGGCGGCGGATGTGCGTCTTCCAGGTGCCGATGTTGAAGTCGAAGTCGTGCTGTCCGTCGCGCGGCGCCGCGGCGAGGGTCTGCGCCAGAAGGAGGATGGCCATCAGTTTCATGAGCATTTGATATCGGGAGCAGTGGTCAGTCACAATGACCGCTTCCGGCGGATTCGACATGACCACTTCGAGCCTGCAGTTTCGCGGCGTCCCGAGCCTCATCAGCATCGACCGGCGGCTGGCCAGGCCGCTGTATCAGCAGATCTACGATTCCTTCCGCATGCGCGTGCTGCGCGGCGAGCTGCGCGCCGGCCAGCTCGTGCCGTCGACGCGCGAGCTGGCGCGCGAGCTGCGCGTCTCGCGCCTGCCGGTGCTCGATGCGTACGCGCAACTGCACGCCGAGGGATATTTCGAGAGCAAGGTCGGCGCGGGAACGTTCATCGCGGCGTCGCTGCCGGACGGCGTCGCGCCGAAGCCGAGCACCGGCCGCGGCGAGCGTCCGCTGTCGAAACGCGCCGCCGCGCTGCCGCCGTACGAGCGTCCGTCCTGGGCGGCCAGCCTCGGCCCGTTTCAGATCGGGCAGCCCGATCTTCATTCGTTTCCGCTCGAGATCTGGTCGAAGCTCGTGGCGCGCTACTCGCGGCGCATGCGCGTCAAGGCGCTGCAGTACGGCGATCCGATGGGACTGCCGGAGCTGCGCGAGGCGGTCGCGCATTACCTGCGCACCTCGCGCGCGGTGCGTTGCGAGGCGCAGCAGATCATGATCGTCAGCGGCTCGCAGCAGGCGCTCGATCTCTCCGCGCGCATGCTGCTCGACGCCGGCGCGCCGGCCTGGGTCGAGGAGCCGGGCTACTGGCTCGTGCATCACGTGCTGCGCGCGGCCGGCTGCCGCGCCGTGCCGGTGCCGGTCGACGCCGAAGGGCTCGACGTCGCCGCCGGCATCCGCCTGCGCCGCAACGCGCGCGCGGTCTTCGTCGCGCCGTCGCATCAGTATCCGTTCGGCGTGACCATGAGCGCGACGCGGCGTCTGCAACTGCTCGAGTGGGCGCGCCGCGCCGGCGCCTGGGTGGTCGAGGACGACTACGACAGCGAGTATCGCTACGACAGCAATCCGATCGCGTCGCTGCAGGGTCTCGATGAAGACGCGCGCGTGATCTACATCGGCACGTTCAGCAAGGTGATGTTCCCGTCGCTCCGCCTCGGCTACGTGGTCATGCCGCCCGATCTCGTGCCGCGCTTCGCGGCCATGCGGCAGACCATGGATCTCTGTCCCGCGCACATCATGCAGGCGGTCATGGCGGACTTCATCCGCGAAGGCCACTTCGCGCGGCACATCCGCCGCATGCGTCCCATTTACGCGGAGCGGCGGCGCGTGCTCGTCGCGGAGCTCGAACGTGAGCTCGGCCACTGCGCCACCGTCACCGGCGACGAAGCGGGCATGCACCTGACCATTCTGTTGTCGGGCAAGCGGAACGATCGCGCCATCGCCGCGAAAGCGAATCAGCAGGGTCTCTACGTCTCCGCGCTGTCCGATCTCTACGCCGGTGCCACGCGCCGCCAAGGCTTGGTCCTCGGCTTCGGCAACGCGCGCACGAGTCAGATTCCGGAGGCAGTCCGCCTGCTCGCGAAAATCGTGGAAAGTGGTCATTGAGCGCCCTTGTTCGCCGCCGCACGATGGGCGGATGAACAAGAGGCTCCTCCTCTGCGCCGCGTTGCTCCTCGCGGCCTGCTCGGCGCTCGCCGAGGCGAAGCGCGACGGCTCGCACGACTTCGACTTTCACATCGGCACGTGGAAGACGCACTTGCGGCGCAGACTGCGTCCGCTCACCGGCTCGAACGAGTGGGTCGAGATGAACGGCACGACCGTGGTGCGCAAGGTGTGGGACGGCAAGGCCAACCTCGTCGAGCTCGACGTCACCGGCTCGACCGGGCGCTTTCAGGGACTCAGTTTGCGACTGTATGATCCCGACGCGCGGCAGTGGAGTCTTCACTACGCGAACGCGGCGAACGGGCAGATGACCGAGCCGACCATCGGCGAGTTCCGCGACGGGCGCGGCGAGTTCTACGACCAGGAAACGCTCAATGGCCGGGCCATCCTCGTGCGCTTCGTGATCTCCAACATCACCCCGAAGTCGGTGCACTTTGAACAGGCCTTCTCCGACGACGGCGGAAAAACGTGGGAACTGAATTGGATTGCCGATGACACACGCGACTAAGTGGATCCTCACCCTCGCATTCTTCTGCGCCTGCGCGCACACGACGACGACCGTGCCGTCGACCGAGCGCGCGCCGTCAACCGCGCTCGCGTCGTCGTTCCAGCTCGCGAGCAACTCGTTCGCGCCCGGTGCGACGCTCTCCGACGCCACCGTGCTCAATGGCCTCGACTGCCACGGCGCGAACGCATCGCCCGAACTGCACTGGAGCGGCGCGCCGGCCGCGACGAAGAGCTACGCGCTCGTCCTGGATGACTACGAAGCGCGCGGCGGCGACGGCTTCGTGCACTGGGTCGCGTACAACATCCCGGCCTCGACCACCGCGCTCGCCGAAAACGCCGGCGCGTCGGATCCCGACCTCGCCGCCGGCGGCCGCCACGCCTGGAACGACTTCCTCCGCCGCCGCTACGACGGCCCATGCCCGCCCGAGGGCGCGCCGCACAAATACCGCTTCACCGTCTACGCCCTCGACCTCGACCCGATCGACGACGCCGGCACCCCGATGACCTGGCGCAAGCTCCGCTTCATCATCCACGACCACATCCTCGCCCAAGCCTCGCTCACCGGCCTCCGCGGCCACTGAAACTTGACACCACCACACCGCCCGCGCGACCATCCCCGTCCCGCCGGTACTGTGGTGTAGCTCAGTTGGTAGAGCGCCGGATTGTTAATCCGGTGGTCGCAGGTTCGAGCCCTGCCGCCACAGCCAAATTTGCTTTCAAGCACTTAACTGCAATCGGCGGCGCCAAAAACAGCCGAAATCGAACCTGCGACTCTTTAGAAAGTTTCTATTTTTCCCGAGCATGCTCGCTAGCTCCGCTCCCAAATCACTCCAGAGTCGAGTTCTAAACTCCATCGCAGGACGGGGGGAACATGCTCTGCCGCGTACCTCCGACCGCACGACGGTTGCCCCTAGATAGACCGCCGGCCGGCATCCGCCGCGTTGGCTTCGTGCGCCGGAGCTCCCTGGAGTGCCGACAAGGGCGAGACGGCGCCGCGATTCGGCAGGCACGTCGCAAATGCGCGTCGAGACATTCGCCACCTTTCGGAGAGAAACGTGTCGATGTACTCGACGGGTTCGCACGCGGAGCGAAGCAGCATTTCCGGCAGTAGACTTCTGGTTGCCCCGTTACCCGAGGTCGTCGGGCTCCGCCCGTGCGTCTCGGGTGCCGACATTCTGGACGGCGGAAAGACCGATTCAGTGCACATTGAATACGTCGAGATCGCTAATTTCCGGAAGCTCCTCTCCATCAGGGTTGACCTCTCTGACGAGACAACGCTGTTCGTCGGCGCAAACAACAGCGGCAAAACCTCCGCGATGCATGCGTTGCGTAAGTTCCTATCACCCCGCAGCCGCACATTCGTAACCACGGACGTCACCCTATGTCACTGGCGACCCATCAATCAGATCGGGGAAGCCTGGTTGAGCGCGCGGGCCGCGGGAACTGCCGCTGACCTCGCGCCCGCTAGCTGGGCACCGCTGCTGCCAACCCTGGACCTGTGGCTCCACGTGGAGCCAGATGAGCTCCATCATGTTCATCGCCTCATCCCAACGCTTGATTGGGAAGGTGGTCTCCTCGGCGTTCGTCTGCAGCTTCAGCCGAAGGACGTCGAATGGCTCTACAGGGACTTCCTCGAGGCAACCGACGCTGCCGAGGCGACCAAAAAGGCGGCAACGAGACCAGACGGCGACGGGACGGATTCAGCGAAGCTGACGGTTTGGCCTACGAACCTGATCGACTTCATGAACCGTCGGATCGAGCAACATTTTGCCCTCGGAGCATATGTTCTCGATCCTGAAAAGGTCGTTGACGCCGTGGATTCCCACGCTTCGCCGCAGGCCCTTGCGCCCGATGCGCTTCCGCTTGAGGGCGACGCTCTGGCAGGCCTCATCCGGGTGGACGAGATCCTCGCGCAACGCGCTTTCGGCGAGACCGAACGAACGGGTGACGACGATACGCGCTTGGGAGGCAGTCTACTCTCGAACCAACTGCGCGATTACTACAAGAAACATCTCGATCCAAGTGAGAGACCTGAACCAGCCGACGTGGAAGCGCTCATGGCCATTCAGGCCGCCGAAAGCGCGTTCAACGAGCGTTTGAGCGAGAGCTTCGCCAGCGCCTTCTTTGAAGTGCAAGGAATGGGATATCCGGGTGTTACCGACCCTCGGCCGCGGGTGAGCACCAGACTCAAGGCGACGGACGGGTTGAGCCATGCTGCAGCCGTCTCGTACGACGTCGATTACGTCGCAGAAGACGGTGGTTCCACGCCGGTGTTGCAGCTACCCGAAAACAGCAACGGCCTCGGGTACCAGAATCTCATTTCCATGATCTTTCGGCTGATGGCGTTTCGCGATGCATGGATGCGGGTCGGGAAGGCTGGCAAGGCTGCCGCCTCGCTCATCGAGCCCCTCCATCTGGTGCTCGTCGAAGAACCGGAGGCGCACCTCCATGCGCAGGTACAACAGGTGTTCATCAACACCGCGTATCGTGTGTTGCGAAACAACGCGGACCTCCGAAGCCCTACCAAGCTGCGGACGCAGTTGATCGTCAGCACGCATTCGAGTCACGTCGCACACGAGATCTCGTTCTCGTGCCTGCGGTACTTCCGGCGCGTGCCAGCCAGCTTGCCGGCGAGGGTGCCGGTGTCTGTCGTGGTGAACATGTCCGAGGTGTTCGGTACGGAAAACGAGACCGAGCGCTTCGTCACCCGGTATCTTCGTGCTCGGCATGCCGATCTCTTTTTCGCCGACGCGGCGATCCTCGTAGAGGGGCCGGCCGAACGCATCCTCCTCCCGAATCTCATTCGGCACCACCACAAGTTTCTCTCGCAGTGTTACCTCACCATTCTCGAGATCGGCGGAAGTCATGCACACAGGCTCCGGAGCCTCATTGACCATCTCGGTCTGTTGACGCTGATCGTCACCGACATCGACACCCTCGGCCCCGATGGGAAAACAGCGCAGCCGCAGCGTGGCGCGAATCAAGTGACGAACAATGCCACGCTCAAGACGTGGGTCCCGGAGGAAAGCGCTGCTGACGTGCTGTTTGACGCTGAACCTGAACGCAAAGTGAGATCGGATCGGCCCGTCTTCGCCGTGCGGGTTGCATATCAGTATCCGCTGCAAGTGCGTCGCGACAACGACTCGGCAGAAGAGACTGCCTACCCGTACACGTTCGAAGATGCGCTCGCCCTTGAGAACCTAGGCTTCTTTTCGACTCTTGCAGGTGATGGACTCGTACGCAAGTTCAGGGAGGCGATCCAGTCGCAGACGAGTCTCTCGGATGTCGGAGCACGAATGTTTCAGGCGCTGCAGACCGGAAAGAAAGCAGAGTTCGCGCTCGACGTCCTCATGGCAGCGGCGTTCCCGACGTTGGTCGTCCCGAGGTACATCAAAGAGGGCTTGGAGTGGCTCGAGACACAGTTAAAAAAGAAGCTGCCCGAGATCCTGCGGGTTGGAAAGGAAGCCCCGTGACGGATACGGCCGCCGACACCTTCGATCTGGCCGCAGATGAGACGATTCAGGAATGCATCGATCTCAAGACGCCTACGAGCTTCTTTCTCTATGCTGGAGCGGGCTCGGGCAAGACACGCTCGCTCGTGCGGGCGATAGAAGCTTTCATCGAGAAGAGTGGTCACCAACTGACTCTGACCGGGCAGCGCATGGGAGTGATCACATACACCAATGCCGCCTCGGACGAGATCAGGCAGCGACTCCGGTTCGACCCACGCGTCGAGGTCAGCACGATCCACGCGTTCGCGTGGTCACTGATCGGCGGGTACGACAGTGACATTCGGAAATGTGTTGGAGCGAATTTGCTCAGCGACATCGCCGAGCTTGAAGATCAGCAACGTCGTGGCAGGCGAAATACAAAAGCATGGGACGATCGCGAGCGTTCAATGGAAACGAAGCGTCGGCGGCTCGCCAGCTTGGAGCAGATACGCCGCTTCGTCTACAGCCCCACGGGCGATAACCGAACGCGCGACGCCCTCAATCATGCGGAAGTTATCGCAATGACGGCGGACTTCCTGAACACGAAAGCCGGTCTGCGCCGCCTGCTGATTTCGCGATTCCCTGTACTTCTGATCGACGAGAGCCAGGACACGGCCCGCCGGCTCATGGATGCCTTCCTAAACGTGCAGGCGCAGCATGCAAAGTCGTTCTGTCTCGGATTGTTCGGCGATACGATGCAGCGGATCTATGCCGAGGGGAAGGAAGACCTGGCGGCAGCCATACCTGAATCCTGGGTTCGTCCGCGCAAGGTCATGAATCATCGCTGTCCGGCACGAGTGATTCGGTTGATTAACAAAGTTCGCTCGGAGGTCGATGAGGAACAACAGCGCGGCCGATCCGACAAGCCAGAAGGTCATGTACGTCTGTTCGTGTTGCCTGCGGATACGGCCGACAGGTTCGCTGCGGAAGCGAGGATTCGCGATCGCATGGCGGCGATCACCGGCGATCAATCGTGGACGGCCGGAAATGATGCAGTGAAAACGCTGACCCTCGAACATCACATGGCCGCCGCGCGATTCGGGTTCAAAGAGTTCTTTGACGCGCTGTACGCGGTGGATCGACTGCGCACCGGCCTCCTGGAAGGGACACTGCCTGGGGTAGCTTTCTTCACCCGAGACATCCTGCCCTTGATCAATGCGCTGCGGGCGGGTGACAAATACCGTGCCGCAGCTATCGTCCGAAAGGCGTCGCCCCTGTTCGACCGGGTTCGACTCGAGGCCGCCGGCGCAGATCAGGGGCTGCTCGTTCGAAGGGCCAACGATGCGACGAAGTCAGTCCATGCTCTCTTTACCGCCGAAGAGAGTCCGTCGGCGCTGTCGGTGCTCAGGAATGTGGCCCAGATGGGTCTCTTTGCGATTCCCGAGTCGCTTTCGCCTTTCGTGGCGCCGAGTGATGAGGAGGCAGACGAGTCCGACATTGATGAAGACGCCAGAAGCGAGATCGTCGCATGGCGGCGCGCGCTCGAAACGCCCTTCGATCAGATCGAGAAGTACGATCAGTACGTCCGGCATGAATCTCCGTTCGATACGCATCAAGGCGTCAAAGGGCGGGAGTTTCAGCGCGTGATGGTGATCATCAGCGACGAAGAAGCGCGCGGTTTCATGTTCAACTATTCCAAACTCTTCGGAACCACGGGGGCTACGAAAGCCGATGCGGAGAGGGAGGCATCCGGTCGCGACACGTCATCGGATCGAACGCGGCGTTTGTTCTACGTTACGTGCAGCCGTGCGGAGGATAGCCTCGCAGTCGTCTATTACTCCGCGACGCCTGAGCGTGTCAGGGATGCGGCCATCCAGCGAGGGTGGTTCGACATGACGGAGATAGAGGTGACCGCTTGAAGCGGATTGGATCGCATGCCTCACGGCGACCGTCGTGCCACGCCGGACGCTCCCGCGAGTGGTGTGGATGACCTGCCGTAGAATGACCGCATGATCTCCCCGAGTTCTCGGGGAGAGGTCTGCCATGGCGACGGGAAGTCAACTCAAAGCCCTGCTCAAGAGCCTCGAACAAGGGGACGAGGAGAGGCTGTACTCGATCGGTCTCCAGATGGCCGCGCACGAGGCCCGCCTCGGCCATGGAAAACTGGCCCTCGAGATGCGCGAACTGCTCGACGCGATTCGCGCCCGGCACCGCACCGCGTCCGAACGGCAGCCGATTCCGCTGGTTCAGCCGAAAGGCGAGCTGGCAGGAATCCTTTCCGTCTCTTATCCTGAGGTGCGGCTCGAGGACATGATTCTCGCCAGTGATACCGAAGCGCGGCTGCGGCGGGTCATTCTCGAACAGCGACAGCAGACGAAGCTCCGCGACCACGGCCTGCATCCTCGCGCGAAGTTGCTGCTGACCGGCCCTCCTGGATCGGGGAAGACCCTCACCGCCAAGGCGCTCGCGGGAGAGCTTCGCTTTCCGCTTTTTGCGATCCGGCTCGATGGTCTCATCACCAGATTTATGGGAGAGACGGCAGCCAAGCTCCGTCTCGTCTTCGATGCCATGAAGCGGATGCGCGGCGTCTACCTCTTCGATGAATTCGATGCCATCGGTGGACAGCGCAACGCATCGAACGACGTCGGCGAGGTCCGCCGAATTCTTAACTCGTTTCTGATGATGCTCGAGGAAACGGACCCGGGCTCGCTCGTCGTGGCCGCCACGAATCACCCTGAGTTGCTGGATCCCGCTCTCTTTCGCCGGTTCGACGACGTCCTGCAGTATGCGTTACCCAACGCAGAGCTGATTCTTCGTACCGTCCGGTCGCGCTTCAGTTCTCTTGCCAGCAATCATGTGGACTGGCATCGCATCGCGTCGGAAGCTGCCGGACTAAGCTACGCGGACATCTCCAGAGCGTGCGAGGATGCTGCAAAAGAAGCCGTGCTCACCGGCACAGATGAAGTGACGACGTCAATGCTGCTTCGTTCCATCGCGGAGCGGAAAGCGATGCCGAGACGGTCATAACACGGTACGAGGTCCGGATTGGCGCTTCAGCGACTGCCCCACATTGTCCTCACCGCCTCTCCCGACCAGGAACGGTTTCAGCGCCGGGGCGGCGGCCCTGAAGAGAAACCCCTTCCGCAACGCGACCGCCAGGCACACGCTCAGCGCCTCCTGCGCGATCTGACGCGGTTGCAGGCAGAAGCGGTTCAGCGCTCGGCGGAGGTTCCGTTGGCGAGCGTCGTAGGCGCCAAGTCGGGGCTGCACGTGCAGTTCGAGCTGGAAGCCGGCTTCGCGGACGCCCTGCAATCGCTCGAAGATCGCCGCAAGAAAATAGAGTTGGTGGCGACCCACGCCAGCGGGGACAAGCTCTTCGCGACGGTGTACGTGCCGAGAGGGCAACTCTCGACGTTCGAGCAGAAGGTCCGGAAATATGCCGACGTCGATACCAAGGCCGGCAGGCCGAGGCACCAGCGCCTCGTCGCGCCGCTCTCCGCGATCCGGCTTGCGGCGCTTCGCGACTTCTGGACGGACGCCGAGACGGAGTTTCCGCCACCGACTGCGGTCATCCGCTGGGAGATCTGGATCCGTGACGAACCGGAGGCGGTCGCGCAGTTCGAGCGGAACCTCGTTGTGGCTGGCGCGGACCTGTCGCCATCCCACCTCGCCTTTCCCGAGCGGCGGGTATACCTCGCGCGAGGGACGGCCGAGCAGATCGCGGCCTCGATCGAAGTCATCGACGCGATCGCGGAGCTCCGGCGCGCCAAGGAGTCGCGCGAGTTCTTCGTACAGCTCCGCGGGCCGGAGGCACGGGAGTGGGCTGAAGAACTCTTGGGCCGAGTCGATCTGCACGAGAAACCGTCATCTATTTGTCTATTGGACAGCGGCCTGAATGCGGGGCATCCACTGCTCGAACCGTTTTCCGCCGGTGAGCACCGGCTGGCGGCGCGACCCGAGTGGGGCGCCAACGATCACATCGGGCATGGTACCCAGATGGCCGGCCTTGCGCTGTTCGGCGACCTTGCGCCGGCCGTTACGGGCGATGCGCCGGTGGAGGTGCACTCGATCGTCGAGTCGGTGAAAATCCTTCCTCCGCCTCCGGAGCAGACACCGGAGGAGTTGCACGGCGTGATCATGCGCGACGCCGTTCATCAGATCGAGATCGCCGCTCACGACCGTGTGCGCGTCTTCGGAATGACCGTCACAACGCGAGACTCGCGGGATCGCGGGCAGCCTTCGGCATGGTCCGCCGAGGTCGATCAGCTCGCCGCAGGCACCAAGGGCGGGAATCCGCGGCTCATCATCGTTTCGGCAGGAAACAGTTCGACCGACGGCAGAGGCACTCACCCCGACCATCTTGCTACGGAACACGTACACGATCCGGGTCAGGCGTGGAATGCGGTGACCGTGGGCGCGTGTACGGCCCTGACCAGCATCACGGAGCCCGAGCTCGCCGGCTGGCGTCCGGTTGCCGAGGCGGGAGACCTCAGTCCCGCCACGACGACGTCGGTCCCGTGGCAACCCGCTTGGCCATTGAAACCGGAGATCGTGTGCGAAGGCGGCAACTGCGTCACCGACGGTTCAACGACCGACATGTGCGATTCCCTCTCCCTGCTCACGACCTCCCATCAGCCTGTGGCGAAGCTCTTCACGACGGCCGGGGAGACGAGCGCCGCCTGCGCGCTTGCCGGACGAATCGCCGGAGCGGTTCGCGCGCGTTATCCGCTTCTCTGGCCCGAGACGGTGCGGGGTCTGATGGTCCAGTCCGCAGAATGGTCGGAGACGATGCTCCGCCGTTACGGCCGCGGCTCTCGCAGGTATGACGTGGAGCATTTGCTGCGCTCCTGCGGCTACGGCGAGCCCTCGCTTGCGCGTGCGCTGTGGAGCGCGTCGGACGCGCTGACGCTCATCGCCGAGGCCGAAATTCAGCCCTTCCGGTACGAGACGAGAAGCGACGCAAAACTGAACGAAATGCACGTACACGAAATCCCGTGGCCGGTGGACGCCCTGCGGGACCTCGGCGGCACCGAGATCGAGCTCCGGGTCACGTTGTCGTATTTCATCGAGCCCAATCCGGCACGTCGCGGATGGATTCGCCGACATCGCTACGCGTCGCACGGTCTGCGGTTCGACGTGCAGACGCCGACCGAATCGCTCGACGAATTTCGAGGTCGCATCAACCGGCTCGTGCGCGAAGAAGACGAAGAAATCGCGCTGACGGAAAGCGACAGCGCGGACTGGGTGCTTGGTCCGGCGTTGCGGAGCAAAGGGTCGCTGCACAGCGACATCTGGCGCGGCACGGGCGCCGCTCTCGCCGCGCGGAAGCACATCGCGGTGTATCCGGTCGGTGGGTGGTGGAAAGAGAGGCCGCAACTCGACCGCGCCGATCGCAAGGTTCGCTACTCGCTGCTCGTCTCCGTCAAGACACCCCAGACGGAGATCGATCTGTACACGCCGATCGCGAACTCGGTCGGCATCGCCGTGGAGGTCGAGACGTAAACGCCGCGCTTAGCCAAGCGGCTCAAGAGCGCGGCCTCGGCGCGACGCAGCTACGCGTCTTTGTTCGGTCGGAGTGCTGATGGTTCCCGAATGACCGAGTAATCGGCGATTCCTCGCCGAGCACGGGTTGGTTCGCTCGCAGTGCGAAGCAGTCCTGTCTTCCCGAACGGCGTTGTATGCCCACTCCCGTCCCCCGACCGACTACACTGGGTAACGGCTCGCCTTCGCGTTCTGGAGTCACCGACAGAAACTCGCTCCTCGATCTTTGATGACCACTGATGGATGGCCTTCTGTAGGACGGCGTTCCATCGCAGGTATCTAACAAGTTTCTATTTTTCCGCAGCGGTTGCTCTCCGGACGACGCCGGATGGCTCCAGATCGGTTGTAAATCATTGATCTGGTGCCGTCTCCCGCAGTCCGGACCGGAAAATCACGATTGTTAATCCGGTGGTCGCAGGTTCGAGCCCTGCCGCCACAGCCAATTTCGCGCTGCTCTCCTCGGCGTGCCTAACGTCATGAAGGCGCGCGATTCCAGTTGCCGCTGAAATCGCACGCGCGCCGAGGCGCTCACCAGACGGGTTGCCATGGCGTCGCGAACGGCTCGTGCGTCGACCACACTGCGGTGTGACGGACCTCGGGACGCGCCTTCTCCGTCAGGTGGTAGAGGTAGATCTCGTAGCCGTGATGCTCGATCGTCATCCAGTGGAGCAGATGATCGGGCGAGTAGAGCTCCGAGCTGCCAAACGAGTTCTGCCGGATGCGGAACTGACCGAACTCCCGGCGGGCGAGCGTCTGCATGTCGGCGAGCGCACGCGCGTCCATGTCCGAGATCACAGGATCCGTGTGTGTGATCGTCGGCGGCGTGAGGTGATCCATCACTTCCGTGCGCTGCCGGGTCGTGCCGAGCGCGAACGCGGCGGCGAGGAGCGTGAGGACCGTGGTGATGCCGAGGAAGATTCGAGATTTGCGGGTCATTGAACTTCTCCTTTCAAAAGTCCAATGCCGGGCGAAGCGCGTGATTTTGCCTGTCCACAATCACAGAGAGAGGATGCGCACGCGCGAGGCACATGAAGAAGTTTTTTTGGCGGCGATGGCAAATCTGCCGGCGCCGGGCGGCATACACATTCATAAGGAGTGACCATGACCAATATCAATCTCAACACTCACGACGACGATCTTCACCGTCATTCCACTCAGCCCGCATCCCATCGCGAACACGGCGACGATCACGAGCACGCCCAGCACGACGATCACGGCCACACGCATGCGCACGAGACGCACGGGAGCGGCGGGAGCGGACACGACCACCCGCACGATCACGAGCATCAGCACGATCACGAGCATCACGGGGAGGCGCACGAGCACGCCGGAAAGGAGGACTGACGCATGCGGACATGCTCGCTGCCGTGCAGCGAGCGACACGCGAGGCGGTTCACGGGAAGGAGAAGGCCTTCCCGTGAGCCGATGCTTTTGGAGCCACATCGCGGCTCTCCCGCGGTCAGTGGCCGGCTTAAGGGATGAGCATGCGCAAGCGCCGCACCCACCATGACTTCTGCAAGGCCGACGAGGAGCTGGCCGCTCTCATCGAGCGTACGGACTGGTCGGACGTCGGCGCACGCTTGCTGCTTTACGCGCTCGAACAACTTACCGGCGAAGGACAATACGAAGAACGGCATGTGCGCGCGAAGTCTTATGCCGAAGACGCCGTGACGCAGTTCTTTGAAAACCAGCGCGAGTTCGCGCTGATCGGTGAAGACAAGCTGTTCGACTGCTTGTGCGTGATTGTGAATTGTCTCGTGCGCGACGACGAAGAAGACGCGCGCAAACGCGCGGAACGTGCCGCGCCTGCACTCATGGATGCGGGACAACGCGAGTCGCTCGCCCGGAAGTTATGGGCCGACGGCGCACGCCACAAATCTTAAGACGCCGTGGCAATAAATCGGGCGGCGTCGGCATATATTCATATGCGACACGCCCGACATTCTCTTCTAATCCTGCTTCTCATTGCCGCCCGTCCTCTCGAAGGCGCCGTGACCATCGACCTCTCCCTCGAGCGCCTCTTCTCAAGTCGCGACCCTGTAGTCACCTGCGGGATCACCGTGGTCGGATACCGTTTTTATGGAACGCCGGGACAGCGATTCGTCTACGCCGGCGAACCCTTCACCATCGGAAGTGAAGGCTATGTGGAGTTGCTGGCAGACCGGCGTAGAAACTTCTTCACATACGAGCGCGTGCGCATACCGCTTGAAAGAGGCGCGACGGATCCGTTCGGGTTCGTCGACGTCACGCTGCCGCAGGTCGCCGCAAAGAATTGAGTCGCGGCAGGGAATATCTGGAATTGAATCCGGTTGCGATTCCGTTTCATCTTTCACGACCCACCGTTTGCCCCGGTAGGTTTTTCTCCCCTCGGATCCCAAGTTTGCCGCGAACGCGGCCAGTAAGGAGCTAGGCATTGATGGACATGTTTCCGTTGCCTCGAGGAGATGACATGAAAAGGCAGAAAGGTCATAAGGGTCCCCCTCTCGTACCCAAAGGATTTCACCCCGATCCCCTGCGCTGCGAGGCCGAGCGCCTCCCGTTGCACCAGCTGCCGACGGCGATTCCATGGGATGACTGGATTCCGCGGATGCAGCGCTTCGCGTACTGGTTCCTCGATCGGTATCACTGGCACGGCGTGTACCCGCACGCGTCTGTGCGCGGCGAGATCGCAAAGGATGCGGTGATGACCGGGATCCTGGCGTTCGTCGAAGGTCGCCGTCACTTCGACCCGGACGAAGTCGACCTGTTCACCTTCCTCTGCAATGTGGTTACATCCGTCATCGACGCGGAGGCGAGGCACAAGGAGCACCAGCAGGTGCACGCGGCGCTGGTCCCGCGCGGCGAAAAAAAGATGCCGGGCACGATAGTCGACGACACGCTTCTCGACTCGCGGACCGACATCGACCGCCAGTTGCTCGCTAAAGCGTACGTGCGCCTCCTCAAAGAGAAGGCGACGCCCGACCAGGCCGCGTACATCGACGTGCTCGACGAGCATGGCTATCTGAGTGCCGAAGATGCCGCGCGCCTGCTGAAATGGAGCACACGAAGGTTGCAGTCGGTTCGCAGAAGTATTCATAGACGCTTCATCCGCCTCCTGGCGGAAGTGACGCGCCTCCCGCGCAAGAGTATCTAGCGCGGCGTTGCCGCGGCGCATCCCCTGCGCCTTGCGGTCGGCGGCGGAACCTCGCCGAACAAATATTTTCGCGCGTTGGCAAAATCTGCGGTCCTTTCCGGCATACACCTTTGCAGGCTAAAAAACTTTTTGGCCGGAGGTGAATGGCAACCCGCGGTATGTGAAAGGTCTGGTGTACCCATGGACGATGCCCATCACACGGGAAACATGCAGCACGCTGCAGCTCTGTTCTTTGAATGGGCGGCGCCGAAGCTGGCCGTCCGGTATGTCGTGATGATTCAGGCCGCGCTGGACGCAGAGAATTGGGAAGAAACGATTCCTGAACTGCTCCGACGCGCAGCCACACGACTCCGCCGGACGAACGGTTTCGTCAATCCGCATGGAATGACCGAGCACGACATCGCGCAGGAAGCCGTACTGCTGGTCTCCAGCGGAAAGCGACACTGGTACAGAGCGAGCCGCAAGAAACCCATGCTGTCATTCCTGCTCGGCATCGTCGATTCAATGACCAGCGTGAATCACGCGAAAAAGGAAGACCTCACGCCGCATCTGGCCGTCATGACCGATCCGGACAAACAACAAGCTGGTACTTGTGGGGAGTGGCTCTTACCGGGTGAGCCTGCAGACCAGGAGGAAAAGATCATTGCGGAAGAAAAGGTCCGGCAATTCGCCGCCAAGCTGCCTCCGAAAGTCCGCGAGTACGCGCTTGTGCGCGCGTCTGGAAGTGAATCCGCGGCGGACTGCGCAGCGGCTCTGGAGACGTCGGAATCGGATGTGCGCAACAGACACAAACTTTTGAAACGGAGACGTTCTCTTTGGGACAACCATTGATCTGCGATTCGGAGAGTATGATGGACGAGGTGAAGAAGCCTTCGAAGAAGGAGACGGAGGTCGCGAACGCCATCCAGCGGTTCAAGGCCATGCCCGGCGCGAAGGTCCGTGAGGAGCTCGCGCGTCTGGGTATCGATCCCCAGCCGACCATCGACGCCGTGAAAGTCATCGTCGCCAACGCCGCGGCGAAGCTTGAGGAGCGAAAGGCCCAAGCAAGGAGGTCTCATCACGAAACGGCGGAGATCCTGAAGCCTATCTCGCGTTTTTCTCTGGCTAACCGCCGGCGCCTCACTCGTAAGGCAACGACGGCCATCCTGAAAAAAGACGCGCTTCGGCGCGATTTTTTTTCCATCGCATCGACCGGCGGCGAAATGGGATCGCCGGCGCTTTCCTGGCACGCCACACATCGAGCCTCGCAGCTGCTGCGCGATGCCTTCCGGTGCGGCCCGAACGTGCGCGCTACGTTCATCGTCGCCAGCACGCAACTCAGTGACGTCGCATCGAAGCTCCGCGTCTGCGCCTCAGATGATCTCGACGCGTTGTGGCCATTTGCCGAAGCAGTCGTAGAGACGGGCGCCGAGGCCGCGCGCGACGCTTGCCTATGGGACGATTTTTCGACATGGTTCGCCGGCGCCGCCGCGTCTTCGCCGCCGACGCTGCAGTGCATGTTCGTGCACGCGCTGCGTCAGTTGTTCGTGCTCGGACCAGACGCACGCGAGCTAGCCACGATTTCCGCGCTCGAGACGCTGCGCCGAGATCCGTCGCCCGAAGCGCGCATGCTGCTCATCCGCTTCGCGCATCATAACGATCAGCTCCAGAGCGCCGGCCGCAACCTCCTCGGCATCGTCGACACCGAGACGCGCCGCACGTTTTCCGAGATCGATGCCGCGAAGCACGACGCGCTGCAGAACTTTCCGAAGCTGCGCAGGCAGCGCGCAGAGCGAGGGTTCTTCTGCACGTCCTCCGTCGCGACGCTGATGGCCGCTTTGCGTGAAGACACGTTGTCGCGGCTTCTCGCGATGGACGCGCTCGCGGAGGTTTATCTTTGTGCCGCCACGCTCATCGCGCAGGATCCGAAGCCGCGACAGAAGGAACAGCACGCGATATTCGCCGCGCGGATCGCGCAGCAGTTGCGCGATGAGCCGCGATTTCTGACTATCGGCTCGCTCGAGCTCGTGCGCGACCGCTATCCACGATTCGCCGCGCTGCTGCTCGCGTCGCTCGTCGACGGCGCCTTGGATGAAGTACGCGCCGCGATCTTCGTCTGCGTCGCAGTCGGATACGAGCGCTCGTTCGCCGGCGAGACGCAGGCGCGCACGCCAACCTTCCAGCTCGACGCCGATGCGCCGTCGTTCCGCGCCGCGACGCCGCACGCGCTCGACGTCTTCGGTCATCGCGTCTGCGAGTCCGCGTGCGCCGAGGAGCTGCGGCAGAACATGCGCTGGCTGAATCAGCGGCTGGAGCGTTGGGCGCGGGCCGAATGAGTCGGGCGTCAGCCCGGCTCGCAATTTGCGCGCATGAAACCATCCTCGATCCTTGCTTCGACCGTTCCCCGTAGGGCATCCAGCCGCTCAAGGTCTTGGCGCATCGGGCATCCGGCGTCGCCGTAGCAAACCACGCGGCGGCGATCCTGGCTGAGGCAAAGGGTTGCGAGCAGAATGAACGTTGCCGCCGCGGGTCGGAATGTCACCGCCTGCGACGCGCGATCATGCATAACCGTGCTCGATCGCGCTGAGCAGGTGTCGCACGGCCGCCACGAGCTCGGTGCGCGGATACTCGCGTTGACCTTTACGCTCGAGCAGATATTCGACACGCTCCTGCAGCTGGTTCGTTTCTTTCTGACCTTCGATGAGATTCTTCAGCGTGACGGTGCCATGCGCGTGCTCGTTGGAGCCGTAGAGCAGCGCGATCGGAATCGCGCACATGTCGGCGTGTTTGAGCTGCTTCTTCATTCCGCGCTCGCTGCCGAGATAGAGCTCAGTGGCGATGCCGGCTTCGCGCAGTTGCTGCGTCATGGCCAGACATTCGCTCGTCAGGGCCGGATCCATGTTTGTCACGAGCACGCGCGCCGTCGCTTTGCGGCCGTACGTGAGCTTGAGGCGCTCCAGCACGTCGAGCAGACGATCGACGCCGATCGACGCTCCGGTCGCGGGAACGCGGCCGCCGCCGAAACGTTCCACGAGATCGTCGTACCGGCCGCCGCCGAGAATCGAGCCGAGCTCCGGCGCGTCCAGCGCGACGGCCTCGAAGACGGGGCCGGTGTAGTAAGAAAGGCCGCGTGCGATCGAGAGGTCGATGATCACGCGATCCTCGTGGTAACCCATGGCATCGAGGTGATCGGAAATGTTGCGCACCGTGGTGATTTCATCGGCCGCGCCGCGTACGTGACGGAACAGCTCGCACACCTGCTGCACGATTTCCTTTCGCGTGCCTTTGATGGCCAGGAACAGCTCGATGCGCTCGACCTGCGATCTGAGGAGGCCGAGACCGCCCTGCTCGCGGGAGCGCGTCAGCTCGTCGCGCACGCGATCAATCCCGAACTTATCGAATTTGTCGAGTACGCGGAACACTTCGATCCCGAGCTCCAGCGGGATGCCGGCGAAGTGCAGCAAGAGATTGAGCAGCGCGCGGCTCGAGAACTTCACCTGGTAGCGCAGGCGGAGCTTCTGCAGCGTGTCGCAGATGCAGGCGATGATCTCGGCATCGGCGAGCTCACTCGGCACACCGATGGAGTCGATGTCGAACTGTGTGAACTCACGATAACGCCCCTTCTCCGGCTTGTCGGCGCGCCAGACCGGCGAGCACTGGTAACGGCGGAAGGGCCGCGGAAGCTCCGGATGCTGCGCGTAGAAACGCGCGAGCGGTACGGTGAGGTCGAAACGGAGGGCGAGATGATCGGCGTCCGGTCCGCTGACGCGGAACATCTGCTTGTGCGACTCTTCCCCGGCGCTTCCAAACAGCACGTCGACATGCTCGATAGCCGGCGTCTGCAGCGGTACGAATCCGTAGTTCTGGTAGACGCCGCGGATGATGTCGAGCACGCGCTCGCGCTCGAGCATCAAGGCCGGATCGAGGTCTCGCATGCCGCGCGGATTGCGAGGCTCGACGACAGAGGGATGAGAAACAGGCGCAGGATGAGAAGCTGCAATATCGGTCTCGAGCGCGGACATGGTGTTCCTCCTCTTCCGAGGCGATTGGTCCCGGGGACGGGACTCGAACCCGCGAACGCCTGATCCACAATCAGGTGCTTTACCAAACAAGCTCCCCCGGGACTTACTGGCTCTTAACGTCGTTGCCAGTCGCCTCTAAGAGATAGTGCCGGGCATGCACGGGCGATTTGCCACGCTTTGCAGAAAAGCTCGCCGTCTCAATGGCGCGCCGCAAATCAATATCGAGATACCGCCCGGCCTCCCTGCAGCACACGCGTCGCGGAGATGACGTTCTCGACGCGCGGTCTAGGACTGCTGTCGAAGAGGGTGCCGCTCCCGCCGAACCGCCGCGTTGTTCATCCGGGCTCGCACGTTCGTTCGCGGAGAACTGCGCTCAATGCTCACGCGGCGCCGTGAACCGCAGCGCGGTGGCGGTTAGCTCCGCCGGGTCGATCGGTTTTTTCAGGTAGTCGTCGAAGCCGGCGGCGAGGGCGTGGCGGCGGTCGTCGGGGTGGCCGAAGGCGGTGAGGGCGATGATGGGAGTGGCGCTGGCTGGCCGTGGTAACGCGCGGAGGGTGCGGAGGAAGGCGTAGCCGTCTTCGTCCGGCATGGCGAGATCGCAGACGACGACGTCGGGTGAGAAGGTGGTGAAGGCGGCCACGCCGTCGCGGACACAACTCGCGGCGGCGACGTCGGCCTGCGCGCGGCGGAACACGCCGGTGACGAGATCGCGGGTGATGTCCTGATCGTCGATGACGAGCACGCGCACGCCGCGGAGCTCGGACAACGTTCCGGCAACCGCGGCGGCGACACGACGCGTGTTCGATTCCGCTGCGCGGACGGCGGGCGCGGCGCCTTCGAGGATTGGCAGCTCGACGGTGAAGGTCGCGCCGCGGCCGCTGCCTTCGCTGGTGGCGCGAATCCGTCCGCCGTGCAATTCGACGAGCGATCGGGCGATGGAGAGACCGAGGCCGATTCCTTCGTGGGAGCGCGTCATCGAACCGTCTTCTTGCGTGAATGCCTCGAAGACATGCGGAAGGTACTCCGGCTCGATTCCTCTTCCCGTGTCCTGCACGCTGAGCCGCAGCACCGCGCCCGCGCGCGCGACGCGCACGGTGATCGTGCCGCCGCGCGGCGTGAACTTCACCGCATTCGAGAGCAGGTTCCAGACGATCTGCTGGAGGCGTCCCTCGTCGCCGAGCACCGGCGGAAGGCGCGGCGGGACGCTGGCCAGCACCTCGATGCCTTTCGCCACCGCGGCCGGATGGATCGTAGTCATGGCCACCTGCACGACCGGGCTCAATTCCACCGGAGCGGGCGTGAACGTCATCTTGCCCGCGACGACGCGCGAGATATCGAGCACGTCATCGATGAGCTGTGCCTGCGCCTCGGCGCTCGCGACGATGGCGCCGACGGCCTCGCGAGCTTCCTCTTCCGGAAGCCCGAGGGCCAGCATCCTCCCCCAGCCAAGGACCGCGGTCATCGGCGTGCGCAGCTCGTGCGAGAGCGTCGCCAGGAACTCGTCTTTTCGGCGGCTCGCATCTTCGAGCGCGGTCTGCGCCGCAAGCTCGTCGGTGATGTTGCGAAACTCGAGAACGGCGCCGGCGCCTTCGCCCTGTTCGAACGGCGCGAGCGAACAGGCCACGGGAAAGATCGAGCCATCCTTCCGCACGAAGAGATCGCGATGATTCGAGAGTGCCGCCTGATGCACGCGCGCATTGCGGATCGCGCAGTCGCCAGCGTCATGTCCGCCCTGATTGGCAGTCGCGTGCAGCACATCGTGGAACGGCGCGCGCGCGAACTCTTCCAGCGAATAGCCGGTCTCCCGAACCGCCGCGGGATTCATGTACGTCGCGACGCCTTGCTCGTCGAGCATGAGCAGGCAGGACGCGGCGTTCTCGGCGATGGTGCGGATCAACGCATTCGCACGCTCCAGCTCCGCCGTGCGCGTTTCGAGCGCCTCCTTCGCGGCGACGAGCTCCTGTTCCGCTTTCTGGCGCGCGGCGCGGATGGCCTGCGCGTTCTGGATCGCGACCGACCGGACTTGTTCCTCTTCGTGGTCGAGCGGCAGGCTCACGATTCAGCGGCTCCCGAGACGTTCCGCGGCGAGGATGGTGCCCTCGACGCGTGCGCGGATCTTCGCGAAGGCGGTGTCGCGCGTAGTGGACGTGTCGTCGCTGAATGGCGAGAAACCGCAGTCGTCGGTCGTGCCGAGCTGCGCGACCGGGATGTACTCGGCGGCCTCCAGCACGCGCGCGCAGACTTCCTCCGGCGTCTCGACGTGCGGATCGATCGGCGAGACGACGCCGACGAAGACGCGATGCTCCGGCTTCATGAATTTGCGGATGTTCTGCAGCACCTCAACGCGGTCTTTCTCGGCCGCGAGTGCGATGTAGAAGTTGCCCGCCTTGAGTTGGAAGAGGCCGGGCAGCAGATCGGCGTAATCGACTTCGGCGCTGTGCGTCGAGTGGCGATCGCCGCCGGGACAGGTATGCACGCCGATGCGCGAGCGCTCCTCCGCGGTGAAACGGCAAAGGGCGAGGTTGTTCAGATCGATGAAGCTGTTCAGCAGCTCGCCCGACGGATCGATCTTCACCGCGAACCGCGCCTCGGTGAAATCGATCTGCACCTTGTACGCGCCCATCTGCAAGCAGCGGCGGATTTCCGTCTCGTGCTCGCCCACGAGGTCCTCGATGAATCTGCTCGCGCGAATAGTCGGCGATGCCGTCGGCCGGATACATGAGGCTCAGTGCCGAGGGCGAGATGACGGCCTGTTTGAGCGGCTTGTGCGCGAACTGCTGCGCGACGTCGCGATACGTATCGGCGAGCCGCCTGTAGCGAAACGGGCCGGCGGTGAGCCGCGGCATCCGCGGCGTGTGACCGCCGGAGAACGGGATCTTGAAACCGTCCGGTGCGGTGTTCGGCAGATCGTGCACCGAGTACGTCCAGAAGTTGTGGTACTTGCGCTGCTCGCCGTCGGTGATGACAGGCGAGCCGGTCGCCTCGAATCGCGCGACCGTGTCACGGATCGCCGCCTCGTACATCGGATCGAGAGCCGGATCATCGGCGTTGCCGTCGGCCACCGCCTGGATGAGCTCCAGAGGGCGCGGAATGCTTCCGATCGGCTCCGTCGGGATGATCAACATGGGGAAATACTCCCCTTTTTGACAGCTCTCTCACGGCGAGTTGTCAGGGAAGTCGGAAAGAGCGCGTGCAAAACAGGCAGCGCTGCTTCCGTTCTTGCATAGAAGCCGGGCAATGTCAGGCCCGGAGTCGGCGAACTCGAGCACAGCGGAAATGCGCGTCGACACCGGCGCGATGACCGCGGCTTCCGTCGCGCGCGCGCTGCGCGATCTGTCGATGCTGACGCGCACCACCGTCGCCGGCAGAGAGCTGCGCGACGAGATCGTCGAGCACGCCCGCCGCTTCTTCGGCGCGGACGCGGTCGCCATGTGGCGCCTCGAGTCGCGCGAGCGCGTGTGGCGCATTGCGGCCACCTCCGGCTTGTCCACCGACTACTCGACCTTCGCAATCGAGGCGCCCGCGGACAACGACGTCGCGGCGATCCTGCCCGGGCCACTGCTCATCGCCGATGCGCGGGCGTGGCCGCTCGTCGATGCGCGCCGCGCGCTGTACGACGCGGAAAAAATCGCGTCGTTTCTCGTCCTGCCGCTGACCATTCGCGGCGAGACCGCCGGAACGATCACCTGTTACTACCGCAGTCCCAAGAGCGTAGCGAGCGAGGCGGAGCTCGACGCGGCGGCAGCATTCGGCCAGATCGCTTCGATCGCGCTCTCGACCGAACGGTACGACCAACTCGCGGACGTGGCGCGTGACGTCGCCGGCCGGCTCGACCTCGACGCCGTCGTGCAGCGCATCACCGACGCCGCGACCACGCTCACCGGCGCGCAGTTCGGCGCCTTCTTCTACAACGTCATCCGCGCGGACGGCGAGGCGTACACGCTCTACACGATCTCCGGCGTGCCGCGCGAACACTTCTCTAAGTTCCCGATGCCACGCAACACGCCGGTCTTCGCGCCGACGTTCGCCGGCACCGGCATCATGCGCAGCGCGAACATCCTCAAAGATCCGCGCTACGGAAAGAACGCGCCGTACAACGGCATGCCGGCGGGACACCTGCCCGTCGTGAGCTACCTGGCCGTACCGGTGAAGTCGCGGACGGGCGAAGTGCTCGGCGGGCTGTTCTTCGGTCATCCGGAGGAAAGCGTCTTCGGTGAGACGGAGGAAAAGATCGCCGAGGCGCTGGCCGGCCATGCGGCGGTCGCGCTCGACAACGTCCGGCTGTACGAATCGCTCGAGCGTGATCGCGCGGCACTGCGCAAAGAGGAGCGGCGCTATCGCTCGCTCGTGCTGGCCACGCCGACGCGGCAGGCCATCGCCACCGTTTCCGCCGACGGCACCGTGCAGCCGTCGCCGTCGTGGCAGGAGATCACCGGACAGACCGCGGACGAGATGCGCGGCCGCGGGTGGCTCGACGCCGTCCATCCGGCGCATGCGGCGCGCGTTGCCGAGGCGTGGGACGCCGCGCTCAGCGCCGGCAAGGTGTACGAAGACGAATACCTGCTGCGGCAGGCGGACAACTCGTATCGCTGGTTCGTCGACAAGACGGTGCCGATCGTCGGCGACGACGGCCGCATCGAGGAATGGATCGGCACCGCCATCGACGTGCACGAGCAACATGTCGCGCAGGAAGGTCTCGCGTTCCTGGCGAAGGCGAACGAGATCTTCGCCTCGTCACTCGACTATCGCGACACGCTGAAGAACGTCACCTTTCTGGCGGTGCCGCGGATCGCCGACTGGTGCGCCGTCGACATGGCGGCAGACGCCGGCGATCAGTTGCGGAACCGGCTCGCGGTCGCGCACGCCGATCCGGCGAAGATCGCGCTGGCCGAGGAGTTTTACCGGAAGTTCCCGCCCGATCCGGAGACCGATGCGATTTACCGGGTCATGCGCACCGGAACCTCGGAGCTCGTCCCGTTCGTACCGGATGAGATGCTCGCGCAGACCGCGCGCAGCGAGGAGCATCTGCGGATGATGCGCGCCCTCGGCGTGATGTCGTTCATGATCGTCCCGCTCCGTTCGCGCGGCGAGGTGGTCGGCACGATGACGTTCGTCGCGTCGGACCGCCGCTACTCGGAGCGCGATCTCGCGCAGGCGGAGGAGCTCGCGTACCGCGCCTCGATCGCCATCGAGAACGCGCGGCTCTACAGCGCCGCGCAAACCGCGAACCGCGCGAAGGACGAGTTCCTGGCGACGCTGTCGCACGAGCTGCGGACTCCGATGACGGCGGTCCTCGGCTGGTCGCGCATGCTCAAGCTCGGCCTGAGCGACGCCGAGGCGCAGGTGGCCATCGACGCGATCGAGCAGAGCGCCAGCGCGCAGGCGCAGCTCATCGAAGACGTGCTCGACGTGTCGCGGATCATGTCGGGAAAACTCACCTTCGAGCCTCGCCCCACCGACATGCGCACGGTGGCGCAGGCCGCGATCACGACCGTCCATCCGGCGGCGGTGGCGAAAGGCATCGAGATCCTCACCGCGATTCCGCCGATGCTGCCGCCGATCCCCGGCGACGAAGGACGCCTGCAGCAGATCGTCTGGAACCTGCTCGCGAACGCGATCAAGTTCACACCGCGCGGCGGATCGGTCACGCTGCGCCTCGCGCATGAAGGATCGGTCGTGCGCTTGATCATCTCCGACACCGGCGAAGGAATCGATCGCGCGTTTCTGCCGTACGTCTTCGAGCCGTTCCGGCAGGCCGACAGCTCGACCACGCGGCCGCACGGCGGGATCGGCCTCGGTCTGGCCATCGTCCGCTCGCTCGTCGAGATGCACGGCGGCCGCATCCGCGTCACGAGCGAAGGAAAAGGACATGGCGCGACCTTCACGCTGGAGCTCCCGGTGCTCGAGGCGGCGCCGGCGATCGCCGCATCGATGTCCGAACGCGCGGTGCTCCCGGCGGCCTCCGACACGCTGCCTGCGCTGACCGACGTCACCGTACTGGTCGTCGACGACCAGCCGTTCACCCGCGACGTCGTCGCGGCGATTCTCCGGCGCACCGGCGCGGCTGTGCAGACCGCATCCTCGGTTCGCGAAGCGCTGCAGGTCTTCCGCAAGCTCGAGCCGCAGATCGTCGTCTGCGACATCGCCATGCCGGACGAGGATGGATACGTCTTTCTCCGCGAAGTGCGCGCACGACCCGATGGGCTGCGCACGACACCGATCCTCGCGCTGACCGCGTTCGGACGGCCTGAGGATCGGCTACTCGCCCTGAATGCCGGTTTCGACGCTTACCTCAAGAAACCGGTCGACCCGGCGGAGCTGGCGCAGTCGGTCCAGCGTCTGACGGCGGGTCGGTAGAGACCGCGCCGGAGTACGATGAGGCAATGCCCTACAACCTGACGCGCTTCGGATTCACCGAGATGATGGATTGCCGCGGGCGCATTCGCGACCTCTATGCGCACGATCCGGCGACGCTCGAAGAGGTCGCCGAGCGCGCGGTCGAGTTCTTCCGCGGCGAGCTGGTCGACGACGAAGGGCAGCCGGCGTGTGCGCTGGTGCGTTTCTTCAAGACGCATCCATACCGCGATTTGCCGGAGGATCTGCAGGCGGTGGTGCGCGACTCGTCTCCCGACGCGGAATCGATTCCTCACCTGCGCTGCCTGACGCTCATCGCCACGCGCGGCGACGAGGAGGATTGGAACTCGCGGCTGACGTCGCGCGGCCATCGCGCCATTCCGCTCATGAGCGTGGAAATGGTCCAGCAGGCGCCGATGATCGCGCAGCTCATCACGCAGCTCGGCCTACCGATCGCGAATGTCGTGCGGCCGTCGCGCGCGCTGCTCCTCGACCAGGAGCAGACCGCACACAACGTCTTCTACGTGCCGCGCGCGCTCGGCAGTCCGCACATCGTGGCGCAGGAAGAGTTCGTGGTGCGCCACGGCATCCAGTCGGTGGTCGGTTTCGGCGGCCTGCTCGCTTCCGGCGATCTCTTCGCCGTGATCCTCTTCTCGAAGGTGCCGATCTCACCCGACGCGGCCGATCAGTTCCGGGTGGTCGGTCTCAACCTGAAGATTGCGATCCTGCCGTTCGCGCGGAAGCCGCTCTTCCGCGATCAGTGATCGCGCCGCGCGGCGATCCAGCCGTCGAGCTCCGCGCGCGCCGGCAGCGCCGATTGCGCGCCGAGGCCGCGCGTCGCCAGCGCGGCGGCAGCGGAGGCGAAGAGCGCTGCTTCGCGCAGTTGCATGCCTTCGACGAGAGCGACGGCCAGCGCGCCGACCAGCGCGTCGCCGGCGCCGGTCGGGTCGATCGCGGCGACGTCGTGCAGCGGCAGGAAGACCTCCTCGGTGCGCGACGCGAACAGATTGCCGTCCGGCCCGGCCTCGATCGCAACCATCGCCGATCCCATTTCCAGGAGCCGCGCCGCCGCGCCGCGCGCCGATGGAAGATCGCGCACGTTGATTCCGGTCAGCGCGGTTGCTTCCGACGCATTCGGCTTCACGACCGCGGCCGCGGCCAGGAGCTCCCGCGGCAACGTTCGCACGGGCGACGGGTCGACGATGAGCAGCACGTCGCGATCGTGGATCGCTTCGACCACGCACAGCACCGTTTCGACGGCGATCTCGAATTGCACGAGTACGACGCGTGCGGCGGCGAGGAGCGGCGCGGCGGCGGCGATCGTGTCGCGGGTGACGCACGCATTCGCGCCGGGATAGACGACGGTCTGCTTCTCGCCGCGATCGTCCTTCTGAATGACGACGGTGCCGGTCGCGCCGGGTGCGCGTACGACGCATTCGGTGTCGACGCCTTCGGCCGTGAGCGTTGCCAGCGCGACGTCGCCGGCGGGATCGGTGCCGACTGCTCCGACGAGTGCGACGCGTCCGCCGAGGCGCGCCGCCGCCACGGCCTGATTCGCTCCCTTGCCCCCGAGACCCTGATGCAGCTCGCGCGCGATCGTGCAGCGCCCGGCCGCGGGGAGTGCAGAGGTGCGGAGGATGATGTCGGTGGCGATCCCGCCGACGCTGACGATCTCCGCGACGCGCGTCACTCCGGCTGCGGCCTCGCCCGGTCGGTCACGTCGATGCTCAGGCTCAATACGCCGGAGACCTTGCCGTCGAAGTCGCGCGCGGGCTGGTAGCTGACATCGAACCAGCCGTCCTCCGGCACTCCGTCGCCGTCGCGGTCGAAGCGCACGTGGAGGTTGCGAGCGTGGAACTCGCGGCCGTTTTGGTAAACGTCGTCGATGATCCGGAACAGCTCTTCGTCCTCGATGTCCGGCAGTGCTTCGCGAATCGGTTTGCCCTCGATCGTGCGTCCGCCGATGAGTTGGCGGCCGAACTCATTGATGTACTCGATGACGTGTTTCGGACCGCGCATGATCGTGATCGCCACCGGCGCTTTCTCGAAGACGTTGCGCAGATAGACGCGCTCCGCTTCGCGCCGGATCAGCCACTGGCGGTCGGTGACGTCGCGCATGAACAGCCCTGCGCCGCCGCGGCCGGTGGGGACGACCTTCACGTCGTGCCAGGTGTACTGCGTCGGATAGAACACGGCGAGCTCGATCCGCTGCTCCTGCTGAATGGCGGCGACGACCTGCGGCCATTGGTGCGCGCGCGTTGCGTCGGGGACGACGTCGGTGAAGATCTGGCCGATCGCTTCCGCGCGATTCTTCCGGAGGAGCCGCTCGGCGTTGGCGTTCATGAAGCGGATGCGGAGATCCGCGTCGACCTGCACGTACGCTTCGATGATCGAGTCGATGATGAGTTCGGGTGCGAGCAATCCGTCTCCTTCTGCGGCAGGCATGATAACGGGCGTCAGACGCGTACAACGCGTGGACCGCGAGCTGACCGAGATGATCACGCGCACGGCGGCGATGGCGATCGAGCAGGAGCGGCGCGCGCGCGCTTCGGCGTAACGCGTTCCCGCAAACCTCCGCTCAACGATTGTGCCGGGACGACCCGCCGCCGCGGGAGGTGTGCCGCGCGGCAGCGGATCGGCGCACTCTCGGAGCTCTCTGCGCGCGCGGTTCGCGTTGCAAGCGACGTGCGCGGGCTGGCGCAGAAGTTCTCGAAGTCCGTGGCCCGCGCAGCAGCGACTCGCAGCGCCTGCGCGTGACCGTGAAGCTGCCGGACACCATCTTCAGGCGTGCGCGACACGCGGTCTTCGGATCGAAGCACCTGACGCTCGCCGCGCTCGTTGAACGGAGCCTGACCACCTGCATCGGGCGCGCGGGTAACGGCATCTGGCGGCTAGGCGCCCATCGATCCTTACCGCGTTGAAAATACTCCCCTTTTGTGAGAGCGTGCCGCTGTCGCCGTGACGACAGAGCCGAGCAGCTTCCCGATCCTCATCGTCGACGATGACGAACCGACGCAGAAGCTGCTGCGCGCGGTCCTCCGAAGGTGCGGCTACGCGAGCGAGGTCGCCTCGAACGGCCGGCAGGCGATCCGCCTGCTGCGGGAGAAACGCTACGCCGCGGTGGTTCTCGACATGATGATGCCCGAGGTGAGCGGACCCGAAGTGGTCGCGTTCCTCGGCACCGCCGCCGAATCCGTTCCGGTCATCATCTGCTCGGCAGCCGGACCGGCCGCGCTGACCGGTTTCGATCCAGCCGTGGTGAAGGCGATCGTGCGCAAGCCATTCGATATCGAACAGCTCCTGGCGGCCGTGACGGCCGTCGTGCAACCGGCGGAATGACCCCGTCCGGCGAACCGATGACACACTTTCTGCAATAGCAGCAGCCGGCTTCAGCGGGCGGGTCCCCGCGGGCGGAGGTGGACATGAAAACGTGTGCGGCGCTCATCGTCGAGGACGACGAGAGTGTTCAGCACCTGCTCGCAACGGTGCTGCGCAAGCATTGCAGCTCGGTCGATCTGGCCGTCGATGGCGAAGCCGCGATCGCGATGGTGCGCGGCGGCTCCTACGACGTGGTCGTGCTCGATCTCATGCTCCCGAAGGTCAACGGCCTGGCCGTGTCGGAAGCCATTCAGTCGCTGGCGACGAAGCCGAAGGTGATCGTGCTGTCGGCGATCTCGCGCTACTTTGCCGACCGCTTTCCCGAGGACACGCTCGTGTTGCAGAAGCCGTTCGACATCGACCGGATCGAAGACGTGATCCGCACCTTCGTCGGAGGCTGAGCGCTCTTCAGCGGCTCGCGCAGTCGCGCGACGACCGCGATGAGCTCCTCGATGTCGAAAGGCTTGGAGATGATGGCGCAGAGATGGTGCAGTCTCTCCTTCGCCGCGGTTTTCGGGAAGGCCGTCATCACGACCGTCTTTTCCATCATGCGCGGCTGGTTCTCGATCAGATGCTCCACCACGCCGAAGCCGTCGACGCGCGGCATCATCAGGTCGAGCACCACCGCGTCGAACCTGCCGGCATCGAGCGTGTCGATCGCGTGCTGCCCATCCGACACCTCGACCGGATCGAAACCGGCGCGGCGCAGCATCCGGCTCACCAGTGTCCGGATGGCGTCCTCATCGTCCGCGATCAACACCCGCGGCTTTTTCTCGCTCATGCTGCTCGTCTCTCTCACCGTTGAGCGGCAACGGTCTTGCGGCCGGGTATGCACATGGAACGCCGATCCACGTACCGCGCATTGACCGTCGAGGACGACGGCGCCATCCTCAAGCTCGTCAAGATCGTGCTCGAGCGTGAAAACTTCACGGTCGAGGGAGTCGGGAGCGGCGCGGCGGCGATCGATCTGCTCGCGTCAGTCGCATACGACCTCCTCATCGTCGACCTGATGCTTCCCGAAGTCGGCGGAGAAGAGCTGCTCGGTTTTCTCGAGCAAACGCAGCCACAGTACCTGCGGCGGGTGGTGGTGACGACGGCCTCTCCCGGCCGGATGAGCTGCGAGTTTCTGCAGCGGATCTGCCGTCTGCTGGCGAAGCCTTTCGACATCGACGAGCTGGTGCTGATCGCGAAAGAGTGCGCGCAACCCGACGCCGCGTAACGCTTGCCTGATAGTCAATAAACAGCGAAAAATTGACTAATTGGCTGCAGACGTGCATTGCGTCGATGCATGTACGGACGGATTCTCAGGCATCTGCGCGAGGCGAAAGGGCGGAGTCAGGCGGAGGTGGCAAAGGCGGTGGCGATCTCGCCGGCGCATCTGGCGCGGCTCGAGGCGGAGCAGCGCGGTCTGTACGTCGATGACTTCGTCAACATCGCCGAGGCGCTCGGCGAGAAGCCGGGCAATCTGCTTCCGAACGACATCGGCGCGCTCGGCCATGTGAAACCGCTGGTCGATCGTCTCGCCGCCGTCCCGCCCGAGCTGCTGCCGCAGGTGACCGCCGTGGTGACGGAGGTGGTGCAACTCGCCGAGAGCGTCGCCGCCGCGCCCGTCGTCGGCGCATCGCGCGCGCGCGTGCGTACCACACCGAAACTGAAAGCGCGCCGATGACCGGCGACCGCTCCGCGCCGGCCGTGTCGTCAGATGGGACGGCGCGATGCTGCTGATCCTCGGATCGATCGTCGTCGGCGCGATCGCCGCCTGGCTGGCCGGCCGGTGGATGCGCGGCAACGGCTTCGGCCTCGGCGGCAATCTCATCGCCGGAGTGCTCGGCGCGGTGGCGGGCGGATATCTGCTGCCGGCCGCCGGCGTCGATCTCGGCGACGGCCTCTTCGCGCATCTGGTGGTCGCCTTCATCGCCGCAGCGATCGTGCTCCTCCTCGTGCACCTCTTCACCGGCCTGCGCAATGGCCAGAGGCTCTGGTCGTGAGCGCGGCGATGCGGCCGCGCATGAGCAGGGAAAGGCGGCAGCGTTTGTTGCGGGTGCTGCGGCGCCGCGGCGTAAGCCTCGTGCAGTTGGAGGACTCGCGTAGGCCGCTCCTCTTTTCGCTGCTGCCGCGGATGTTGCGTGGCGACGGCACCACGCCGATGTCGCTGCAGGGCGCGTTTCGCTACGTCGACCAGCGCGTCGAGCGGATGGCGGCGAGCACCGTCTCCGCGCAGCGCTGGAGCCGCGCGCTGGCGACCTCGCGCAGGCTCGCCGCGCGGCGCATCGCGCTGGCGGACGAGCGCGAGCGCGAGCCATGACCGCCGCCCGAAGCTTTGATCATGCGCCAGCGTCTGCCGAATATTCGCCGCGCAAGGGCGCGAGGTTCACCGTCACGATTGCGTGCGCGGCGTGAGCGCGGCGCGGATCGCGCGCAGGCGCGCGACCGCGTGCGGCATGTCGGCGTGAATGCAGATCGTGTCGTGAGCGAGCTCGACCCGCGTGCCGTCGCGGGCGATGACGGCGCGTTCGGTCGCGAGCAGGCGCGCTTGCGCGGCCGCTTCTTCGATGGTGAGCGTCGAGCCGGCGATGGCCCGCGGCGTGAGCGAGCCGTCGGGCTCGTAGCGGCGGTCGGCGAAGGCTTCGCGGATCACGCGCGTGCTGGCCGCGCGCGCCGCGGCGGCCATCTGCGAATGATCGGGCGCCACGAGAGCGATGTTCGGATCGACCTCGCGCAATGCCTCGACGATGACGTCCGCGCGGGCGCGGTCGCGATGCGCGTCGTTGTAGAGGGCGCCGTGCGGCTTGACGTGCTCGACGCGCGCGAAGGCGCCGAGTGCGGCGATCTGCTCGACCAGCGACGCGCGCAGCGCGGCGGCGTCAAGCTCGAGGGAGCGGCGGCCGAAGTGCTCGCGATCGGGATAGGACGGATGCGCGCCGAAGCGGACGCCGTAGCGGCGGGCCTGCTCCGCGGCGTCACGCATCGACTCGGCGTCGCCGACGTGGCCGCCGCAGGCGACGTTCGCGCTGGTGATCAGCGGCCAGATGTCGTCTTCACCCGGCGAGCCTTCGCCGAGGTCGGCGCTCAGGTCGACAGTCACAGCTCAGTCCCTCGCGTTTCGGGCAGGAGCCAGATCAGCATCGCGCCGAGGGCGAAGAAGAGCGCGTCGCAGGCGATGGAGAAACCGAGACCGTACGTCGTGGCGAAGGCGCCGATGGCGAATGGCGCGGCGGCGGAGGCGAGACGGCCGGCGTTGTAGCAGAACCCTTGCGCGCTGGCGCGAATGCGCGTCGGGAAGAGCTCCGCGAGCATCACCCCGAACAGCGAGAAGTAACCGTGCGCGAAGTAGCCGACCAGTGGCCCGATGATCAGCAGCGTCATCGGCGTGCGCGCATGAAATGCGAAAAGAGGGACTACCGCAGTTGCGGCAATCATGAAGAACGTAAAGGCGGGCCTCCGTCCGATTTTGTCGGCGATCCAGCCGAAGCTCACGTAGCCGAAAAACGCGCCGGCCTGCAGCGCGATCAGCCACGCCGCCGACTTCGTGACCGTGAGGCCCGCGCCGCCTTGTGCTACAGGTGTAGCAAGGAATGCCGGCAGCCAGGAGGTCACGCCCCAGAAGGCGATGAGCACACTGCTGGCGACGAGCGTGGCCACGGCCACGCGTTTGCGGTACGCCGCGCCGAAGATCTCCACCCAGCGCGACGGCTCGCGCGCGCGCCACACTTCCGGCTCTTCGACCGTGCGGCGGATGAGGAACGCGAGGATTGCCGGCGAGGCGCCGATCAGGAAGAGCACGCGCCAGCCGAAGCGCTCGAGCACGAGCGCGGAGATGCCTGCAGCGAAGAGCGCGCCGATGGCCCAGCCGGCCTGCATGATGCCCATCGCTTTCGCGCGATGCTTCGCCGGCCAGGTCTCGGCGACCAGCACCGAGCCGCACGACCACTCGCCGCCCATCCCGAGTCCGACCAGCACGCGCCAGGCGATCAGTTGCCAGAGCGCGTGCGAGGTGGCGAGACCGGCCGTGGCGGCGGAGTAGAGCAGGATGCTGAACGTCATCGCGCGCACGCGGCCGATGCGATCGGCGAGACGTCCGAAGCCGATCCCGCCGGCGGCGCTGGCGATCAGCGCCACCGACGTGAGGCCACCCATGGTCGCCTTCGAAAGACCGAACTCCGCCTGGATCGGCACGACGGCGAAGGTGAAGAGAAGGAAATCCATCGCGTCGAGCATCCAGCCGAGCTGCGCCGCGAAGAGCGCGCGCCAGGCCTTCCGATCGACGCCGTCCATGGGGCGGAGTTTAGCGCGCGCGCAACTGCGAGAGCAGGAACGTTTCCATCCCGAGCTCGACCGGCAGGCCGCCGGATTTGCGTTTCACTTCGAGGTCGGCGACGTCGCTGAGCGCGCGAAAGAGGTCGGGCTCGGAGAAGGTGCGGGCCGCTTCCCATTTCTTGTGCAGTGGGAACGGGTGGGGACGCTGGCGCACGAGGCCGTGCTGCTTGAGATAGTCGCCGAGGCGGTCGGCGATGGTGTCTTTGAAGCGGTTGAACGGCATCGATGATTTGAGATTCACGTTCTGCGCGCGCGCCCAGGAGTGGATGCCGATCATCTGGCGGATCTCGTCGGCGAGCGGAAAGAGGAAGCGGCCGTAGTGCATCTCCACCGGCGTCTTCGGATCTTCGCGGCGCGCCTGCGCGACGAGGTCGCGCAGCTTGGCGATGGCTTCGACGATCTTCCCTTCGGTGAAGAGCGAGCCGAGCTCGTAGCGCGCGCCGCCTTCGACCGCCGCGACTTCGCGCTCGACCAGCTCCGCGGTGACGCGACCGCCGGTGCCGACGAGCGTAATCAGCCGCTCCGCTTCGGCGACGGCGCCGCGGATCTCCGGCACGTCTTTCGAGAATTTGTCGGCGAGCATCCGGTCGATGCCGAGGCGCTGGCGCAGGCGCGCGATCGCATTCGCGTCGAACTTCACCTGCGCATCGCTCGCCGCCGACTGGATGGCGGCATCGAGCGCGCCGACGAAGCCGTCGCGCGTGAGATTGGCCACGACCACGGCGCCATGTTTGTCGATCAGGTCGATGGTCGCGGAGTCGCGCGGCACCTCGCCCGTGCGCATCAGCAGGATCGCGCCCGACGCGCCGCCGCGCACGATCGCTTCCATCAGCAGCGCCGCGTCGTCTTCACCGCGTCCCGCTTTCTTGCCGGTGGCGCGGCAGAAGGTGAGGATTTCGGCGAGCGCCGCATCGAGCGAGACGCCGAGGGCGTCGGCGATGGCGCGGTCGGTCATCTCCAGATCGCTGCCGGCGAGGCCGAGGACGTGCAGCAGTTTCGCGGCGGAGGAGGCGCGCTTGCGATCGGTCTTGGCGGTCTTCCAGTCAGCGACCGCTTTGTCATACAGCGAGGCGATCTCTTTCGCCGAGACGAACGCATTGACTTCGGGGACGATGAGCAGGCGCGCGCCGCCGAAGAGCGAGCCGGTGCGATACGAGTCGAGGATCGCGGCGAGCTCCGCGCCCGGCTCGTACGGCTCGACCGACATCGACGGATTCGCGGCCACGAAGGCGTCGCGGATTGCGTGAAAGGCTTGTTCGGAGAGGAACTCCGACGAGCCGCCGACGAGGAGCACTCGCGGCGGCTTGCCGTCGTGGATGCGGGTGAGGACTTTTTCGAGCGGCTGCGGCATCAGCGCCGTTCAGCCTACTGCAGCAGACCTTTTTCCTGCAGCTCCTGGCAGTCGATGCAGAACGGCGTCCAGGGCACGGCCTGCAGGCGGCGCTCGCCGATGACGGTGCCGCAGTTGGTGCAGGTGCCGTAGTTGCCGTCGCGCATGCGTCCGAAGGCTTCGTCGATCAGCATGAGCAGATTGCGCTCGCCGTCGGAGAGCGAGAAGTTGAGCTCTTTGGAGTAGGCGCTGGCCGCCTTGTCGGCCAGATCCTGGATGCCGTCGTCGGGCAGCGCGTTGCCGGCGGCCTTGTCGCGCTCGTAGGAGTCGAGCAGCTCGCGCTGCTTGGCGCGCAACGCGTCTTCGTGCTGCTGGAACGGATTCGATTTCGTCTTCGCTTTGGTCGCCATTCGAGCCTCTTACTTGTGATACGGAATGTTGCGCATCAACGTGCAGGCCCGGTAGACCTGTTCCAGCAGGATGACGCGCGCGAACTGGTGCGGAAGTGTCATCGGAGAGAGTGCGAGCAGCGTACCGGCGCGTTGCCGCACCGAGTCGTCGAAGCCGACATCGCCGCCGACGACGAAATTCACGCCGTGCGGACTGTCGATGGTCAGCCGCTCGAGCCACTTCGCAAACTTCAAAGAGTCAAAGAGTCGGCCTCGTTCGTCGAGGACCGTGACGTGCCCGCGATCGGGAATCGCGGCCAGCAGGCGCGCGGATTGAGCGCGCATGATAGCCACATCGCTTTGAGCTTGTCTACCGCGCTCGGAAGCGACTTCAATGACCTCCACCGGAAAGAAATGTCTGATCCGATTGAGGTAACGCTCGCCGGCCTCGCCGAGCTCTGCGTCGGCATGGGAACCGGACCAGATGAAGCGAAATTTCATGATGTCGTCCCCGCGGAGCCACCCCTACTCCAATCCATACTTCCTCCTCTTCTCCAGCAGCGTCTTCCGGTTGATGCCGAGGATTTCGGCGGCTCGGGAGTAGTTGTCGCGGGTGCGGCGGAGGACTTCGCGGATGTAGTGGGACTCGAGCTCGTCGAGGGTCCAGGCGCCGCGTGCGGCCGTGGCGATGAGATCTTCGTCAGCGATCGGGAGCGAGGCGGCGGTGATGCGCTCGCCATCTTCGATCAGCATCGCGTGCTCGATGGCGTTGCGCAGCTCGCGCACGTTGCCGGGCCAGGCGTAGCTGGTGAGCAGACGCTCAGCGTCCTTCGCGAGCTTGCGTTTGCCGAGGAAACGCTTGGCGAGCGGCAGGATGTCCTCGGCGCGCTCGCGCAGCGGCGGCAGCGCGATGGTGACGACGTTGATGCGGTAGTAGAAGTCGCGGCGCAGCGTGCCGGCGGCGAGCAGCGCATTGAGATCGGCGTTCGACGACGAGACCACGCGCGCGTCGAAGCGCAGCGGCGCGCCGCCGCCGAGGCGCGTGAAGCGCCGCTCCTGAATCACGCGCAGCAGCTTCGCCTGCAGCGCCGGCGTCAGCGCGGCGATCTCGTCGAAGTAGACCGTGCCGCGGCCCGCCGCTTCGAGCCGGCCGACTTTGCGTGTGTGTGCGTCGGTGAACGTGCCGCGCTCGTGTCCGAACAACTCGCTCTCGAACAGCTCCGGCGGAATGCTCGCGCACTCGATGTGCACGAACGGCTCGGAGGCGCGGCGGCTGGTGGCGTGAATCGATTCGGCGAGATAGTCCTTCCCGACTCCCGACTCGCCCGCGATCAGAATGCTGACGTCGTGGTCGAGGACTTTCGCAACCGTCTCCAGGACGTTCCGCATCGCATCGCTGCGCGTCGGAAAGAGGTCCTGAAGACGGGGACTACGAGCTCTTCTGGAAGGCACGGGGCTGAGCTTCCCCGGTGAACTCGGCCGTCACGTTCGGCGCATCGCCCCAGAGCCGCTCCAGTCCGTAGAACCGCCGCACGTCCTCGGTGAAGATGTGCACGATGAAGTCGCCGAAGTCGAGCAGCACCCAGCGGCCGGGCGTCGTGCCTTCGACCAGCAGCGGACGGACGTTCATCTGCTCCTTGAGCGAGGCGGTGATGTTGTCGGCGATGGCCTGAGCCTGACGCTCGTTCGTGGCCGAGGTCAGGACGAAGTAGTCGGCGATCGAAGTGAGATCGCTGACCGAGAGCACATCGAGATCGAACGCCTTCTTGTCGAGTGCCGCGGCGACGGCCAGTCGGACGCGGGCTTCAATCGAATCGTTCACGCGGTTCCCTTTCGGTAGAGTCCGTTGCGTTGAATGTAGCGCGAGACGCGCGGGCCGACCAGCTCCTCGATGGGCTCGCCGGCGCGCGCGCGCTCCCGGATCTGCGTCGACGACACGGGGACGGTGGCGTTGCCGGTGAAGGAGATGCAGCCCGACTCGGTGCGCTTGTGCGGCTCGGTGATGCGCACCGCGAGCGCGGACGACATGGCCTGCCGGCCGCCGCGGGTGAGCACGGCGAAGTTGGCGAGCGAGAAAATCGTGTCGATCGACTTCCACTCGAGAAGCTGCTCGAGATTGTCGTCGCCGATGATCCAGTCGAGCGTCGCGTCGGGCCACTCGCTCCGCAGCTCCTGCAGCGTGTCGACGGTGTACGACACGGCGGCGCGCTCCAGTTCGCGCGGAGAGACGTGCAACGACTCGTGCGCCTCGGTGGCCAGCACGGCCATGGCGAAGCGATGGTATGCGGAGGCGGTGTCGCGATCCTGTTTGAACGGCTGGATGTACGCCGGGATGTACAGCACGCGATCCCACTGCATCACTCCGCGGGCGGCGAGCACGGGATCGAGATGCCCGCGATGGAACGGATCGAAGGTGCCGCCGAGGATGCCGATCTTCATATCGGAGGAGTCGCAGCGGCGAGAACGTCCTCGCGCTCGACATGGGTGCGCACGAACCGGGCGAGCATGCGCACGAGCTCTTTGACTCCGTCGCCGACGACGGCGGAGATCTCGTGATAGTCGAAGCCGTTCTGCTCCGCGTAGCGGCGGAGCTTCTCGGAGTTGCCTTCGATGGCGGAGTCGAGCTTCGAGCCGCAGACGATGCGCGGCTTCTCGGCGAGCGTGCGCGAGTAGGCGGCGAGCTCGCGGGCGATGGTTTCGGCGTCCTGGTCGGGATGCTCGCTCGTGGAGAGATCGACGAGATGGACGAGAACGGAGCAGCGCTCTACGTGTCGTAGAAACTGATCGCCGAGGCCGTGGCCTTCGTGTGCGCCTTCGATCAGGCCGGGGATGTCGGCCACGACGAAGGTCTGGGAGTCGTCCGCGCTGACGACGCCGAGGTTGGGAACGAGGGTCGTGAAGGGATAGTCGGCGATCTTCGGCTTCGCCGCGCTGATGACGGAGATGAGCGTCGACTTGCCGGCGTTCGGCAGGCCGACCAGACCGACATCGGCGATGAGCTTGAGCTCGATGAAGAGCTCGCGCTCCTCACCCTCGGAGCCTTCCTGGGCGAAGCGCGGCGCCTGCCGGGTGGCGGTGGCGAAGTGCTGGTTGCCCCAGCCGCCGCGGCCTCCTTTGGCGACGAGCACGCGCTCGCCGTCGCTGGCGAGATCGGCGATGACGTCGCCGGTCGCTTTGTCGCGCACGACGGAGCCGACCGGCAGCTCGATGGTGACGTCGTCGCCGTGATGGCCGGAGCAGTTCGAGCCCATGCCGTGCTGGCCGCGTCCCGCTTTCCACTCGCGCTGGAACTGCAGGTGGTAGAGGGTGTTGAGGCGCTTGGAGGCGACGATCCAGACCGAGCCGCCGCCGCCGCCGTCACCGCCGGACGGGCCGCCTTTCGGGACGAACTTCTCGCGGCGGAAGGCGACGCAACCGTTTCCGCCGTCTCCAGCCTTGACGCGGATGGTCGCCTGATCGATGAACATTCCGGATATTGCTCAGTGCGAGCGGTGTACCAGAAAAGCAAACGCGACCGCTGTGACGGTCGCGCTGGTCGGTACGGCGAAGCGGTGCACTTACTCGGCGGCAGCCGGGGTCACGCTGATGAAGCGGCCGCGCTCGCCTTTGTCGTGGAACTGCACGACGCCGTCGATCTTGGCGAAGAGCGTGTGGTCGCGCCCGACGCCGACGTTCACGCCGGGCTGGAACTTCGTGCCGCGCTGGCGGACGAGAATCGAGCCGCCGGTGACGAACTGGCCGGCGAAGCGCTTGACGCCGAGCATTTTCGGCTGCGAGTCGCGGCCGTTGCGGGACGAGCCCTGTCCTTTTTTATGAGCCATGGGAGCCTCCGATCAAACGTTGATGCTGTCGATGCGGATCTCGACCACGTCCTGACGATGTCCGTGGGTCCGCTTGGTGTGGTTCTTACGGCGCTTCTTCTTGAAGACGATGATCTTCTCGCCGCGGGTCTCGCGGAGAACGGTGGCTACGACCGAAGCGCCCGCAACCGTGGGGCTGCCGACTTTCGGCTGATCGCCGCCGACCATCAACACTTCGCTGAAGGTGACTTTGTCCTGGTCGGCAGAGCCGAGAATGTCACGCTCGACCTGCAGGCGATCGCCCTCGGCCACTCGGTACTGCTTTCCACCGGATCGAATGATGGCGTACACAACGTCCTCCAAGGATCGAGTTCAACTCCCTGAGGGTACATGGAATTCCCACGATCCCCAGGCGAAAAGAAAGGCGGCCGGAGCCGCCTTTCTTCCCGAAACTGCTGTGGTGTCTACGTTAGAAGCGGAAGCGAACGCCGAGCTGCGCCAGGCGCTGCTCGCCCTGGCCGGTGTCGCCGGCGAAGAGTGACGGCTGATACGAGCCGTTCGACTGGCGAACGAAACGCGTGCCGTTCTTGGAGTTGAGCACGTTGAAGATCTCGCCGATCAGCTCCACGGCGTAGCCGCCGCCGAAGCCGAACTCCTTCGACACGCGCATGTCGAGCTGCGAGAACGAGTTGCCGCGCTCACTGTTCACATGCGAGACGCTCGGATCGAGCACGTTGCCGTAGCCGAGGCGCGTGCCGCCGGTGAACTTCGAGAACGGCGTGGCGGAGCGATAGCGGAAGATGCCGGAGAGGTTGATGCCCAGCGGCGCGCGGTAGGTCGTGCTGAGCGTCACGCGATGGCGCGCGTCGGTGAAGAGCGGGCCGTAGTTCTCCGGAGCGTACGGATCGAGCGGGTTGACCGGGGTGTTGAGCTGCGCGTCCGGCTGCAGCGAGCCGTCCCACAGACGGAATTCGTCGGCGCCGGTGAGCACGTTGCCGGTCGCTTCCGACCAGGTGTAGAAGCCCTGCGATTCGAACTTCGACGCACGGGCGTGGAAGCCGACGTTGAAGCCCTTGTACTCGGCCGAGCCGTCGCCGACCCAGAGGCGGATGTTGCCGCCCGCGGAGTGGCCCGGGATGATGCGCGCGCCGTTGACGATCGGGTTCGCGCGGAAGCGGAACGGGATGTTCTCGTAGTCGATGTGCACGGCCTCGAAGTTCAGGCCGAGCGAGTTGCTGACCTCGAACGAGTAGCCGAGCGAGAGCTGGCGCGACTCCGGCGCCTGCCACGACTTCTGGGCGATGTTGTTCGGCTGCGGCGCACCGCCGCCGCCTTGGTTCGGCGGGAGCGGATCGCCGGGGCGGAAGAAGGTGCCGTTCGGGTTCTTGATGCCGTTCGGATCTTCGTAGCTGTACGTCGCGCCGTAGGTCGACGACTGCACCGACAGCGCCGGGAAGAGGACCGTGGCGTTGGTGTACGGGAAGTCGTAGTAGATGCCGTAGCCGCCGCGGATGATGTGGCGGCCGTCGCCTTTCATGTCATACGAGAAGCCGAGGCGCGGAGCGATGTTGTTGTCGTCGTCCTCGAGGACGTCCGCTTCGCCGTTCGCGAACGGACGCAGCCACTCGATCTCCGGGTGCGCGGCCGCCGCGGCTTTGTACTGCGCGAGCAGCGGATTGCTGCGCTGATCGAGATCGAATCCGGTCCAGAGGTCGTATCGCACGCCGACGTTGATGGTCAGCCGGTCGTTGAGTGCGATGTCGTCCTGCGCGTAGAGGTTGTACTGCTCGATCGGCGTCTGGTCGCCGGAGAAGCCGGAGAAGATGGTGATGGCCTGCACCGGCGAGTTCGGATCGTCGGTGAGCATGTCGAAGCGGCCGGCGGTGCCGGTGGTGAAGTCGCCGCCGAGGATCGGCTCGTGGATGTACGCGGCGCCGACCTTGAAGTCGTTGCGGCGGTTCATCAGCGTCGAGGACCAGGCGAAGTCATCGCGGAACTGCGACTTCTCCTGCGTGGTGGTCTGCGGGGTGTTGACGTTCTGGCCGATCTGCACGCCCGACGGGAAGTAGAAGTTCGGATCGTTCGAGTCGGCGGTGATGGCGTTCGCGAAGCGAGTCCACTGGTAGACGAACTCGTTCTGCTTGTTGCCGCCCAGCGTCCAGGAGTGGCTGCCGAGGATCGACTTGTAGTCGTTGGTCAGCGTGCCCCACGCCGTCGGCGCGTTGTACGGGAACGCGGCGTACTTGTCGCTGTTCTTCTGGAAGCCGTAACGCACCTGCACGAACTGGCGCGCGGTGGCATTGAGCGTCGCTTTCGCCGTTCCCAGCTCGTCCTTGAACGGATAGCCGATGGCGTTGCCGTCGAACGACGGAGCCAGGCCGCCGGTGTCGATCACGACGGTGGTCTGGCGGTCGGTCTTCTCGTAGGTGCCGAAGAAGTGCGCGCGGTCGCGGACGATCGGGCCGCCGAGCGACGCGCCGTACTGCTTGCGCTCGTAGTCGCCCTTGCCGCTGCCGGCGAGGCGCTCGGCCTCGGTCTTCTCGTTGAGGCTCTTGTCGCGGAAGAAGCCGTAGACGCTTCCGTCGAAGTCATTCGTGCCGGTCTTGGTGACGACGCTCAGCACGCCGCCGGACGAACGTCCGAACTCGGCCTTGTACTGCATCGTCTGGATCTTGAACTCCTGCACCGCTTCGAGGTTGAAGTTCTGCAGCGCGCCGCCGATCGTGTCGTCGGTGTTGTCGCCGCCGTCGATGACGAAGTTCACGTTGCGGCCGCTGCCGCCGTTGAGTGCCACGGTGAGCTGACCCGGCTTGGTCGGGTCCTGGTTCACCGACAGCGTGGTGCCCGGCGCGAGCGAAGCGAGGTTCGCGAACTGCCGGCCGTTGAGCGGCAGGTTCTCGAGCTCCTGGCGGCTGACGACGGTGCCGATGGCCGGCTCCGTGGCCACGAGCGGCGCATCCGCCGTGACGGTGATCGCTTCGCTGACCGTGGCCTGCTTGAGGCGCACGTCGAGATCGCGGGTCGAGGCGACATTCAGCTCGACGTTCTCGGTCGTGACCGTCGCGAAGCCGGAGAGCTCCGCCGTCACGCGATACGTGCCGATCGGCAGCGCCTGGAAGCGATACGTACCATCGGTCCCGGTGACCGTGGTGCGCGTGAAGCCGGTCTCCGTGTTCGTCGCCGTCACGGTGACGCCGGGAACCGCAGCTCCCTGATCGTCAGCGACGCGTCCGGAAAGAGACGCGCCACCGCTCTGCGCGAACAGCATGGTTGGGATCAACAGGGCCATGAGAAGCAGGGGCAACCATTTGAACGTGCGACTCGTCATTCGTTCACCATCCTTCAAGTAGATACTGCACCGATCTGAGCGGACTTGTGCGGGCAATCATACGAGTAAAGACGCACGGCGTACAAACGGGTTTTCGCCCTTTTTTCAAGGGATTCACGGGCCTTCGGATTTTTGGACCGTGAATTCGCGGGAGTGGATTTTCAGCGGCCGATTTTGGCGAGCAACGACTGCGCGGCACGACGCTGTTCGGCGAACTGCGGATCGTTCGCGGAGCGGCTGATGAAGGTGCGGTATTCGGCGACGGCCGCGGCGAAGTTGCCGGAGAGCTGCAATGCCACGGCACGATTCAGACGTGCCTCGTGATACTCCGGCGCGAGCTGCAAGGCCTTGTCGAAGTTCGTGACGGCGTCGGCGTAATGCTCGCGATCGATGTCGAGCGCGCCGAGGCCGTTGAACGGATCGGCATACCGCGGCGCGAGCTCGATGGCGCGGCGGAACGCCGCTTCCGCTTCGTCCGGCCGCCTCAACGCGCGCGCGGCGTTGCCGATGTTGTTGAAGATGCGGGCATTACGCGGATCGATGGCCGCCGCCTGCTGGAACTCGCCGATCGCGAGATCGGGACGTCCCTGTCCGGAGTGAATGATGCCGAGCACGTTCAAGGCATCGGCGTTTTTCGCATCCCGCTTCAACGCCTCGGTCACCGCTTCGCTCGCGCGCTTCAAGTCGCCCGCTTCCTGAAATGCCGCCGCGAGGCTGTACCACGCTTGCGGATCATCAGGCGCGTAGAGCACTGCTTCGCGATAGAGCGCGATGGCGCGCTCCGGATGTCCGCGCTGCCGCTCCACTTTCGCGAGCGTCGAGCGGAACACCGGATTCTCCGGATCGGCGCGGACCAGCTGTTCGAGCGTCGACGCCGCTTCGTCGTACCGTTTCGCCGTCGTCGCCCACACCGACTCTTCGAATTTGCGGAAGAGCGGCACCATCGCTTTCGGGTCGGGGCGAGGACCGGAGCGATTCGGCGGTGTGCCTCCGATGTATCCGAGGCTGGCCAGCTTTGCCATCGTCTCCGCGTCGGGTGCGGTGGTTGCGGTTTTCGTCTGCGCCGATGCGCGCAAGGCGTTCAGCGCATCGGAGAGCGCGCGCATCACGCGGCGCTCATCGGCGTAGACGTTGCGCACTTCGCGCGCGTCGCGCGACAGGTCGTACAGCTCGGGCGACGGCGCGAGGATCAGCTTGTGATCGCCGCGGCGCAGTGACGCCAGTCCGCTCCAGCCGAAGATGGTCGCGTACTCCGTCTCCGCGTAGAGATCTGCCGCCGCCGGCTCGCCGCGTTTCTCGAGCGCCGGCGCAAGATCGCGTCCGTCGAACTGCGGCGCGTTCTTGAGACCGAGGAGCGACACGAGCGTCGGCGCGATGTCGGCCAGACTGACCGGCGTCTTCACCACCTGCGGCTCGAGCGCGCCGGGCGCGGAGACGATCAGCGGAACGCGCAAGGTCGGCTCGTACAGCAGCAGTCCATGTGTCAGCTCGCCGTGCTCGCCGAGCGCTTCACCATGATCGCCGGCGATGACGATGATGGTGTCGCGGCGACGCTCGCCGAGCGCGGCGACGAGCCGCTGCACCTGCTGATCGACGAAGGCGATCTCACCCTCGTACGGCGCGGATGCGTACCTGCTGCGCCACGGTTCCGGCGCGGCGTACGGCGCGTGGGCGTCGTAGAGATGCACCCAGGCGAAGAACGGCCGCGCGTCGTCGCGGCCGAGCCACTCGATCGCGCGATCGACGGTGGCGTCGCCACGCCGCTCCGCCTCTAGGTGATCGCCGAGGTCGGGATCGCGCGGGATCTCGTCGTCGTACAGCGAGAATCCGCGATTCAACCCGAAGCGATGGTCGAGCACGAACGCGCCGACGAAGGCCGCGGTGCGGTAGCCGTTGTCCGCGAGCATCGTCGCCAGCGTGGCGCGATCCGCCGGAAACGCACCGGCGCCGTTGTTGCGCAATCCGTGATGCAGCGGCAGCACGCCCGACAGGATCGTGGCGTGCGACGGCAACGTGAGCGGCACCGCGCTCTGCGCGTTCTCGAAGCGCACGCCGTCCGCTGCCAGCGCGCTGAGATTCGGCGTGAGCGCGCCGAGGCGGTCGGCGCGGAATGTGTCGAGGGTGATGAGAAGGACGTTGAAGTGTCGAGGTTCGGCGCGGTGGCAGCTCGAAAGGAGGAGGAGCGCGAGGACGAAACGATGAACGATGAACGATGAACGATGAACGGGCGTTCGTTCAGCGTTCATCGTTCCGCGTTCATCGTTCATAAGGGGATGTTGCCGTGCTTCTTGGGAGGATTCTTGTCGCGCTTGTTGCGCAGCATGGCAAAGGTGGTGATCAGTTTGCGGCGGGTGAAGCGCGGCTCGATGATCTCGTCGATGTAGCCGCGCTCGGCGGCGATATACGGATTGGCGAATTTCTCTTTGTATTCGGCGATTTTCTCGTCGCGATTTCCCGGTGCGTTTTTATAGAGAATATTCACCGCACCTTCGGCGCCCATGACGGCAATTTCTGCGGTGGGATAGGCGTAATTCATGTCGGCGCGGATGTGCTTCGAATTCATTACGCAATAGGCGCCGCCATAAGCCTTACGCGTAATGACAGTGACTTTCGGTACAGTCGCCTCGGCCAGCGCATAGAGGAGCTTCGCACCGTGCACGATGATGCCGCCGTGCTCCTGCGCCACGCCCGGCAGAAATCCCGGGACGTCCTCCAATACCAGCAGCGGAATATTGAAGGCATCGCAGAAGCGGACGAAGCGCGCGCCTTTGCGCGAGGCGTCGATGTCGAGCACTCCCGCGAGAAACGCCGGCTGATTGGCCACGACGCCTACTGAATATCCATTGAGGCGGATGAATCCCACCACGATATTGCGCGCGAAATGCTGGTGCACCTCGAGGAAATGCTCCTCGTCGGCGATGGTCTTGATCAATTCGCGAATCTCGTACGGCTGATTCGGCGACTCCGGGATGAACGTGTCGAGCTGCGGGTCGACGCGGTTGACATCGTCCGTAGTCGCGGCGCGCGGCGCCTCCTCGAGATTGTTCGAGGGCATGTACGAGAGCAGCTCGCGAATGAGGGCGATGCAGTCTTCGTCGGACTCCGCGGCGAAATGGGCGACGCCGGAGGTTTGATTGTGCGTCTCCGCGCCGCCGAGCTTTTCCTTCGTCACTTCCTCGTGCGTCACGGTCTTGATGACGTCGGGACCGGTGACGAACATGTAGCTGGTCTTCTTCACCATCAGGATGAAATCGGTGATGGCGGGCGAATAGACGGCGCCGCCGGCGCACGGCCCCATGATCGCGGAGATCTGCGGGACCACTCCGGAGGCGAGCGTGTTGCGGAGGAAGATGTCGGCGTAGCCGCCGAGGGAGACCACGCCTTCCTGAATGCGCGCGCCGCCGGAGTCGTTGAGGCCGACGACCGGCGCGCCGTTTTTCACGGCGAGGTCCATGATCTTGACGATCTTCGCCGCGTGCGTCTCCGACAGCGAGCCGCCGAAGACGGTGAAGTCCTGGGCGAAGGCGTAGACCAGCCGCCCCTGGACAGTCCCGTAGCCGGTGACGACACCGTCGCCGGGAATGCGCTGCTTGTCCATGCCGAAGTCCTGCGAGCGATGGACGACGAGCTGGTCGAGCTCCTGGAACGAGCCGGGATCGAAGAGGAGCGCGATGCGCTCGCGGGCGACGAGCTTCCCTTCGTTGTGCTGGCGGTCGATGCGGGCCTGCCCGCCTCCGAGCTCGCTCTCGGCGCGGCGGCGCTCCAGTTCAGCGACGGTCTCTTCGAAGGACATTAGAGGATGAAGTTCCGCTCCGCGGCGAGGCGCCGCATCTCTTCTTCGATGTCGCCGCTCGACGCTTTCGGGCCGAGGCGTTGCCGCGCCTCCTGTTCGAGCGACTCGGCCGCGGCAAAGTTCTCGCCCAGCAGGTGCGCGACCACGGTGATGCCCGCCTCCGCATCGCGGAACTCGACCAGTCCGCGGTCTTCGAGCCGGTTCACGATGGCGCGCGCGAGGAACTCGATCCGTTTGCCGGTGGCGCTCACGACCGGCGCATTAAAGCATCATCTCCGCGCCGAAGGAACCGCCGCCGTACGGGTACCAGACCGTCTCCCTGGCGACCGCATCAATGCGCGCAACGCGCACGGTGCACGGAAAGACGTCCGCGCCGTCGTCGACCAGCACGCGCAGGATCAAGCCGTCGACCGGCGCGAGCAGCGCCACGGCGACGGGACGGCTGTAATCGATCTCCGTCGTCGGGCAGACCAGGCGCAGATCGAGCGGCATGCGCATGGGGCGGAGGCGATAGCTGGGGCGATACCAGTTGGGATACGGAGGTGCGTCGATGCGGACGTCCGGAATGGCGGAACCGCGTCCGTCCACACCTCCGGAGGTCTGGCGCAACTCGACATTCGGCGGCGCGAGCCCGACCAGCGACGGCAGCAGCGCCGCGGCGACGTGCGGCGCGAGCCGCAGCAGCGGCGGCGCCGCGCGCTCGACTTCGCTGGCGCGCGCCAGCGCGGCGGCGACGGCACGTACGGCATCGACGTCGAACGAGCCGAGATCGACCAGCGCCCGCAGCCGGCCGCGGATGAGCGAGGCATGAATGCGGCGCGTGGTCTCGCGCCAGTGCACGCCGTCGCAATCGTGCTCGGCGACACCTTCGACGACGATCAGCCGTTCGCACCGGAGCTCGCGCAGCGCGGCGGCGACGCGCACGACTTCGCCTGCGTCGAGCGACGGCGCCTCGCCCACCTCCGGCTCGCACTCGAAGCGCTCGCCGTCTTCGCGCGCGACGCCGCACTCGGCAACGCGCACGAGCGTGCCGTTCTCCCAACGGACGACCGCGCCGCGCTTGCGATAGACGCTCACAGCCACTCCGTCACCAGCAGCGGCGCGTGCGAGCCGACCACGAGCTCCTGCCCTTCGCGGGAACAGACCACGCCGGGATAGCGCAGCGGCGCGCCGTGCGCGCCGCGGAGCGCGGCGGCGACGTCTGCACGCGAGCGCGCGATGGTGAATGGAGCGGCGGCGCGGCGCACCTCGCCGTCGACAAAGTCGGCGGCGGCGACGCTCACGGTCACGAGATCGGTGAGCGGATCGTACGAGCCGCCGGCGGCGAGGAGCACTTCGATGCGGCGCGGCGGCATTTCGTACGGTGCATCGTTCTGCCGCGCCACGAGCGTGGTCATGCGCCGTAGCGGCACATCCTTGAACGTGGCCCGGCGCATGGCCAGCGGCGCGTCGACGGCGAGCCACGACGGCCAGGCCACCGGCGGCGCGTCGTGCTCGAGGGCGTGGCCGAAGGCCTCGTGCAACAGCACCGCGGCGGAGCCGTGCATCCAGACCAGCGGCAATGCGTCGACCGCGATCGCGCCGTCGCGCGTGGCGGCGATCTCGCGCAACAACGCCAGATCGCGCGACGCGTTCGCCGGATCGCTGACCACCGCCAGCGCGCCGAGTCGATAGGTGATGGTCGACGTCACGCCGTCGAGCGTCGCCTCCGCCACCAGCCGCACGCGGGCGTCGTCGACCAGATGCGCATGCAGCCGTTCGAGTGCGGCATCGCAGGCGGCGACGAGCGCGTCGTCGCGCGTGTCGCGGGCCACGATCTCGTCGCCCTGCTGCAGAGCCTCGCCGTACGCGAGACGGCGCTCGATCAGGCGGCGGCGCGACCAGAGCTCGTCGCGCGTCGCGGCGGCGAAACGCGCGCCGCTCAATTCAGCTCGTACGTGAATCGGCCGCTGCCCTGATCGTAGCGGACGGTCAGCTTGTGCGCGCCGCCCGGCTCGAAGCGGAACGCCTGCACGGTGTGATGCTCCTGAATCTTCGACGCCGGCACGGTGATCCAGACCTGCACGTCGGCGTTCTTCGACGGGAACGTGCGCGTTACGCTGATCGGGCGCGGCGTGCGCGAGGCGCGGCGGAGGAAGCGCGCCGGCCGCTCGACGTACAACGTCTCGTTGGCGACGATGTCGCCGCCGGCGCGCACGATGATCTGTCCGTCCGTGAAGGGATGCACGAAGACCGTGGTCAGTTGCGCCGGATCCTGCGACACCGGCGCGGCCGGCGCGTTCGGCACCGGCGCCTGCGTGGTGGTGTTCTGCGCGACGCGCGGCTGCTGCGAGGTACGCCGCGCGGCGAGCCGGGCAGCCTCCGCCTTCTGCTGCTCCTGCTGCGCGAGCTTGAGCATCTCCGCGGTCTGCACGTCGTTCGGATTGATGCTGAACGACTCCTGGAAGCGCTCGATGGCGCCGGCGAAGTTCTTCTGATCGAAGAGCGCCTTCCCTTCGTCGAACTTCTGCTTCGCCTGCGCGATCTGCTGGCGCGAGAGCTCTTCCTGCTGCCGCAGCGCGTTGAGTTTCTGCAGCACCACGGCCACGTGCGGCGAGCGCGGCGCGAGGCGCCGCAGCTCTTCGTATTTCACCGTCGCCTCGGGGAAACGGCCGTCGCGCAGCAGCGCGTTGCCTTCCTGCCGCAGTTGCCGTTCGCGCGCGTGACGGCGCTCGGCGGCGACGTCGACGCGCGGCACGTCCGGCTGCTTCGCGCGGATCAGCGCCACCGCCGCGATCAATCCGGCCACGAGCAGCGCGATCACGCCGACGAACACCGCCGCCGGCACGGGCCGACGCCAGGCCGGCAGCGCGCGCACGTTGCTGAGCGTGTTGCGCACCTGACGCGGCAGCGGCACGGCCACGGTTTTCGGCGCGGGCGCGGCGGCGGCGGATTTCGCGGCGGCCGGCATCGGCGTGGCCACGGTCTTCGCCGATGGTGCTACAGGTGTAGCAGGTGCGGCCGGCTGCGCGCCGCTCACCTTTCCGTGCGGACGGGTGCTGCTGCCGACGTCCGCCGCGGCCGGCGCTGCCGCCGCGGCAGCCGGGAACGGCACTTCGACCGTCGGCTGCCGGTCAGTGGTGGCGGCCGCCGCCGCGCTCCGCTCGCGTGTGAGCACGGTCTCGTCGGCGAGCACCGGGTCGGGCGGCCGCGTGGGACGCTCGCCGCGGATCACCGCGCGCAAAGCATTGGAAAGGTCGCGCGCGCGCTGGTACCGCTTGGCCGGATCCTTGGCCAGGCAGTTCGCAACCAGCTCTTCATACGCCTCGGGGATCTGCGGGTTGATCTCCTGCAGCGACGGGAACGGCTCGTGGACGATCTTGTAGGAGATCGACGTCAGCGAGTCTCCGCCGAACGGCTTGCGCCGCGTCAGACACTCGTACAGACAGATGCCGAGGGCGAAGATGTCGGTGCGGCCGTCGACGGGAGCGCCTTTGATCTGCTCGGGCGCCATGTAGTTCGGCGTGCCGAGGAACTGGCCGGTGCTGGTGAGATTGGCGGCGCCCGATGCGATCTTGGCGATGCCGAAGTCGGTGATCTTCGCGCGCGTGCCGTCGATGAGGATGATGTTGGCCGGCTTGACGTCGCGATGGACGATGCCTTTCGCATGCGCGAAGTCGAGCGCCTCGGCCACCTGCGCGATGATGTCGCCGATCTGGTCGAAGCTGAGCGCGCGACCCTGCTGCAGCACCTCTTTGAGGTTCTGCCCTTCGACGTACTCCATGGCGATGAACGAGGTGCCGGTGGCGTCGTCCTGCCCGATGTCGTGCACCGTGACGATGGACGGATGATTGAGGATGCCGGCCGCCTGCGCCTCGCGGATGAAGCGCTGCTGGAACTCCTTCGCCTCGTCGTCGTCGGCGTGCGCGGCGGCGCGGATCGTCTTGAGCGCGACCAGCCGTCCGATCAGGGGATCCTTCGCGAGATACACGATCCCCATGGCACCTTTGCCGAGCTCCCGAACGACTTCGTAGCGCCCGAGCTTCAAGAGGCGATTGGCTCCGGCGGCGGTGGGAGTTTCATAAGCGGACAATGATAACTCCTGCGGTTGCGCGCGAACGGTCACAGCGCGGCGGGATCGCCGTGTGCGCTTTCATCTATGATGTCACGCCTGCTGCTAAATTCCTGATGGAGTCGAGCTCATGAAGGTCTATTCGGGTTCCGAGATCCGGAACGTGGCAATCGTGGGACACAACGACACCGGCAAGACGACGCTGGTCTCGCAACTGCTCTTCAACGCCGGCGCGAATACGCGCATGGGACGCGTCGAAGACGGCACCACCGTCACCGACTTCGATCCCGATGAGATCGAGCGCAAGCACTCGATCTCCACCGCCGTCGCCTTCGCCGAGTGGAAGGACACCAAGGTCAATCTGCTCGACACGCCCGGCTTCGGCATCTTCATCATGGAAGCGAAGAGCGCATTGCGCGTGGCCGACTCCGCGGCCGTGGTGGTCAGCGCCGTCACGGGCGTCGAGGTCACCACAGAGAAGGTGTGGAAGTTCATCGAGGAGTACGAGCTGCCGCGCCTGATCATCGTCAACAAGATGGACCGCGACCGCGCCTCCGCGACGCGTACGCTCGAGGCGCTGCAGAAGAAGTTCGGCAAGAACGTCGTCCCGATCCAGATGCCGATGGGCGAGGAGAAGGATTTCTCCGGCGTCATCGACCTGGCGGCGATGAAGGCGTATCGCTATCACACCGACGGCTCGGGCAAGTTCGACGCCATCGACATCCCGGCCGAGTACAAAGAGGAAGCGGACGCGTGGCGCGAGCGGCTCATCGAGAAGGTGGCCGAGGGCGACGACACGCTGATGGAGCGCTTCTTCGAACAGGGTGGACTGTCGCAGGAAGAGCTGCTCGACGGCCTGCGCCGCGAGGTCGCCCATCACGAGATCTTCCCGGTGCTCTTCGCCTCCGCCTCGCACAACGTCGGCGGGCAGAGCATCCTCGACGCATTTGTGTCGATGCTTCCTTCGGCCGCCGAAGCAACGACCATCGCCGGCACGAACAAGAAAGGTGAAGCGATCACCTTCGATCGCCGCGCCGAGGCTTTCCCGGCGGCGCTCGTGTTCAAGACCTTCTCCGATCCCTTCTCCGGCCGCGTGTCGCTGTTCCGCGTCTATTCCGGTACGTTCACTTCCGATCATCCGTACTGGAACGCGTCGCGCGATCACGAAGAGCGCGTCGGCAAGCTGCAGGTGCTGCAGGGCAAGCAGCAGCTTCCGGTCGGCGAGCTGCGCGCCGGCGACATCGGCGCGGTGGCGAAGCTGAAGGACACCTTCACCGGCGACACGATCTCGGCGAAGGATCACCAGATCGTGCTCGAGCACATCCGCTATCCGGAAGCGGCCATCGCCTTCGCGGTGGAGCCGAAGGCGCGCGGCGACGAGGACAAGCTCGGCGCGGCCATCCATCGCATCATCGAGGAAGACCCGACCATCAAGTTCGCGCGCGACGAGCAGACCAAGGAGTTCCTCATCAGCGGCCAGGGCCAGCTCCACGTCGAGATCGTGGTGGCGAAGCTGAAGAAGAAGTACAACGTCGACGTGGTGCTGCATCCGCCGAAGGTGCCGTACCGCGAGACGATCACCAAACCGGCCGACGCGCATGGGCGGCACAAGAAGCAGTCGGGCGGACATGGACAGTTCGCCGACTGCAAGATCACGATGGAGCCGCTGCCGCGCGGCGCGGACTTCGAGTTCGTCGACGAGATCTTCGGCGGCGCGATTCCGCGGCAGTACATCCCGGCCGTGGAAAAAGGGATTCAGGACGCGCGCGTGAAAGGCTACCTGGCCGGCTTCCCGGTGGTCGACTTCCGGGTGCGGCTCAAGGATGGGCAGTATCACGACGTCGACTCTTCGGAAATGGCCTTCAAGATCGCCGGCTCGCTGGCGTTTCAGGAGGCGATGGAGAAAGCGCGGCCGACGCTGCTCGAGCCGATCATGCACGTCGACATCACCGCGCCGAGCGAGTACGTCGGCGACATCATGGGCGACCTCAACTCACGGCGCGGCCGCGTCGAAGGCGTCGATGCGGAAGAAGACTCGCAGGTCGTGCACGCGCGTGTCCCGCTCTCGGAGATGCTCACCTACGGCTCGACCCTGCGCTCGCTGACCCAGGGCCGCGGCAGCTTCCACATGGAGTACTCGCACTACGAGGAAGTGCCGAAGCAGATGCAGGAGAAGATCATCACGGAGTCGAAGAAGGCGAAGGAAGCGCAGGCGGCGGCGCACTAGAGAAGCAGTTCATCCTGCGCCGCATCGCGGCGCAGGATCTCCGGCTACACCGGATCGCGGCTGCCCAGGAGCGCTGCGATTGCCTTCGAAGCCGCGGAGCTTCGCGTTACGATGATAGGCACTCGCAGCGCGGTGTAGCCGGAGATCCTGCGCTGCGCGCAGGATTCACAACTTGACGCTGATCCGCGCCACGTCCTGCTTCGCGTCGTCCGCGGCCGTGACGACGAATGTGCGCGTCGCGCCGTTCGGCGCGACCACGCGCACGGTGTAGCTCCCCGGCTCGGCGAATTCGTAGACTTCGTCGACGGTGTTGAACTGGGAGACCTCGCCGATGCGGAGGTCGTTGACGTAGACGGTGGCGTCGTCGGGCAGGACGTTGAAGATCATGCCGCGGCGGGCCCAGACGCGCACCACCGCTTCGACGCCTGCGGAGCCGTTGGTGATCACGGCGCGCGACTGCCCCTGCACCGGCTCGTTCGCCGACGGCCGGTTCTCGCCCGACTCGCCGTGCAGCACGAGCGACGCGCCGGCGCCCGGCTCGCCCGGCGGCGCGGGCGCGGTGGCGCGCGACGCGCTGCGCTGCCGCACCACGCCGCCACCCATGGCGTCTTCGCGGTAGCGCAGTCCGGTGAAGACCGCCAGCGCCGCGAGCAGCACCAGGATGGCGCCGATGAGCAGCGGCACCCAGCGCGGCATCACTGCCGGCTCGGGGTCGCTCGCATCGCGCTCGCGATCAGGAATCGGCTCCGTCATCGCCTTCGGCCCGCGCGTTCTCGTCGATCAGCGCCGGTCCCTCGTCGGTCACCAGCGTCTCCTCGTCGTCGTCGAGCTGCTCGTACTCCGCATTCCTCTGCCGCAGGAGCTCCTGCGCCCGCGCCTCATCCTCGGCCTTCACGTAGATCCGCACCTCGCCCATCGTGCCGAAGTTGATCGGCTCCATGCTGAACTTCAGGTTCTCGACCTGCGCGTTGATTCCTTCTGCGTCGAGAAAGCCCTGCAGCAGCCGCGCTTCCTCGATGCCTCCGGTGCTGGCGATCTCGACCCACGTCGTGCCACCTTCGCTAGGGACGGTGTTCACGTCGTCCGGAAAGCCCCCATTCGAGTCAGCCATGCAATCTCCTTCTACGGTTCGAGTGTGATGACGCCCGCGGCGTCCGTCATCTCGCCGACGTTTGCATAGAACAGGCCGCTCCGCTGCAGCGCCGCCTCGAGCGCGGCCGCGCGCTCGGGCGCGATGGCGATCAGAAGGCCGCCCGAGGTCTGCGCGTCGCACATCAATGTGAGCTCGCTTTCGGCGACCGACAAGCGCACCCGGCCGCGGAAGTTGCTCACGTTGCGCATGGTGCCTTCGGGCCGGAAGCCGCGCGCGAGCAGCTCGCGGGCGCGATCGAGCACCGGCACGCGCGAGACCTGCAGCGTCGCGCCGGTGCGCGCGCCTTCGCACATCTCCAGCAGATGTCCGATCAGGCCGTAGCCGGTGACGTCGGTGGCGGCGCTGGCGCCCGCCTCGACCATCGCCTTCGCCGCGTCGCGATTGAGCGTGGTCATCCAGCGGATGGCGTCGTCGAGCGGCGGCGCCTGCGGTTTGAAGAAGCGCTTCGTCGTCGCGGCGCGATGCGCGCTCACCAGAATGCCGTTGCCGATCGGCTTCGTGAGATACAGACGATCGCCGGCGTGCGCGGTGGAGTTGCGCACGAGCTGGTCGGCCTGCACCACGCCGGTCACGACCAAGCCGTACTTCGGGACGTCGTCGATGATGGTGTGGCCGCCGGCGACCGGGAAGCCCGCCTCCGCCGCTTTCTCCGCGCCGCCGCGAAGGATCTCCTCGAGCACGCGCAGCGGCAGCTTGTCGGTGGGAAAGCCGGCGATGGCCAGGCCGAGAATCGGCGTGGCGCCCATGGCGTAGACGTCGCTGATCGAGTTCGTCGCGGCGATCTGGCCGAAGAGGTACGGGTCGTCGACGATGGGCGTGAAAAAGTCGACGGTCTGGGCGATGGCGATGTCGCCGGCGATGCGGATCACCGCGGCGTCGTCGGCGGTCGACGTTCCGACCAGAAGATCCCCCTGCCCTTCGAATGAAGGGAGATGAGAGAGGATCGAGCGCAGGTCATCCTGACCCAGCTTGCACGCTCAGCCGCCGGTCGTCGCGAAGGACGACAGCGGCCGGTGACGGTCGAGACTGTGCTTCACGAGACGATCTTATCGTCTTCGCCCAGGACCGTTGCGCGCGCCGATTCGCACGCGGAGAGAATCTCCTGATAGAGCTCGTACTTGAGGTTCTCGTCGAGCTGTGCGTCGCGGTTCACGATCTCCGCGATTTGTGACGCATAGTGGGAAGGCAGTGGAAGCCGCTCTCCGGAATTGCGGATCTGCCGAAATCCGGAGGTCAGCTCTTCCTCCAGTTTGATGCGGAAGGTGCCGTCGAAGACGTCGCGCTCGAGGGTCGCGTAGTCGATGTTCATTTCGCGGTGTAGGCGGCCTGCACGTTCGCGCCGTTGCGCGTGATCTTCGGCGCAAGTCCGCGCTGCTTGAGAAAGTTCTCGTAGGCAGTCGCGAACGCAGTAGCCCGCTCCGGCGACTCCCACTGCGTGGTCACGTTCACGCGCCCGTCGGGATAGACGACGGCGCGGTCGGCCAGCCAGCCGCGCGAGGCGTCGGGGCCGACGAGGAAGCGCCAGTGAAACTCGCCGAGGTGCTCGACGGCGGTTGCGCCGGCAGGTTTGGTGGTGTCGAACGGTTGCGGATGAAAGCTGTGGGCGAAGTACTCCTCCGGGTGCAGCACCTCGCGCGTCGAGCGCGGCGGATTCGCATGCACCTTGTCGAGCTCCGCCCAGCCGCCGCGGCGATAGGCGGCGACGACGAACTTCAAGCCTTCGAGATAGGGGAACTTCAGCGACTCGGCCAGATAGCGCGGCGTCGACGGATCGATCATCGTCTCCGCCGCCGCGGCCGAGGTGAGCATCCCGACCATCGCCTCATCCTTGATCACGTCGTCGAGCGAGACGCCCGACTTGCCGAGCATGTGGGCCAGCATCACCAGCACCGCTTCTCCTTCGAGCACGGAGTGGTAGGCGATGCCGCCGTCGGTGTCGCGCAGGAGCGCCTGCTCGCGCGTGGAGAGGCCGAAGTGCTGGTCCTGCAGCGCGTGCATCAGCTCGTGGACCATGACCATCTCTTCGAGCTGTTCGGGATCGACCATCTTCGCGGCCTGCTCCGGAAGCTGCGGCATCTGCTTGATGGAGTAGTAGACGTGCGCCTTCGGGTCGTAGAAGGCGAGCACCTGCGACTCGTAGAGGGCGAGCATCTTCGGCACGATCTGCGACGGCTCGACGTCGACGAGCTGCAGCGCGCGCAGCACGCGGCCCCACTGGTCCATCGGATAGGGCGTCGACTCCTGCATCTCCTTGATGAGGTATTTGGAGAGATCGGAGCGGTCGATGGAGACGTTGCGCACGGTGTGGACGAACTTGCGGCCGCGGATCTGCTCGACCGCCTTCATGCCGGGGTCGAGCGGCGAGGCGGCGTAGCAGCAGGAAGCGACGAGAAAAACGGCGAGAAAGCGCGCGGCGCGCACCGTGGTCATGGGCTCGCCAACGACAGGTTTGCGCACGTCATTCCGTTTTCCATAGAATGCGCATCCGATTCAGTCCATGGAACGCGGCGACAGCGAGCGTATCGAAATCACGATCAGCAGCCGCTTCGAGAACATCGAACTGGTGCAGGTGATCGCGGAGCACCTGTGCGAGAACGCGGGTGTGGACGAGGATGGGTCTCACTGGATCGGGATGGCGGTGCGCGAAGCGGTCGCGAACGCCATCAAGCACGGCAACAAACTCGACGTGAAGAAGAAGGTGTTCGCCACCTTCGATCTGCACGACAAGGAGCTGGAGATCACGATCTCGGACGAGGGACAAGGCTTCGATCCGGAGAAAGTGAGCGACCCGCTCAATCCGCAGAACCTGATGAAAACCAGCGGCCGCGGCATCTTCTACATGAAGACGTTCATGGACCAGGTCAGTTACTCGTTCGCGCCCGGCGGCGGCACGTCGCTGGTGATGACGAAGAACCTGGCCAACGGCACCAGCGGCCTCGCGAGCACGAAAGCCTGAAGAGTTCGAGAAGGAGAGACAGATGAAAGCCAGCACCCGGAGCGCCGACAACGTGGAGATCATCAGCCTGCAGGGAAAGATCACGATCGGCGCGGGAGATACGCAACTGCGCGAAGTGATCAGCAACGCCGTCAATAGCGGCAAGACGAACATCCTGCTGGACCTGAGCGGCGTCACCACGATCGACTCGTCGGGCATCGGCGAGCTGGTCGGGTCCTACACGACGGTCACCAATCGCGGCGGCAAACTCAAGCTCCTCCACCTGCCCGCCAAGCTCAACGAGCTGCTGCACGTGACGCAGCTCATCACCGTCTTCGAAGTCTACGAGGACGAATCCCAAGCCGTGCGCAGCTTCTAGCCGTCGTCGCTACGGAACGGGGGACGACGAGAGGCCTCCGGCGGCTGGGGCCGAGGGCCCCAGACCCCATTGATTGGCCTAGCCTCCGCGACACTGCCTCCAAGCTCGCGACACTGTGTCGCGGAGGCTAGGCCAATCAGCGGGGTCCGGGGCCCGTGGCCCCGGCCGCCGGAGGCCCCCGGTCGTCCCCCGTTCGTCAGAGCGGCGGGCGGCGCGGTGCGCGGCCGCGGGTGGTTGGCGGCGTGGCATCGGGCGGCGCGGCGATCTCGCGGCCGCGCCAGCGCATCGGCACCGCGTTCGTGTACACCGCTTCGTTCTTCTCCAGCCAGATCGGAAACAGCGCGTCGGCGCGCGCTTTGTCCGACACCGCTTTCTGGGTGATGCCGATCAGCTCGCGGAACGGCTCGACATCGCCGAGGAAATTCACCTTCACGCGCAGACCGTAGGCGAGATTCGGCGAGGGCGAGCCTTCGCCGCCGCTGGCCGGCGAGAGGAACGCGATACGCGCCGAGGTGGTGAACGTCTTCTTCTCGCCCGGCGCGATCTCGACGAGCCGCGGCAGCAGTTGCTCGCCCGGCACTTCCGAACCGATGTTCACCGTCACGACCTGCGACTCGGCGTCGTAACTCGTCTCCGGGACGATGTCGGCCACGGCGATCGGGCGGTCGCGGTTGTTCGTGATCTCGTAGGTGATCGGCACCGGCGTGCCGGGCCGCAGCTCGTCGCCGCGGATCTCCGCATCGACGCGCACCGCGCTCTCGGTCCCGACCACGCGCCGCGGCGCATCCATGTCGACCGGAATGCTGCTGCATCCGGCGAGCAGGAGCAGCGTCACGCGTGCAAAGGTCTTGAGCAAGGCCGCCTAGTGTAGAACGAATGGGGACGACCGGGGGCCTCCGGCGGCTGGGGCCACAGGCCCCAGACCCCGTTTGGTTGGCCTAGCCTCCGCGACACTGCCTCCAAGCTCGCGACACTGTGTCGCGGAGGCTAGGCCAATCAATGGGGTCCGGGGCCCGTGGCCCCGGCCGCCGGAGGCCCCTCGTCGTCCCCTTCAGTACGTACCGCGCTGGTCCGCCTCGGCCACGGCGGTGCGCGGGCGCGCGGACCACTGAACCGGGATGCTGTTGAGGAAGATCGTGTCGTTTGATTCGAGCCAGTGGTCGAACAGTTGATCGCTCAGCGCGCGACGCTCCGTCAGCGGCTCGAACGAGGCGAGATCGCGCAGCACCGTCACCTTCACCTGCACATAGCGCGGCGGCGCGACCAGCGAGCTGCGCACGGCGGCGGCGTTGATCGTGGCCACGGCGGCGGTGCGGAACACCTTCGTCTGCCCCGGCGCGATCGAGACCAGATGCGGCATGCGCCCGTCGGCCGGAATCTCCGAGCCGATGGCGACGGTGATCGTGCGCGAGTCCTCGTCGTAGCTGGCGTCGCTGACGCGGTCGGCCAGGGCGATGACCTCGTCGCCGAGGTTCTGAACCTGATACGTCACGCCGATCGGCGCGCCCGGCGAGACCGTCTCCTGCACGAGCTGCGCGTCGACGCGCACATTGTCTTCACGGCCGAGGGCGCGGCGCGGATCGTTCATGTCGATGCCGGCTCCATGAGCCGCTGCCGCGTGCAGCAGCGCGATCGCGGCGATGAGGAGAAACAGCAGCCGGGTAGAGCGCATCGACGACCTCCGTGAATCGTTCTCGATTCGACCGGAAGAGCCGGAAGCGTGCCACGTTATTTTGAATGCGTGACGGCGGTCACGCCGCGCGATCAGTCGATCTTCAGCACTGCCAGAAATGCTTCCTGAGGGATTTCCACCTTTCCTACTCTCTTCATCCGCTTCTTTCCCTCTTTCTGCTTTTCCAGCAGTTTTCGCTTGCGGCTGATGTCGCCGCCGTAGCACTTGGCGAGGACGTTCTTCCGGAGCGCCTTCACCGTCTCGCGCGCCACGATGCGGTTGCCGATGGCGGCCTGCAGCGCGACCTCGAACATCTGCCGCGGGATGAACTCCTTCATCTTCTCGACCAGCATCTTGCCGCGCGCGAACGCTTTGTCCTTGTGCACGATCAGCGAGAGCGCGTCGAGCGGCTCGCCGTTGACGAGGATGTCCATCTTCACCAGATCGCTCTCGCGGTAGCCGATGAACTGATAGTCGAGCGACGCGTACCCGCGCGAGATCGACTTGAGCTTGTCGAAGAAGTCGAGGATCACTTCGTTGAGCGGCATCTCGTAGACGATCATCACGCGATTCGCGGAGACGTACTCGAGCTTCTTCTGCACGCCGCGGCGCTCGATGGCCAGGGCGATGATCGGGCCGACGTATTCGTCGGTCGTCAGCATGGTCACTTCGAAGAAGGGCTCTTCGATTTTGGCGATGTTGGCCGGGTCGGGCAGCTTCTGCGGGTTCTCCACTTCGATCACTTCGCCGTTGGTGAGCGTGACGCGGTAGCGCACGCCGGGCGCGGTGGTCAGCAGCTCGAGGTTGAACTCGCGCTCGAGCCGCTCCTGGATGATCTCCATGTGCAGCAGGCCGAGGAAGCCGCAGCGGAAGCCGAATCCGAGTGCCACCGAGTTCTCCGGCTCGAACGAGAACGAGGAGTCGTTGAGCTTGAGTTTCGCCACGGCATCCCGCAGGTTCTCGTACTCCTCGGTGATGATCGGGAAGAGTCCGGCGAACACCATCGGCTTCACTTCCTGGAAGCCGGGCAGCGGCTCCGGATTCGCCTTCGCGTCGGTGACGGTGTCGCCGATCTTCGCCAGCACGATGTCTTTGATGTTCGCGGCGAAGTAGCCGACTTCGCCGACGCCGAGGCGCTCGATGGGCGTCGGCTTCGGCGTGAAGATGCCCATCTCGCCGATCTCGTACTCGCGGCCGGTGGAGAGGAACTTGATCTTCATGCCGCGCCGCAGCTCGCCGTCGATCATCCGCACCAGACACATCACGCCGCGATACGGGTCGTACCAGGAGTCGAAGAGCATCGCGCGCGGCGGCGCGTCCGGATCGCCGGTGGGCGCGGGAATGTGGGTGATGATCTTCGCCAGGATCTCGTCGACGCCGATGCCTGCTTTCGCGGAGGCGAGCACGGCGTCGTGCGCGTCGAGTCCGATCACATTCTCGATCTGCTCGCGCACGCGCTCCGGCTCGGCCGACGGCAGGTCGACTTTGTTGATGACGGGCAGGATGGCCAAGTCGTTGTCGATGGCGAGATAGCTGTTGGCGAGCGTCTGCGCCTCGACGCCCTGAGTGGCATCGACGACGAGGATCGCGCCTTCACACGCGGCGAGACTGCGCGAGACTTCGTAGCTGAAGTCGACGTGGCCGGGGGTGTCGATGAGGTTGAAGGTGTAGTCCTGCCCATCTTTGGCGCGATGGGTGAGCGTGACCGCGCGCGCCTTGATGGTGATGCCGCGCTCGCGCTCGAGGTCCATGTCGTCGAGCATCTGCTCGTGCATCTCGCGCTGCTCGACCGCACCCGTCGACTGCAGCAGCCGGTCGGAGAGCGTGGTCTTGCCGTGGTCGATGTGGGCGATGATCGAAAAGTTGCGGATGAAGCGAGGCTCGGGCATTCGCCGGGCAATTAACACGAAAGGACGGGTTTGTCATCCACCGGTTTGTCATCCAGCGCCGCGCGAACCGCCGCCGCGCCACTGCGTGCCGCAGTCGAGGCAGACGCGCTCGTTGAGCAGGAGATGGGCGAGCACGATGGCGGCGATGATCACCGCGCCGGCGAGGCCGCCGTGGAGGTGGAAGAGGAGCACGCCCGGAATGGCGAGCGCGATCAGCACGACGTAGATGGTCCAAGTGCGCATGCCGCCGCGGCGGATGTGGTCGGAACCGCAGTTGGGACAGGTCATCTTTGATATCGTCCCACGCGATGGATCTCGGCATCAGCGGACGCGTGGCGATGGTCTCGGCGGCGTCGAAAGGTCTCGGCCGCGCCATCGCCGAAGGGCTGCAGCGCGAAGGTTGCAAAATCTCGGTCTGCTCGCGGTCCGGTCCCGATTTCGGCGATGTGTCGGTGTCGTGCGATGTCGCCAATCCCGACGATCTGCAGCGGTGGTACGACGAGACGATCGCGCGCCTCGGACGCGTGGACATTCTCGTCACGAATACCGGCGGTCCGCCGGCCGCGCCGTTTCTCAAGCTCGAGGAAGCGCAGTGGCGGAGCGGCATCGACTCGACGCTGCTGAATGTGGTGCGTCTCTGCCGGATGGTGATCCCGGAGATGCAGTCGCGGCGCTGGGGCCGCATCGTGAATCTCACTTCGTTCGTTGCGAAGCAGCCGGTGGAGTTGCTGACGATCAGCTCGACGTTGCGCGCCGGGCTGTCCGCGCTGACGAAGACGCTGGCCGATCAGGTGGCGCGCGATGGGATCCTGGTCAACGCGGTGCTGCCCGGCCACTTCCTCACCGACCGGCAGAAGCAGCTCAGCGAGATCCGGGCGAAGGATCAGGGGATCACGCCGGAGGAGTACCTGCGCAAGTCGGAGCAGGTGATCCCGCTCGGGCGCTACGGCCGCGTCGAGGAGATGGCGGACGTGGTGGCGTTTCTCTGCAGCGAGCGCGCAAGCTACGTCACCGGCACATCCCTGCAGATCGACGGCGGGCTGTATCGCGGGACGTTCTAATGGGGACGACCGGGGGCCTCCGGCGGCTGGGGCCACAGGCCCCAGACCCCGTTGGTTGGCCTAGCCTCCGCGACACTGTGTCGTG
>DASVQE010000045.1:0-31458 GCA_036389275.1 Thermoanaerobaculia bacterium
ACACTGTGTCGTGAGCTTGGAAGGCAGTGTCGCGGAGGCTCGGCCAACAGACGGGGTCTGGGGCCCGTGGCCCCAGCCGCCGGAGGCCCCTCGTCGTCCCCCATTCGTCGACCGACGTCAGAGCAGTCCTGTCAGGATCAGGTCCGCGACCGCGTCGGCTTGGGCGGCGAGGTCGTGCTCCTTTTCTGACAGCATCCACGACGTCACCATCTCGTCGAGTACGCCGAAGACGAACTTCGCCACGAGCTGCGGATGCACGTTGCGGCGGAACGCGCCCTGTTCCTGCCCATGCTCGACGATCTTGCGGATGATGTTCAGATAGTCGGCCACTTCCTGCTGCGACAGGAGACTCATGAACTTCAGACTGTGGCGCAGCTCGACCTGCGACACGACGGCGAGCGCGCGGTCGCGGCCGAGCGTCTCGAGGTGGTGGCGCACCGCGACGCGCAGCCGCTCCTCGGCGTGGTTGATATTCGCCAGGTGCTGTTCGAGCGAGTGCAGATAGTTGCGCGTGTGCTCGCGGAAGATCGTGATCAGCAGATCTTCCTTCCCGTCGAAGTAGAGATAGATCGTGCCGTCGGCGACGCCCGCTGCCTTGGCGATCTGCGCCACTTTCGCGTTGAAGTACCCATGCTCGGCGAAGACGTCGACGGCGGCGCGGAGGATGCGCTCCCGTTTCGAGGTGCCGCGAAAGGCCTCGGGCTCGTGATTGCTGGTCGGCGGAGTGGCGGTAGTCCGGGCCATTCGATGTCCGAATGAATGCTCATTCAGTCCGACTGCGCTGTCAAGTGCGCACGCAGTGCCGCGACGAACTCCTCGTCCCGAGGGACGCGCGTGTTCTCATCGATGGCCGCGAAGACGTCGCTGCGCGTGGCGCTCGCGGAGACAGGATAGAGGTGCACGTGCAGATGCGGCGTAGCGATCCCGAGCTTCATGGCGATCGCGCGCTCCGCGCCAGTGAGTTGCAATAGCACGCCTTCGACCCGATGCCACAGCCGCGCGAACCGCTCCCATTCGATTGCTTCGAGCTCCGAAGGATTTTGCACGTGCGCGCGCGCCACGATCATGACGTGCCCCAGCACGGACCAATCGGGATGCACGACCACGGACGCGACCTCGTCGCGATAGACGACATCCCCCGAAACCTCACCACAAAGCCCGCACCCGTTCATCGTTCATCCTTCATCGTTCATCGTTCGCACCAGCGTAGTATCCAGCCATGCGCCTCATCCGCCTCGGCCGCACCAACGTCTCCGTTCCCGCCATCAGCCTCGGCACCTGGGGTCACGGCGGGCCGCGCGTCACCGACGACGGCACCTCGGTCGGCTGGGGCGGTCACAGTGACGAGCAGGCCCGCGCCGCGCTCGCCGCCGCGCATCGGAACGGCATCACCCATTGGGACACCGCCGACGCGTACGGCGACGGCCACGCCGAAACGCTCATCGGCTCGATGTGGGACACCGTGCCGCGCGCCGAGATCTTCATCGCCTCGAAATTCGGCTACGTCTACGGCCCGGCCAGACATCCGTACGACCCGAAGTTCATGCGCGAGCAGGCCGAGCGCTCGCTGCGCAATCTGCGCACCGACGTCATCGACCTCTATTACTTTCATCATTGCGACTTCGGCCCCGACGACCGCTGGCTCGACGGCGCGCTCGACACCATGCACCGCCTGCGCGACGAAGGGAAAGTGCGTTTCATCGGCTTGTCCGATTGGGATGCGTCGAACATCATGCGCGTCATCGAGCGCATCGATCCCGACGTCGTGCAGCCGTATCGCAATCTCGTCGACGATGACTACGAGTCGAGCGGCCTGAAGTCGTACGTCGACGCGCACGACCTCGGCGTCGCTTTCTTTTCACCGCTCAAGCACGGCCTGCTCCTCGGCAAGTACGAGCATCCCGTCGAATACGGCGAAGGCGACTACCGCAGCAACGTCCCCGACTTTCGCGACGCCACCGTCATCGAGCGCTACAAACGCGCCGCCGCTGCCATGCGCGAGCGCTTTGCCAACCATCCCGAGCCCGTCCTGCACGCCGTCACCGGCGCGCTCCTCACCGGCAATCCCACCGCCTGCGTCCTTCTCGGCCAACGCAACCCGCGCCAGTCCGAAGCCGCGGCCGCCGCCGGCGGCGAAGCGCTGACGGAAGAGGAAGCGCAGTGGGTGAGGGCGCAGTATCGCGGTATGTGACGAATGGCCGACGCGTCGCTCGTAACGACTGGCGTCATCGCCTGTGCGCTCTCCGCGTTCTTCTGGTTCAAAGCCAGGAAGACCCATCGCGAACACAAAGCGTGGTGCGCGGCGAGGACGCAGGCGGACGGCATCGTCTCCCGCATCGGAACCCGTGGAGATCTCTCGCGAAATGAGCCCACTGCAGACGCGCCGAGCTTCAGTGACGACAGTCTCACTCAACGTCCGCGCCGTGGCCGTCGTGCGCTTCACCGCGGCCAATGGAGTCGAGTACGAGATCGATGCGCCAGACGTCGCCCGCGAGATCGGTACGCGCATCCCAATCGCCTACGACCCGCTCTTGCCTTCGGACGCTCGTGCAATCGAGCAGAGGCCTAAGATCGGCTGCGCGGTCGTCCTGCTGCTGGCCGGCATTGCCCTGATCGTCGCCGGACTTCTTCAATGAGTCATGGGACGTGGCTGTCCACATTCCGCGGCCGCCAACGTAACAGCGTGCATGAGACAAATACGACTGGCGCCGCTTGCGGCGCTCCTTCTTCTTCTCTGTCAGACCGCTGCGGCAGCGCAGGAAGTTCCCACCTCGCCGCAGCTCGATGCGGTGGTGGCGAGCTCCTTCAAGGCAGACGAACCGGGTGCCGCCGTGCTGGTCATGCGCGACGGCAAGGCGTTGCTGCGCAAGGCCTACGGCCTCGCCGACGTGGAGCTCGGCGTCGCCATCCAGCCGGAGCACATCTTCCGCATCGGCTCGATCACCAAGCAGTTCACCGCGGTGGCGATCCTGCAACTGGTCGAGCAAGGGAAGATCAGCCTCGCCGATCCAATCGCGAAGTTCTTCCCCGACTATCCGAGTGAGTGGAAGGCCATCACCGTCGAGCACCTGCTCACGCACACGTCGGGCATGCCGAGCTACAGCAGCAAAGACGACTTCATGTCGTTGATCCGCACCGATCTCACACCGCAGCAGCTCATCGACACCTTCAAGAACGATCCGCTTCAGTTCGCGCCCGGCGAGCGTTACGCCTCCGGCAACTCCGACTACGTGATCCTCGGCGCGCTCATCGAGAAGGTCACCGGTCAGAGCTACGCCGACTACATGGCTTCCAACGTCTTCGCCAAAGCCGGCCTGACCCACACCTCTTACGATGACCCGATCCGGATCATCCCGAAGCGGGTGAAAGGCTACGACCGCAACCGCGGCGCGATCGTGAACGCACGCTACGTCAGCCCGACGATTCCCTACTCGGCCGGCTCGATCATCTCGACGGTCGACGATCTTGCCACATGGACCGACGCCGTCGCGGCCGGGAAAGTGGTGCGGCGCGATCTGCTCGACCGCGCATGGACTCCGTACAAACTGCCGAGCGGCGAGGCCACCGGCTACGGCTACGGATGGGCGATCGATGATCTTTTCGGCAGCCGCGTGATCTCGCACGGCGGCAGGGTCATGGGCTTCACCGCGTACGCGCTCTGGATGCCGCAGGAGAAGGTCTTCGTGACGATTCTCTCGAACACGGACGCGTCGCCGGTGTCGACCGAGTACCTGGCGCGGCGGCTTGCGACATACGCCATCGGCAAGCCGTGGAACCCCGTGGCCATTGCCATGACCGCCGAGCAGCTCGGCGAGTACGAAGGCGTCTACACGATCGACGACAAGACCGTCCGCACGCTGACGGTCAGAGACGGGACGCTGTTCTCGCAGCGAACCGGAGGAGCGCCTCTGGCCCTGCTGCCGCGCGCGCGCGATCAATTCTTCTACAAGGACTCCTTCACCACGATGTCGTTCGAGCGCGGCGCCGACGGGAAGATCACGGCCATGATCGTGACGCAGGACGGGAAGCCGGAGCGGGCGGTGAGGACGGCCGACAAGGCGCCGGAGCGTGCGCAGATCACCGTCGCACCGGAGAAACTCGATCGCCTCACCGGGCGCTATCAACTCGCGCCCGACCGGGTGGTGACGATCTTCCGCAAAGGCAACGAGCTCTGGGCGCGGCACTGGTCGGGACGCGAGATGCAACTCTTCGCCGAGTCGGAGACGAAGTGGTTCGCAAAGGACGCCGGCATCGACTTCACGTTCGAGCTCGACCCGAGCGGCAAGGCGACGGTTCTCCAACTGAATCAGGGCGGGCGCGCCAGGCCAGCGACGCGGATCGGCGATTAGCGTGCCTGGCCGCCTGCAGCTCACAGCAAGCGACGACCATCAGGGCTATATTCATCTGCACGACGATGCGGCTGATTTTCCGCGCATCCAGCGTCGTGCTCCTGATGGTCGGTGCGCTCGCGGCGAACGCGAGCTGCCGATGTCCGGAGGCGGCTCTCTCGAGTCACCTGCTTGTGAGTCTTCCGGCAGCAACGGCTGGATCGCATGGTCTGGTCGCGTGCGGGCATGAAGATGCGCGACAGGCGACGACGGTGGTTGCGTCGGAATTTCAGCTCTTCCGCTGCGGAAGCGCGACGCCGGTGTTGGAATTTGACGCATTGCAGAGTGCGCATCTTCAAGCCCGAGGAGCGGCGCTCGAAGTCGTCGAGGTCGAGCGCTGGCCCTTTGGGCGCGATTGGAAATGGATGGACGTACCTGTTGAGCGGATGCTGCTATCCGCACAAACCGGGGACGTCACCCCCACCGCCGTACGTTGCCTCTCCGTCCGGAGGTGCGGCCGGCGGAGGTTGCGAGCTTCTTGCGCAACTACACGCGCTGGTTGTCGACTCCGGTGAGCGTTCGCTCGTACGCCGAGGCTGAGGAATTCGTCGCCAGGCTTTTCACCGCCGCCGTCGCCGGTCACCCCACTGCACAGAAACTGTTTTTGCGAATGCGCGACGACGCCGGACTGGATGGCGCGGCAGCCGAGATTTACGAAATGGCTCGACAAACGTATTTGAAGAAATAGGCTACCTAGTAACCCACCACCAGCCGCGCCGCCCGCTCGATCTCCGCTTCGCTCGGCAGGAAACACTCCTCCAGCGGCGGTGAGTACGGGACGGGCGTATCGAGGGCGCCGAGGGACCGAGTGTCTTGGTGGAGGATGAGGCACGCGGTTGCAGTGGCGCGCGACCGCGAGGACCGAAGCCACCGGCGGGTGGGTGAGGGCGCCATACCGCGCCGAGGTATGATCGCGGCGTGACCGATCGCTCGCATTGGAAGGTACGCAAGTACAAAGTGGGCGACGAGCCGCCGGTCGACGAAGACATCCTGCAGATGACGCCCGGCGAGCGTCTCGAAGCGCAATGGGAGATCACGAAAGCCCTATGGACGTGGCAGAGTGGAACTCTCGATGAACCGCCATTTCGTCGAGATGTTGCGCGCGTTATCCGCCGCGAACGCTGAATTCCTCGTGATCGGCGCGCACGCTGTCGCCGCTCACGGCTATCTACGCGGCACGCGCGACCTCGACATCTGGGTGCGTCCCACACCGGAGAACGCCGGGCGTGTGTGGCGCGCGCTGCTCGAATTCGGCGCGCCGATGCTCGACCTCGCAGTGCACGACCTCTCGACGCCCGGCACGATCTACCAGCTCGGCACCGAGCCGGTGCGCATCGATCTCCTCACCCAGCCGGCCGGTGTCGAGTTCGATCGGGCATGGGCGAATCGCGTCGAGGTGAAGGTGAACGGCGAACCGTTTCCGTTCATCGGCAAAGACGATCTGATCGCCAGCAAACGCGCCGCGGGCCGGAAGCAGGATTTTCTCGACCTCGATCACCTGATTCAGTAACCCACCACCAGCCGCGCCGCCCGCTCGATCTCTGCTTCTCTCGGCAGGAAAAGCTCCTCCAGCGGCGGTGAGTACGGCACAGGCGTGTCGAGCGCGCCGACGATGCGGATCGGCGCGTCGAGGTATTCGAAGGCTTCTTCCTGGATGATGGCGGCGAGGGACTCGCCGATGGAGCCGGTGCGGGTGTCTTCGTGGAGGATGAGGACGCGGTTGCAGTGGCGGGCGACGGCGAGGACGGATTCGCGGTCGAGCGGTGCGAGGGTGCGGAGGTCGAGGACGGCGCAGTCGATGCCGTCGTTGGCGAGCGTCGCGGCCACGCGCATGGCCACGTGGACGTAGGCGCCGTACGAGATGATGGCCAGGTCGTCGCCGGCGCGGCGGAGCGCGGCTTTGCCGATGGGAAGTGGCGCCGGGGCGTCGTCGCCGAGGAGCTGCTTCACTTTCGGATCGCGATAGAGGGCGATGTGCTCGTAGTAGAGCACCGGGTCGGGATCGGCGGCGGCGGCGCTCATCAGCGCGCGCGCGTCGTAGGGCGTCGACGGCGCGACGATCTTCAATCCCGGCGTGCGATAGAACCAGGCCTCGGTGTTCTGCGAGTGATACGGGCCGGCGTGGCGCAAGCCGCCCCATGGAAGCCGCAGCGTGAACGGCACCTCTGCGCCCCAGCGATAGCGCAGCTTCGCCGCGTTGTTGACCAGCGCGTTGAATCCCGTGGCGACGAAGTCGTTGAACTGGATCTCGCCGATCGGCCGCATGCCGGCCAGCGCCGCGCCGGTGCAGACGCCGATGGTCGACGCCTCCGACAGCACCGAGTTGATGATCCGCTCGCCAAAGTCTTTGAGCAGCGGCCGGAGCAGCAGAAAGGCGTTGCCGTACTTGCCGCCGACGTCTTCGCCGTACACGAAGGCGCGCTCGTCGGCGCGCAGCACGTCGCCGACGCCGAGCATCACCGCCTCGAGGAACGTCTTTCCCTTCGGATCGAACGCTGGTCCTTCCTCGAGCGGCGGCAGCGCGCGATTCTGCGAAGCCTCCTGCCGCCACGATTCGTCGAGCACCTCGACGCGCGTGCGGCGCGGCTCGCTCGCCAGCACGCCTTCGCCGGCCGCTTCGCCGTCGGGCCACGGCGCGTCAATGACGTTGCGCGCTTCCTGCTCGACCAGCGCCTCGATCTCCCGCTTCCACTGCTCGACTTCCGCCGCATCCACCACACCCTCGGCCTCGAGCTTCGCCGCATACGTCGTCAGCGGATCGCGCGCGCGCCAGAACTCGTACGCCTCGCGATCGGCGTAGCCGCCCTCGTTGAGCTGCGGATACGACCATGACGTCTGCGGATCCTTGCCGAGGTAGAGCATGTCGTCGTGATGCGCATGTCCGCACATCCGCATCGCCACCAGCTCGATCAGCGTCACGCCGCGCCCGTCGCGCGCGCGCTCCGCCGCCCATGCGAACGCCGCGGCGATCGCTTCCGGATCGGTTCCATCGATCGTGATGGATGGAACTCCGTAACCGCTCCCTTTATCCGCGAACATGCGCACGGCGGAGTTCTCGCGCACCGGCGTCGACAGCGCCGTCTGATTGTTCTGGATGCAGAAGATCGCCGGCAGCTTGCGCGCCGCGCAGGCATTGATCGCTTCGTGCCATTCGCCCAGCGAGGTCGCGCCTTCGCCGATGAACGACACCGCCACGCGCGCTTCTTTGCGCAACTGAAAGGCCATGGCGATGCCGGCGATGGTGAGTGCGGGACTGCCGAGCGGCGCCATCGCCGGCAGGATGCCGTGCGACCAGTCGCCGACGTGGAGATCCTTGCCGTTCATCGGCGCGCCCGCTTTGCCCATCTGCGCGCTCAGGACCATGCGCACGGTCTCCGGCGCGTTGTGCATCGCCAGCACCGCGCCGAGGTCGCGGATCATCGGCGAGATCACATCGCCGAACGGCTCGCGGCGGAGGCGGATGGCCGCGGCGTAGATCGCTTCCTGCCCGAGGGAGCGGAAGCCCTTGCCCTGGAACGATGCGTTGCCCCAGCGGACGTCGCCGCCGGTGAAGAACTGCTTGAGGCGGTTGTCCGTCGCGCGCGTGAGCAGCATGCCGCGCAACATCTCGCGCTTCTCGTCGCGCGTGAGCGATGCGGCGATTGCTTCGCGGCGGAGGAAGCCGTCGCACGCTTCGAGCACCTCGTCGCGCGCGATGCGCAGCCGCTCGTCTCCCGAAACGCGCGGCGTGACCTCGGCAAGCTCGCCGATCGCGAGCGACTCCGCGAGCGCCCCATCGAGCGCATCGCGCAGCGGCGCGCGCAGTGACTCCGCGTCGTCAGCGCCGCGCTCCGAGACGAGCTGTTCGACCACGCGGATGGCGGTTTTCGCGGCGAACGGATGGCGCTCGGCGATGAAGGCGGTGAAGCGCGCGAGCAGCGTCGTGCCGCTCGTCGCGGCGGTGACGGTCATGCGGCGGATGCTAGCAGAGGAGCCGCTACTTCCTCCGCCAGAAGACGACCTCTCCTTCTTCGAAGTCGGGCTCGAAGTTCTGCTGCACCCACTGCCAGACCAGCGGCGCGCGGTCGGGATTGGGGATGTTGTCGACGGTATAGCGGCCGTGCGGGCCGGGGACGAGCACGGCGCGCACGTGCGGATTCGCGTCGAGCCTGGCGATGATGGCGCGCTGCTGTTCTTCGCGCTCGTAGAAGGCCACCTCGTACTCGCGGATCGGGCAGTCGCGGCGGTAGAGGAAATAGAGCATGCCGCGGTTGGTCAGGTCGAAAAACGTATCTTCCGGATTCATGGAAAGACGGAGGTATTTCCCTACGGCTTCGACCACCTGCGCGTCGGACGCGTGGTAGTAAGCGCCGCGCGCGCGCGGCGGCTCGCGCAGCTCGACGAAGTTCGGCTCGACCGGCGCGCGCGCGCGGCGCATCCAGCCGAGGACGCCGAGGTGCGTGGTCGGGCCGGCCAGCACGATCGTGGCGGCGATGGCCGGCAGCGCGAGCGGACTGCGGCGCCGCACGAGCAGCAGCAGCAGAAAGAGGATGAACACCGAGGTGATGACGCTGAAGTAGAGGTGATGCCGCTCCGCGTACGACAGCGCCACCGCCACCGACCAGACCGCGAGCACGAACAGACCCTCGGTGCGGCGGCGCGGGCGGCGCACCAGCGTCGCGCCGACCCACACCACGATCGCGCACCAGGCGAAGTAATTCACGGCGTCGCGCTCGAGGATGGCCGCGAGCACGTCGGGAAACGGCCGGTTGGCGAACGGCGGCGGCGCCTCGAAGAGCTTGAGCGTGTACGCCGGCCCGACCGACAGCACCTCGACGAACGTCGTGCGTACGAAATCATCGAGGATGCCGAAGAGAGCGAAGCCGAGCACCATCGGCACGACGCCAATGGCCACGCCGATCATGGCCGCGCGCCAGGCGATCCACCGGCGCCAGCGCAGCAGGATCACCAGCAGCGTGACGAACGCATACGCGCCAAAGTCGACGCTCATCAGCCCGCAGATCACCGTGCCGAGGCCGCCCCACAGAAGCAGGCGCGTACGCCGCGTGCGCACCGCGCGCACCAGCAGCGCCAGCGTCACCAGCGACGGCAGCAGGCGCACGTGCATCGTGTACGCGCCGGTCATCACCGCGAGCAGCGCCGCGAACAGTCCCGCCTCGGCCGACCCCGTCGCGGCGAGGCCGATGGCGTAGAGCGCGACGATGTTGAAGTTGCCGATGACGAAGCGCCACTTCAGGCGCGTGCCCGCCGTGACGCCGGCGATGCGGAAGATGCCGTAGTCGAAGAGGCCGTCCTCGAGCAGCCCGTGCGCCGGCAGCACGTCGCGGTACGGCAGCTCGCCGCGCAGATACTCCGAGGCCGGCATCAGCGGATGCGAGTCCTCGAAGAAATTCACCCGCGGCTTTCCTTCCGCCGTCGGCAGGCTCATCGCGTTCGCGTAGCTGTAGAGCGCGACCGGATACGTGAGGAAGGTGAGGATCAGGATTGCGCGGCGCGCATCGCGCAGCAGCAGGCGCAGCACGAACGGCGTGATCGTCACGAACGCCAGCGCGTGCCAGCCGAAGTAGCGTTGATCGCGGGCGAAGAAACTCGTCTGCAGCAAGAGGCCGAACGGCGCGGCGATGAATGCGAATGCGGGTAGCAGCGGCGACGGCAGGAACGCGACGGCGGCGCGCACGGCGAAGACCAGCAGCGCCGCGACGATCAGCGCCCGATCGCCGGGGAGATTCGGCGCGACGTCGAGCATGGCCAGCAGCGCGGTGAGGAACACCGGCAGCAGCACGGCATCGCGGCGCGTGAAGCGGAGATCGCGCGCGCGCAACAGCGTCGCCGCGGCGACGACGAGCGCGCACGGCACGATCGCCCACGTCACGTCGCGAGTGATGGTCACGAACCACAGCGTCACCACCACCGCCGCGAACACCGCCGCACGCGGCCAGAGCCGCGCCTGCGCCAGCCGCGTGGCCAACGGCCGCAGCGCGAGCGGCAGCAGCAGCGGCAGCAGCATGAGGCCCGCGACGAAACGGAACGGTGCGTGCGCGTCGAAGCCGAGCGCTTTCGCCAATCCCGGGATCTGCTCCGGCGGCGCAGGACGCAGCCAGACCGCGGCGAGGGCGATGGCGATGGCCAGGCCCCAGACGGCGAAGGCGGCCGACAGCGCGAGCTCGCGCCGCGACTCCGCGCGCGTCACGAGGCCGCCGCCTCGATGCACCAGCGCACGACCAGCTCCTCCGCCCAATACTCGCAGCGCCACGGCGCGCGGCCGCCGATGAAGCCGACGTGTCCGCCGGCCGGTGTCGTGCGGAAGTCGATCGCCTTCGATGCCGCGGCGCGCGCCCGCGGCAGGATGTCGTTCGGCAGGAACGGATCGTCCTCCGCGTTCAAGGCGAGCGTCGGCGTGGTCACGCGGCCGACGTAGTGGATCGAGCTCGAGCGCGCGTAGTAATCGTTCGCATCGGCAAAGCCGTGGATCGGCGCGGTGGCGGCATCGTCGAACTCGACGAACGTCCGCGCGCGCAGCACGGCGGCGCGGTCGACGAGCGGCGCGATATCGTCGCGCATCGCCTTGCGCTTGAGCGTGCTCAGAAACCGCGAGAGGTAGAAGCGCCCCGTCGCGCTCTTCTCGAGCAGGCGCGCGCCGGCGCCGAGGTCGTACGGAACCGAGAGCGTGGCGGCGGCGGAGACGAGCGTCTGCTCGGGATGCTCGCCGAGCCACTTGAGCACGACGTTGCCGCCGAGCGATGCGCCGAAGGCGGCGAAGCGCGCGTGCGGATCGCGCGCATGCAGCGTGCGCAGGACGAAGTCGAAGTCACCGGTGTCGCCGGAGTGATAGAAGCGCGGCCGCTTGTTCGGCAGCATGCGCAGGATGTTGTGCGGATCGCGCGCGCACGAGCGGAAGTTGACGGCCGTGGCGGCGTGGCCGTGGCGCGCGATCACCGCGAGCACGCCCTGCATGTAGACCGAGTACGAGCTGCCTTCGAGACCGTGCAGCAGGATGAAGTGCAGCGGCGCCTGCGCGCGCGGCGGCGCGTCGAGATGATCGAGCACCAGCTCGTCGCCGTCGGGCGTCGGCAGCACTTCGCGGCGGAACGCCACCAGCCGCCGCGGACGGGCGATGCGGCCCCAGATGGTCTGCGCATGCGGGCCGCGGAGAAACCAGGCGGGAGCGAAGTCGGCCACCGCGCGGCATTGTACGGAAGGACCATCATCGAGTGCCGCCACACTTTCGCTTGCCGTCGCTTGCGAAACCGGGCATTCGACATGCACGGCCGAAAAATCATGCGAACACGATTGGCCGCAGTCGCCGCTGCCGCTCTTCTGCTCACCAGTTGCGAGTACGTCCGTCTCCTCCGTCCCTCGGTGCTCAAGCAGCTCAATCCGCGCGTGGTGCGGCTGGTCAACGAGCTGCCGAACGTCGACGAGCCGAACAAAGCCATCGTGGCGCGCCTCTTCGCTCACGGCGGCCTGTCGCGCGCGCAGCTCGGCGACGACGGCGTCTTCCGCTCGCGCATCTACGTCCCGAAAAACCAGTACATCTGGTACCCGGCCATCGTGACGATGGCGCGCGGCGGCGATCTCGAGCTCGAGTTCTCGAACGACGACGTCGTCACGCACGCCGCCTTCGTCCCGAGCGACGGCGACCGGCAACTGCTGACGCTGCCCGTCGGCACCTCCGGCAAAGTGCGCGTCACGCTCAATCAGCCCGGCCTCTACTGGTTCGGCTGTCCGATCTCCAATCACGCCGGCCGCGGCATGCTCGGCCTCGTCATCGTCAAAGGAGAGACGCCGCCCGAAGGACGCCTCGACCGTCCGAAGCAGAGGAGGCCGTAATGCGACGGACACTGATCGCCATCGCCTTCGCTGCATTGCTGGCCGGCTGCGAGCACTACCCGTCGCATCCGCTGACGCAGACGCCGGAGCCGTTCGGATCGCTCAATGAGGCGAGCCCGAAGACGGCGCCGCCGGTCGTGAACGGCGTCACCGCCGAGCGCATCCGCAACGCGCGCAGCGAGCCGCAGAACTGGCTCACGTACTACGGCGCGTACGACGGCCAGCGCTACAGCACCCTCGACCAGATCGACACCGGCAATGTGAAGTCGCTGCGGCCGGCGTGGGTCTTCCAGTTCGGCGTGATCGGCCTCGTCGCCAATCCCGCCACGTATTCGTTCGAAGCGGCGCCGATCGTCGTCGACGGGGTGATGTTCGTCTCGGGATGGGACGGCTACGTCTGGGCCATCGACGCCGCCAGCGGCCAGCTTTTGTGGCAGTACAAACACTCCGTGCCGCTCGACACGCCGCTCTGCTGCGGCAACGTGAACCGCGGCGTGGCCGTGGCCAAAGGGCGCGTCTACGTCTCGACGCAGAACGGCCATCTGGTCGCGCTCGATGCCACGAACGGACGCAAAGTGTGGGAGACGGTCTACGCCGACGTGCGCGCAGGAGAGAGCGCGACCGCCGCGCCGCTGATCGTCAAGAACTTGATCATCGCCGGCTCGTCGGGAGCGGAGTACGGCATCCGCGGACATCTCGACGCCTTCGATCTCGACAGCGGCGCGCGCGTCTGGCGGCGCTACTTCGTGCCGGCGCCCGGCGAGCCGGGATCCGAGAGTTGGGGCGGCGACGCGCAGTCGTGGGCGCGCGGCGGCGGCAGCTCCTGGATCACCGGCACCTACGATCCCGATCTCGATCTCGTCTACTGGGGCACCGGCAATCCCGGCCCCGACTTCGACGGCAGCGTGCGCCCCGGCAACAATCTCTACACCTCCGGCGTGGTCGCGCTCGATCCGGACGACGGCACCATCCGCTGGCACTATCAATGGACGCCGCACGACGTCTGGGATTACGACGGCGTCAACGAGAACATCCTGTTCGACCGGGACGGCCGCAAGCTCCTCGGCCACTTCGACAAGAACGGCTACTTCTTCGTCCTCGACCGCACCAACGGCCACCTCGTGCGCGCCACGAAGTTCGCCCGCGCCACTTGGGGCGACATCGCCGCCACCGGCGAAGTCACGCCGCGCCTCAGGCCATCGCCCGAGGGCGTCGAGATCTGCCCCGGCCCGGCCGGCGCGAAGGAATGGCCGCACGGCGCCTACAACCCGAAGACCGGCCTGATTTACACGCCGGTGGTCGAGGCGTGCGGTACGTTCAAGCTGCTCAAACAGGAGTTCCGCGAAGGGATGGCGTACTGGGGCGGCGAGTCGACGCCGAAAGGGCACGAGCAGTGGGGCCACGTGAAGGCATTCGATCCCGACACCGGCCGAGAAGTCTGGTCGTGGAAAGGTCAGAATCCGATGCTCTCGTCGCTGCTGACCACCGCGGGCGGTCTCGTCTTCGCCGGCGAGCCGAACGGGCGCTTCAACGCCTACGACGCGCGCACGGGCGAGGTGCTCTGGACCTTCAACACCGGCGCCGGCATTCACAGCAATCCGGTCACGTACTCGGTCGGCGGCAAGCAGTACATCGCCGTGCCGGTCGGCTGGGGCGGCTGGGTGGAAGGCTTCGCGCCGGAGATGTACGGCGCGCCGCGCGGCACTTCGCTGATGGTTTTCGCGCTGCCCTAGATGCTCGTTCGCGTTCGAGCGCGGCCCGACACGCTCTACCTCAGTCACGGCCGGACGGTGCTCGCCACCGGCCGTGACGGTTTCATCGTGCCCGGCTCGGATCAGGGCCTCTTCGTCTACGAGACGCGGCTGGTCAAGACGCTGCGCTACTGGATCGACGATGCCGCGCCGCACCCGAACATCCTCTCGAACGTCGAGCAGCATTCGTTTCTCGCCTACTACATCATCGCCGCGCCAGGCGCCGACCTCGGCGAGCCGGACCGCGGCAGCGGCATGGTGCCGCCCGAGTCGCGGCAGCCGCTCGAGCTGCGCGTCTCGCGCTTCGCCGGCGACGGCCTGCACGAGGATCTCGACCTGACCAATTACGCGCGCGCCGCGACCCGCTTCACGCTGGCCATCGAGATCGACACGGACTGCAGCGATCTGGCTGATCTTGATCATCCCGTCAACATTGATCGCTCCGTCAATGTGACGTTCTCCCGCGAGCCGCGCCACGACGGCAACCGCGCGCTCTTCGAGATCGCGCTCGAGCCGCAGCAGTCGTGGCATCTCTGCGTCGACTTTGCGCCGCGCATCGACGGCAAGCAGATGACGCCGTGTCATCGCTGCCGTTCCTTCGGGGTCACGGACCCGCGGCAGCGGCTCTTTCTCGACGAGGCCGCGCGCATCGAGACCCGCGAGAGCGGCACGCTGGCCGGCGCGGTCTCCGCCACGCTCGAGCAGGCCCGCTGCGATCTCGCCGCGCTGCGCCTCTACGATCTCGACCGCGGACCGCGCGCCTGGACCATGGCCGCCGGCCTGCCGCTCTACATCGCGCTCTTCGGCCGCGACACGCTCACCGCCGGCTGGCAGGCGGCCATGCTCGGTCCGGAGATGATGCGCGGCACGCTGCCGGTGCTGGCCGATTTGCAGGGGACGCAAACCGACGACTGGCGCGACGAGCAGCCCGGCCGCATGCTGCACGAGGCGCACACCGGTCCGCTCTCCGCGCTGAACATCAACAACCGTGGCCGCAGCTACGGCTCGATCACCACCTCCGGACTCTTCCCGTTCATCCTCGCCGAGCTGTGGCACTGGACCGGCGACGCCGATGCGGTGCGGCCGCTGATCCCGAACGCGCTGGCCGCGCTCGAGTGGCTCGATCGCGAGCGGAAGCACGACGGTCTCTACACGTACCAGACGCGCTCGTCCGACGGCGTCAAACATCAGGCGTGGAAAGACTCGCCCGATGCCATCGTCTATCCCGACGGCTCGCCGGTCGAGCCGCCGATCGCCACGCCGGAGGAACAGGGTTTCGTCTACATCGCCAAGCTGCATCTCTCCGAGACGCTCTGGTCCCTCGGCGAGCACGCCGAGGCGCGGCGGCTGTTCGACGAGGCACTCGCGCTCAAGCAGCGATTCAACGAAGCCTTCTGGATGGAGGAGGAAGGCTTCTACGCGCTCGCGCTCGATGCCGATGGCAAGCAGGTGCGCTCGATCGCCTCGAACGCCGGCCACTGCATCGCCACCGCCATCGCCGACGACGCGCACGTCGCGCGCGTCACCGAGCGGCTCTTCGCCGACGATCTCTTTTCCGGCTGGGGCATCCGCACGCTCTCCTCGCGCCATCCCGCTTACAACCCTTATTCGTATCACCTCGGCTCGATCTGGCCGGTCGAGCATGGGACGTTCGCCCTCGGCTTCATGCGCTACGGTCTGCACGAGCGCGCGCAGCAACTCGCGCGCGCGCAGTTCGAGGCCGCGGCGCTCTTCGATTTTCATCGCCTGCCCGAGCTCTTCGGCGGCCAGCCGCGCGACGCCGAGCATCCGTTCCCGGCCGTCTATCCGAACGCGAACTCGCCGCAGGCGTGGTCGGCATCGACGGTGTTCTGTCTGCTGCAGGCGATGCTCGGGCTCTATCCGTACGCGCCGCTGCGGATGCTGATCGTCGATCCCCATCTGCCCGACTGGTTGCCCGAGGTGACGTTGCGCGATCTGCGCGTCGGCGACGCCACAGTGACGATCCGTTTTCGCGGCGACGGTTATCGCGTGCTGCGCAAGCGCGGTAAGCTGCACGTCGTGCAGCAGCCGATGCCGTGGTCGCTCACCGCGACCACCGGCGAGCGCCTGGCCGATCTGCTGAGGAGCCTCGTTCGATGATTCTCGCGGCATTGGTGCTGGCCCAGACCGTCACCGACAGCATCACCGTCACCGCCACGCGCACGGAGACGCGCGTGGCCGACACGCCGGCCAGCGTGGTGGTGCTCTCGCGCGAAGCGCTGCAGACCTCCGCCGCGCCGACGCTCGACGAGGCGCTGCGGCAGGTGGCCGGCTTCACGCTCTTCCGCCGCAGCGGCAGCCGCGTCGCCAATCCGACCACGCAGGGCGTCACGCTGCGCGGCGTCGGCGCGAGCGGCGCATCGCGCGCACTCGTCCTCGACGACGGCGTGCCGCTCAACGATCCCTTCGGCGGCTGGGTGTACTGGGGACGCGTGCCGCGCGCGGCGCTGCAGCGTGCCGAGGTGCTGCGCGGCGGCGCGTCGGACCTGTATGGAAGCAGCGCCATGGGCGGCGTGATCCAGTTCGTGCGGCGCACCACGCCGGCGGTCGATGTCGACGCGTCGGCCGGCTCGCAAGGCACCGCGGCCGGCTCGCTCTTCGCCGGCATGCGCAACGGCAGCATCGCCGCGAGCGTTCTCCGCACGAACGGCTACGTGCTCGTGCGACCGGAGCAGCGCGGCGCGGTCGACGTCGAAGCGGGCTCGCGCTACGCGAACGTCGACGGCACGTTGCGTCGCGGCAGCGCGTTCCTGCGCGGCTCGTACTACGACGAGTCGCGCGAGAACGGCACGCCGCTGCAGGTCAACGACACCACCATCCGCCAGCTCGCCGGCGGCGCCGACGCCACGCTGCTGCGCGGCGTGCTCTCGTTCCGCGCGTACGCATCTGACCAGGACTACTTTCAAACCTTCTCGACCGTCGCCGCCGACCGCAACTCGGAACGGCTGACCATCGAGCAGAGCGTGCCGTCGCGCGGGCTCGGCGGCAGCGTGCAGTGGGCGCGCGACTTCGCCCGGAAACACACCGTCGTCGGCGGCTTCGACCTGCGCGCGGTGCGCGGCCGGAGCGACGAGCTGCGCTTCGCCGCGAACGGCACCACCTCGCGCGTCTCCGACGGCGGCCGGCAGCGCGGCGGCGGGCTGTATCTCGAAGACGTCTTCACCGTCACGCCGTCGCTGTCGATCACCGGCGGCGTGCGCGGCGATTTCATCCGCAACGAGCCGCCCGGCTCGACGGAGCATCAGCTCAATCCGCGCCTCTCGCTCCTCTGGCGCGCGAACGACCGCGTGGCGTTTTCGGCCGCGGCGTACAGCGCCTTTCGCGCGGCCACGCTCAACGAGCTCTATCGCGGCTTCCGCGTCGGCAACATCGTCACGCTCGCCAATCCGGCGCTGCGCTCGGAGAACATGACCGGCTACGAGCTCGGCGTGCGCGCCGGCATCGCGCGGCTGACGCTGTTCGAGATGAACGTCGACGACGCCATCGCCAACGTGACCATCGGCAGCGGCGGCGGCACGATCACCCGGCAGCGGCAGAACATCGGCGCCACCCGTTCGCGCGGCGCGGAGCTCGATGCCGACTGGCGGATCTCGAACGACCTGCACGCGTCCCTCGGCTGGCTCTACGTCGACGCAACGGTCCGCAACGGCGCGCTGCGCGGCAATCGCGTGCCGCAGGTGCCGCGCAATCAGGCCACCGCGCAGCTCGCGTGGCGCACCATCGCCGCGCAGTTGCGCTGGTCGGCGCCGCAGTTCGACGACGATCTCAATCAGCTCCGGCTGCGCGGCTACTTCGTGGCCGATCTCTTCGCGTCGCATCCGCTGACGCGCGGCCTCGAGGTCACCGCCGCCGTCGAGAATCTCTTCGACCGCGACGTCGAGGCGAGCGCCACGCCGGTCATCACCCTCGGCCAGCCGCGCGCCTGGCGCGTCGGCTTGCGCTACGCTCCGCACTGATGGCCTGGCGCATCGAGAAGCAGGCGAACGGCAAGTACGCGATCTTCTCGACGCGCCTGCACGACTATGTCGTCATCGACGCCGACGCCGCCGAGATCGAGCGCATCTACGCTGACAAGGGCGTGCAGGTCTACCTGGCCAGCGCGCGCGCGCAGATCGCGAAGGAGACCGCTGTGCCGCCGGAAGGAGAGCTGCTGATCGACTCCAGCCGGCAGCGCGGCGGTCCGCCGAAAGAGCCGCCCGAGCCGATCGGTGCCACAGGGTTCCGCCGCAATGGTGAATGAGTATCTGCAACGCATCGGCTACGACGGCCCGCGCGAGCCGACGCTCGCCACGCTGCGCGCGCTGCACGAGCGCCATCTGCTCAGCGTGCCCTTCGAGAATCTCGACATCCATTGGCAGCGTCGCATCGTCGCCGACGCCGATGCCTTCGTCGACAAGATCGTGCGCCGCCGCCGCGGCGGTTTCTGCTACGAGCTCAATGCCGCCTTCGCCGAGCTGCTGCGCGCGCTGGGCTTCGACGTGACGCTGCTCTCCGCGCGCGTCGGCGAGCATGCGCCGCCGTTCGATCACATGGCGCTGCTGGTGCGCCTCGGCGACGGCTCGCGCTGGCTGGCCGACGTCGGCTTCGGCGAGTCGTTCGTGCAGCCGCTCGCGCTCGACGAGCGCGGCGAGCAGCACGATCCCGCCGGCATCTTCCGCATCGAGCCGGGCGACGAGTGGAAGGTGCTCAGCCTCCACGACGGCGAATGGAAAACCGACTACCTCTTCACGCTCGAGCCGCACGCGCTCGCCGATTTCGCGCAGATGTGCGAGTGGCAACAGACCGCGCCCGAGTCGCACTTTACGAAGCGCCGCATCTGCTCGCTGCTCCGGCCCGGCGGCCGTGTCACCCTCACCAACACGAAGCTGATCACCACCCGCGACGGCACCCGCGAAGAACGCGACGTGCACGAAAGCGAATGGGACCAGCTCCTCGCCGAAACGTTCGGCATTACGCGTTGATCTATTTCATCTGTTCGGGACGATTGTCGGCGAGCATGTCGCCGAGCCGTTCGTCTTCCGGGTCCGACGACTCTTGTCCCGAGTGCTCGCCGCGCGCCGACCCGTCGTAGCCGAGGACCTCGTCGCCGACGATCGCCTCGATCTTTTCCGTCTGCTCTTCCTTCGCTCCCTGTTCTTCGATGAAGTGTTCGCCGGGCACGTTGTCGTTGTTGTTCATGAACAGTGGCGGAGCAAGGGGCGATCCACCATTCATAGAAGCCGATCGCCGTAATGACTCCTTTACGTCCCTACCGACATATTGACATCCCTCTATCCTGAACCTATGTTGCTGCGACAGAGTGCAGCGGGTGTGATTGCCGCGAACGACAGGAGTTCCTGGCATGAAGCACTTTCTGGTCGGTTCCGTCGTGTTCCTGGTTCTCGGTCTCTGGGCGTCGACAGCGGAAGCACAATCATGGGCGTGCAGCGCGGAGTATTCCGGTGATCAGTGCATGGCGGATGCGGGCAGCGGCGGCTACGGCGGCGGCGGTGGAGGCGGCGCGGCGGTCTGTCCGACCGCGACCGATTACAGCTCCTGCATCAAGCGTTGCGACTGTGAGTACGGGAACAACTACAAAAAGTGCAACGGCGGCCGGGCCTGTATCGACATGGCCCTGGCCGAGCGCGACGCCTGTTACGGACACTGTGTTTCGGACTGGTATTACTGAGATGCGCCGGTCGCTGTCGCTCTTCTTCTTCCTTCTCTTCACGCTTCCCGCGATCGCCGGCGCCGGCTTGCGCGACGCGCCTGAATTCCGCCGCCATTACGAGGTGTTCGCAAAGGACGGCACCCGGCTCTATACCGTCACGACCATCATTGCGGCGCCCGCCGAAGAGGCCAGCCGGCACACGCTGTTGATCCGCGACGAAGGGCACTCCGACTTTGTCCTGCGATGGGAGTGGAATTACAAGGAGCAAGTGGTCACGCGGCGCATTTCGGACGTGCGCGACAAGCTCTTCGCGCAGATCACCAACCACACGCCGTTCGCCTCCAAGACGCGTCAGGAAACGCTCGCCGAGGCGCACGCGAACGCGGCGCTGCTCGACGTGCCGGCGCCGTATCGCATCGAGACGAACGGCGGCCGGTGGGAGGCGAGCGACGCCACCGAAAACGACGCGACCTTGCGCCGCCTCCGGCACGAGCTGAGGCAGTCGACCGACTTCCGGATCGTCGAAGCCATCGAGCGGATGCAGGGGACGTTCTGCACGACCTCCGACGGCGACGGCATGTGCGATCAATTTGCCCGCTATTTCATGTACGACCCGCAGAGTGATCCGCAAGGGGTCGTGGTCCGCAACGCCGCGCCCGACTGCGCGTTCGACGCGAGCCTCGGCTTTCCCTGTTCCGATTCGCAGCTCGAGCGCACCAGGAAGACGGCCGGCTCGCGGCCTTACTGAACGAGACCTACACCCGCCGCCGCTCGCGCGAGGGCTTCTTCTCCGACTCTTCCCACGGCTCGACGCCGGGAACGGCGCAGCGTGGGATCTTCTCGCCGAGGATTTCCTCGATCTTGCGCACCATCGGCAGGTCCTGCCAGGTGGCGATGGTCGAGACGATGCCGAGGGCGCGCCCTCGCGCGGTGCGGCCGGCGCGGTGTACGTAGTCGTCGACGTTCTCCGGGATGTCGAAGTTGATGACCTGTTCGATGCCGGGGATGTCGATGCCGCGGCCAGCGATGTCGGTGGCCACGAGGATGCGGTGCTGCCCTTCGCGGAAGGTCTTGAGCGCGCTGACGCGCTTCCCCTGCGACTGGTCGGCGTGAATGCGCGTGACCGGATGTCCCTGGCGGTCGAGGATGTGGAACAGCCACTCCGCGTCGACCTTGCGCCGCGTGAACACCAGCGTCGAGCCGAGCTCCTGCTGCAGCAGCGCGAGCAGGCAGGGACGCTTGTCCGCCTCCTTCACCACGTACAGCCGGTGGGTGATCCCTTCGGCCGCGGTGCCGACCGGCATGATGTCGACGCGCACCGGCTCGCGCATGAAATCGCGCGCGATCATCTCGATCGAGTCGGGCATGGTCGCGGAGAACATCATGGTCTGCCGCTCGCGCGGCAGGCGGCGCAGCACGTCGCGGATCTGCGGCAGGAACCCGAGGTCGAGCATGTGATCGGCCTCGTCGAGCACGAGCATCTCGATCTTGTCGAGCGACACGGTGCGGCGCTGCACGTGATCGAGCAGGCGCCCCGGCGTGGCCACCACGATGTCGGGCTTGGCGCGCAGCTCGTCGAGCTGCGGCTTCATGCGCACGCCGCCGATCAGGCACGCCGTCTTCAGCTCGTGTTGTTTGCCGAAGAGGTCGAGGAAGGCTTTGGTCTGCAGGGCGATCTCGCGCGTCGGCGCGAGGATCAGGCCGCGCACGCCCGCGCCGTGGGTGAGGCGCTCGGCGAGCGGCAGCACGAAGGCCGCGGTCTTGCCGGAGCCGGTCTGGGCCAGGCCGATCACGTCGCGGCCGGTGAGGGCGGTCGGGATGACCGCGGCCTGGATCGGCGTCGGATGGACGAAGCCGAACCCTTCGATGGTGCGGATGATCTCCGCCGTGAGGCCGAGGGCGGCGAAGGACTGGTCGGTCGTGGCGACCGGATGCTGTGGAATTGCTACGTTCGTCATTGATTAAAATACTTTCTCATAACTCGCGACATTTATCTGTGACAGAAACGCGAGCGCGCGGGCATGTACCTATAATGCCCGGGCCATGAAACGGTCCTTTCCCCTGATTCTGTTCCTGCTGGCCCTCGGCTGCGCCTCCGCGCCGCCCGCCCCGGCGCCGCCGGTGCACCTGGTCGTCGTCGGCACGACCGACGTGCATGGATGGTTCAACGGGCACGTCGAGACGCCTCCCGGCGGCGGCGCCGGCGTGGTCTGGGGCGGCCTGCCGGTGTTCGCCAGCTACGTCGCGGCGCTGCGCGCGCAGAACCCCGGCCGGGTGGTGGTGGTCGATTCCGGCGACATGTTCCAGGGCACGCTCGAGTCGAATCTGTTCGAAGGCGAGGCGGTCGTGCGCGGCTACAACATCATCGGCTACTCCGCGGCCGCGATCGGCAATCACGAGTTCGACTTCGGCCCGGTCGGCCCCAACGCGGTGGCGCGGGAACCGGGGCAGGATCCGCTCGGCGCGCTCAAGCGCAACGCCGCGCTGGCGACCTTTCCGATGCTCTCCGCGAACATGGTCGAGAAGTCCACCGGGCAGACTCCGTCGTGGGCGCGGCGTTTCACGATCGTGCGCGCCGGCGGCGTGCGCCTCGGCATCATCGGGCTGTCGACTCCCGACACTCCGGCCACGACCATGATCGCCAACGTGGCCACGCTGCAGTTCACCGATCCGGCCGAGGCGGTCGTGCGCGAGGCGAAGGCGCTGCGCGAACAGGGCGTCGACGCCATCATCGTCGTCGCCCACATCGGCGGGCGCTGTACCGATCTCTCCGATCCGCACGCCCTCGGCACGTGCGAGAAGCAGCAGGAAGCGATGGAGCTGCTCGAGAAGATCCCGCCGGGCACCATCGACGGCTTCTTCGCCGGCCACACGCACGCGCAGATGCGGCACTACGTCAACGGCGTGCCGGCGCTGCAGGGCCTCGCGTACAGCCGCGAGTTCTCGACGCTCGATCTCTGGATCGACCCGAAGAGCGACAAGGTGACCAGGTCGGAGCTGCGGCCGCACACGATGATCTGTTCGTTCGTCTACGACGGCACCGATCAGTGCGATCCGAAGAAGGCGCCGAAAGGCGCGGCGCTCGTGCCGCGCGTCTTCAACGGCGCGACCATCGCCGCCGATACGCGCGTGGCCACGACCCTCGAGCCGTACCTGCGCCGCGTGGCCGCCAAGCGCGACGCGAAGATCGGCATCCGCACCGCCGCGCCGTTCACCCGCAGCTATTTCTCCGAGTCGCCCCTCGGCGATCTGCTGGCCGACGCGCTGCGCGAGGCGACCGGCGCCGACATCGCCTTCATGAACTCCGGCGGCATCCGCACCGACTTTCCCGCGGGCGAGCTGACGTACGGCGATCTCTTCGCCGTCAGTCCGTTCGACAACTTCCCGGCGGTGGTCGAGCTCACCGGCGCGCAGATCGTCGACATCCTGCGCGCCACCACCAACGGCGCGCGCGGCATCATGCAGGTGAGCGGTCTGCGCTACACGTACGATCAGGCCAGGGACGCCGATAAACCGCCGGCGCAGAAGGACCGCTTCGTCTCCGCGACGCTCGCCAACGGGCAGCCGCTCGATCCGCAGAAGCTCTATCGCGTGGCCATGCCCGACTTCATCGCCGCCGGCGGCGACGGCGCCGATCAGGTGATGGCGCAGGTGCCGCCGGCGCGCGTGGTCGTGCTCTACGCGAAGGCGATCCGCGATGCCGTGGTCGAGCCGCTGGCGCGCAGGCCGCAGCCGCTCGCGCCGAAGACCGAAGGGCGCATCACGGTGCTGAACGAGAAGCGAGGGTCGTCGGACGGCTAGCGCGCAGCCGCTTCACCACGCGCCAGAGGGCGAAGATCAGCAGCGCCAGAAACAGCGGCACGACCAGCGGCGCGAAGATCGCCGTCATCGAGAGCGCGAACGAGATCACGTCTTCGACGAGCGAGAGGATCGGATTCGCGCAGCCGAAGGTGGTCGCCGATGAGGTCACGCGCGTGGCCGCTTTGAGCGTGTGCAGGCCGAGCGAGGCCGGCGCGCCGAGAACCAGGCCGACCACCGCGGCCACGGTGGGATCGACGCCGGTCAGCACCGAGGCCGTGGCCAGCGTGCCGGCCAGCGGGCGGACGAAGGTGCCGATCGAGTCGAGGAAATGATCGACGGCCGGCACTTTGTCGGCCACCAGCTCGACCGCCGTGGCGATCACGAGCACGATCAGCGCCGTGTCGGAGGCGAGCCAGGCGAACTTCGTTCCCAACGTCATTCCGGCGATGTGGAAGTGCGTCGTTGCGCTCAGCAGGAGAAGCGGAAGGAAGGTATTCAGTCCGGTCGAGGCGGAGAGCCCGAGCCCGAGGAGGATGGCCAGCGTGAGATGGGTCGCCGTCACTGCACGGCCATTTTACGACTGCGCGCGAGCTCGAGCTGTTTGTCGAGAAAATCGCGGAACTCGATGCCGGCCTCGCGCAGCTCCTGCGGCACGAGCGAGCTGGTGGTCAGGCCGGGCAGGGTGTTGGTCTCGAGGAAGTAGACGCCGTCGTCGCCGGCCATCATGTCGGTGCGCGAATAGCCTTCGCAGCCGAGCGCTTCGTGCGCGCGCAGCGCGGTCTGCTGCGCGTCGGCGGTCATCGACTCCGGGATCCGCGCCGGGCAGATCTCGCGCGTGCCGGCGCCGAGGTATTTGCCGGCGTAGTCGAAGGCGCGGTTCGGATCGACTTCGATCTCGATCACCGGCAGCGCGAACGGGCCGTCGCCGTGATCGATGACGCCGCAGGTGAGCTCGCGCCCGCGGATGAACTGCTCGACGATGTAGGGGATCTTCACTTCCGGGATCTCGTCGCCGCGGCCGACGAAGTAGAGCCCGCGCGAAGAGCCGCCGGCCAGCGGCTTGAGCACGAGCCGTTCGTGACGGGCGAGCAGCTCCTCGACGGCGTCGCGGAGTTGCGCCGGCTCGCGCACCACGCGCGACTCGGCCGTGCGCACGCGTCCGGCCACGAGCTGCTTGCCGCGCTCCTTGTCGAAGGCGGCGGCGCTGGCGGTGGAGCCGGAGCCGGTGAACGGGATGCCGCGCCGCTCGAGCATCGCCTGCACGGTGCCGTCTTCGCCCGGGCCGCCGTGCAATGCGAGCAGGAAGATCGGGTCGTCGACCGGCATCGTGTCGAGCGCCTGCTCGAGCGTCGGGAAAATCGCCGGGCGCGCCGGCTCGAAGTCGACCTCGAACGGCCGCTGGTGCGCGAGCAGGTCGACGGCGGAGACGTCGTGGACCGCCCCTTCGGGCGTCCAGAACCAGGCCAGCGGACGCTCGAGCGTGCGCACGATGTTCTGTGCGGAGGCGACGGAGACGTGGCGCTCGTCCGAGGGCCCGCCGAAGAGCACGATGACGGTCACGAGCAGCGCAATGGTGCAAGGGCGTTGCCGCGCAACTTTGGCCGCGCGCGGCCGTAGTCAGGAGGATGAGACGCTCGCTGCTCCTCGCCCTGCTGCTTCTCGCCGCCGCGGCGGTCCGCGCCGACTCGACGCTGGAAGCGGAGATCCGCCAGCGCGACGCCGAGCTCTTCGCCCGCTTCAACGAGCACGACCTCGACCGGATGATGGCGTACTTTGACGAAGGCCTCGAGTTCTATCACGACAACGACGGCCTGCTCACGCGCGCGCAGGTTGCGGAAGGCTTCGCCAGGCTCTTCGCCCGCAACGACGGCCTCCGCCGCGACCTCGTCCCCGGCAGCCTGCACGTCTACCCCGTCCCCAACTACGGCGCCCTCGAAACCGGCCGCCACCGCTTCTGCCACGTCGAGCACGGCAAAGACGACTGCGGCACGTTCGAGTTCACGATCCTCTGGCACAACACGGGCGGGAGGTGGAAGGTGACGCGGGTGTTCAGTTACCGGCATTGAGAGGCGTAGCGGTAACATTCGGAACGTGCTGCTGATCGCCGCTTTCGCCGTCTACGCGATCGTCGTCCAGCGGGTGCGGATCACGCGCAGCTTCGCGCTGACCGGCCGCAACGCCCGCAACTTCGGGATCACGCTTCTGATCCTGCTGATTCCGCTGATGCTCGCGATCAGCGGTCTCCTGAGCCTCATCTTGCCTCGCGCTGTGCTGGCGAACCCTTTCGCGGGACGGCTGGTCGCCATCTTTATCTTTGGCGTCATTACAGTGCTGATCGCAAAATCGTTTCGTGATCCCGACGCTTCATCTGCTGCTCCTGTCGCGCATCATGGGAATGAAGGGAAATCCTGACAGCGACGCTTCATTAGCCAGTGGAGCGTCGGGTGGCAATTGGGCGGCGTCAACGCCAACATTCCAATCGTGACATGGACACCTGCGGGCTACTTCTTTCGTTTCCTGTGGCGGCGTTCTTCAGCGCCGCATATTCGTTGCTCTTGATCTATCGATTGCGCCGTTCGCGCCGTCGCGCGCGACTGCTCATGATTGGATCGGCCATCGTTTTGGCGTTAGCGACAACGGAATGCTGCCTGCTGGCCGCGAAAGGCATCGTCCGGGCGTATGGAGAGATGCCGAGATCGTTCTACGTTCTGCATACCGCTGTCTTCTTTCTCACCGCGCCCGCGATTGCGAACGTAGTCGTGCTCCGCATTTCGCCGTACCGCCCGAACTGGTTCGTGGTGGCGTTCATCACATTCAGCGTCGCAGTGGGATTGATCCTTTGGAACATTCACATTGCGGAGACGCTCTTCGGTCCCGACGGAATCGGCGGCGCCTACGGCCGAGCCGATTAGCTTCCACGCAACGCCGTTCAATCCACGGTGATGACTACGTTGCCCTTTTTATGTCCGGCATCCACGTACCGATGCGCCTCGACCATCTCTTCCAAAGGGTACGTCCGATCGATGACGGGTTTGACGGCGCCGGATTCCGCGAGTTCCTTGAGGACAACGAGGTCTGACGCCAGCAGTCGCGGGAACGCGTCGTCGACGGAGATCACCTTGCCGCCGGGCGTGAGTACGCGCGCTGCATCTACGAGGGCCTGGGAGCTCTTGCGACGTCCGACCGCGTCGAAGATCACGTCGTAGCGCTCGGATCGGCGCGTAAAGTCCTCGGCCGTGTAGTCGATGACCGTGCTCGCGCCGAGCGACCGGACGAGCGCGATATTGGTGGTGCTGCATACGCCGCTCACGCGCACTCCGCGGTGGTGAAGGAGCTGCACGGCGGCCGTTCCGATCGCGCCGGAAGCGCCGTACACCAGAACATTGTGGCCGGGCTGGATGTCCGCTCGCCGGATGAAGAACATGGCGATCAGCGCGCCGTACGGCAATGCCGCGGCCTCCTCGAACGTCAGGTTGGCGGGCCGTGTGGTCAGGATACCGTTCGCCGGCCAGCAGATGTATTGCGCGTTGGTGCCGAAGCGGCGCTGCGTCAAGCCGAAGACTTCGTCGCCCACTTTGTACTGCGTGACGTTCGAGCCGATTGCGTCGATCTCTCCGGCGAGCACCATGCCGAGGATCGGCTGGCGCGGCGCGGTCCATCCAAACAGAAGTCGCATCAGGAGACGATAGCGACGCGGTGCCTTGAGGCCCCGGATCAGGCAATCGCTTGCCGTCACCGCCGTCGCCCGAATGCGGATGCGCACCTCTCCTTTGCGCGGCTCGGGCTTCTCGACCTCAGCGAGCCGCAAGAACTCCGGCGAGCCATAGCGGGTGCAGATGACGGCTTTCACTCGAGTCTCATGGTACTGCTCAGCACCTTCGACTTCACCGTGGTCTGCGCGTCGACCCATCACGTGCGCGTGGTAAATTGCCAGTGCATGGAGCGCGTGGCCCGAACGTTCAGCAGCTTCGATGAAGCCGACGAGGCGGATGATCAGTACTATGCCGACTTAGAGCCTGAACGCCGCCTCGAGATTCTGCTCGAGCTGGTCGAACGGCACCGGAGTGCACTTGGCGAAGCTGCAAGCCGACTTGAGAGAGTTCATACAGTTACTGAACTCTCACGGCGTTGACTGTCTAGTGGTAGGTGGTCACGCCGTCTTGAGCGTGGCCGGATCGTGCAGTTGGGGACAGCCGCCGAATCGCATCGACCTGCTCGCATCGATCACGGGAGTTGAATTCGAGTGGCCTGGGCCGGTCGCGTACCTCCGGTGATGGACGGCCTCCCGATAAACCTGCTCGGCCTCGACGACCTGCTAACCAACAAGAGAGCCACGGCTCGCGCGAAAGATCTCGCGGACGTCGAGAAACTCCTTGCGGTGAAAAAGAAGCGCAGGACGAGCGCTGGCTAAGCAGTCACCGCATCACGCTAGCCGCGTCAGTACCGCTGCCCGCACTCCGGACAGAACTTCGGACTTCCTTCGGCCTCGTGGCCGCACTGCTGGCAGCCTTTTTTGGCGTTGAGCGTGGCGCCGCAGTCGTGGCAGAACTTGCCGCCCTGGGTCTTGGTGCCGCACTCGGGGCAGACGGCGCCGCTGACGGTGCGGATGTCGCGCTGTTTGGTCCAGTCGACGGTGCGCGCTTTCTCGTGAATCTGTTCGCGCGCGGCTTCGGCCTGGGCGGCGGCCATCTCCTCGTCGAGGTCGGGCGCGCAACCTTCGCAGAGGCCCGCCTTCTTGTTCCAGCAGATCGGCTCGCAGACCCAGTTGCCGCAGCGCGTGCACTGCTTGAAGGTCGGCGCGATCTCCTGCACCGCTTCCTTCAGCGCGGCGTCGTGCGCGGTGCCGCCGACCGCGCGCTGCACTTCGTACGCGCTGTCCGCGACGCGGCCGAATACGCCTCCGAACAGGCCGCCGGCGACGCGCGCCGCCGATCCGAGCATGCCCATCTTCGAGGTCTGGAAGGACGACATGTAGCCGTTGTGGCACTTCTCACAGAAAAACTTGAATTGATACCCGCGATCGGTCGAGAGGTCGTCGTAGTTTCCGGTGAAGGGAATGGCGGCTGGCATAGCCGTTAGCTTAGCATCCGACCCCGATGCGGAGGCAAGACGCCGCGGCCGCGCTACTGTTCGTCGCGCTGTCGATCGCCATGACGTGGCCGCTGGCGCCGAACCTCGGCCGCGCCGTCAGCGATCCGGGCGATCCCTACATCACCACCTGGATGCTCGACTGGGACTGGTACGCCACGCTGCACCAGCCGCTGTCGCTCTTCGATGCGAACGCTTTCTATCCGGCGCGCTGGTCGCTCGCCTTCAGCGAGAACCTCTACGGCATCGCCCTCGTCATCTTTCCGCTGCGCGCCATCGGCGTCGCTCCGCTCCTCGCGCACAACATCGCCCTCATCCTCGGCTTCGCCTTCTGCGGCTTCGCGGCGTATCTCCTCGGCGCGCGGCTGACCGGCTCGTTCGCCGCCGGACTGGCCGCGGGCGTCTTCTACGCCTTCGTGCCGTTCCGCTTCGTCCACCTGCCGCACCTGCAGCACATCTGGGGCGGCTGGCTGCCGATGCTGCTGGTGACGCTGCTCGCGTACGCGAAGCAGCCGACGCGACGACGGGCCATTCTCTTCGCCGCCGTCTTCGTGATGAACGGCCTGACGAACGTCCACTTCTTGTTCTTCGGCGCGTTCGCCAGCGCGGCGACGGCGGCGCTGCTGATTCCGCGACGCGCGTATCGCGAGCTGCTGTTCGCGATGTGCGGCGCGCTGCTCGTGCTCGCGCCGTTTCTCTATCCGTACTACGCCGCGGCGAAGACGTTCGGGATGCAGCGCACCTCGCTCGACGTCGCCTCGTTCTCGGCGACGCCGCGCGACTGGATCACGCCCGACGAGCCGCAGGCGGAGCGCCGCGTCTATCCCGGGCTGCTCGCGCTGGTCTGCTCGGCGCTCGCGCTGCTGCTGCTCCGCCGCGAGGCGGCGCGCGTGTCGCTGGCGCTGCTCTGGATCGCCATCGGCTTCGCCGGCTCGCTCGGGCTCAACTTCGAGTTTCACCGCTTTCTGTTCGGAGCGGTGCCGGGCTTCCGGGCCATCCGCGCGCCGGCGCGCTGGGCCATGATCGCGTACGTCGGCATGGCCATCCTGATCGCGCTGGTGACGGCCTTCGCCGCGCGCGCGAACCGCTGGCTCGCACTGGCGGTGCCGCTGGCGTTCGTCGTCACGCTGAACCGCGCGCCGATCCGCTGGTACCTGAGCATTCCCGAGCCGCGCGCGGTCGATCGCTGGCTGGCGAAGTCGGGCCGCGGCGCGATCGTGGAGGTGCCGATCGACGTCGGCGCGAGCGAGTACGAGGCGATGTTCCGCGCGACGTTTCATCACCGGCCGATGGTCAACGGCGTCTCCGGCTTCGCGCCGCCGGAGCGGGTCGCGCTCGCGCAGCGTTTTCACGAGACGCCGATCGGCGACGAATTCGTCGACGCGCTGCTGCGCGACCGCGTCGAGCTGCTGATCGTGCACGCCGACGCGCTCGGCGATCGCGCGGGCGTCGTGCGCGACTGGCTCCGGCGCGAGCTCGAGCGCGGCCGCATCCGCTACGTCGCCGATTTCGACACGCTCATCGACGGCGACTGGGTCTTCCGCCTCGGCGCGCAACAGACGGCGCGGCCGCCGCGCCTGGAAGCGTTCCTGCAGGGGCAGCCGCGCTGCGGCACCTCGACCATGGGCGCGCTCGATTTTCCGTCGGATCACGCGCGCTTCCGCGGCGGCGCGATCTTTTCCGGCTGGGCGATCTCGCGGCACGGCATCCGCTCGATCGATCTCTGGCTCGACAACCGCCGCGTGCGGCAGCGCGCGACGCTCACGCCCGATCCTCTGCTGAACGCGCGCTGCCCGGGCGACACACGCGTCGCGCGCACGCGCTTCGTCGTGCTCTACACGCGGCGGCCGGAGAACGTCGGACGCGACACGGACGCACAGATTGAGGTGACGGACGGCCGAGGTGTGACGACTTCGTTCGAAGACCGCTGGGTGCGGTGGGAGTAGGGCGTGCTAGGATCGCCGCCCGGAGGAAAAAGCATGCGAAAAACAGTGTTCTTAATGATTGCGCTTTTGGTTGCGGTCAGCGCGACCGCGCAGGTGCGCACGCCGCGCGTGAGCCCGTCGGCGACGCTCACGCAGACGGTCGGCCTGACCGACATCACCATCAAATACAGCCGTCCCGGCGTGAAGGGACGCAACATCTGGGGCGGCCTGGTGCCGTACGGCCAGGTGTGGCGCACCGGCGCGAACGAGGCCACCACGATCGCGTTCAGCGATCCGGTCACGATCAACGGGCAGAAGCTCGAGCGCGGCACGTACGCGATCGAGACGATCCCCGGCCCGAGCGAGTGGACGATCATCTTCAATCGCGTGGCCGATCAATGGGGCGCGTTCCAGTACGACGCGACGAAGGACGCGCTGCGCGTGACGGCCAAGCCGCAGCCGGCGGAGTTCCGCGAGTGGATGGGTTTCGAGATCAATGACCTCACGACCGATACGGCGGTGGTGACGCTGCGCTGGGAAAAAGTGGCGGTGCCGTTCACGGTCGATACGCAGTCGACCACGCGCACGATGACCGCGCTGCGCAACGCGATGAAGCCGAGCTGGCAGACGCCGTATTCGGCGGCGAGCTTCGCCTTCGAGAACCGCGGCGCCGCGACGGATGAAGAGATGAATGCCTGGCTCGAGCAGTCGCTCAAGATCGACCAGAACATCTCGAATCTGTGGCTGAAAGCGCGCATCGCGCAGCGCAACGGGAACATGGCCGACGCAAAGCGGTACGCCCAACAGGCCATCGCCGCCGCCACCCCGGACCAAGCCACATTCGCCGGCGTGATCCGCGACACCGTAGCGACCTGGAAGTAGCTCACGGAGTGGGGGACGACGAGGGGCCTCCGGCGGCTGGGGCCGAGGGCCCCAGACCCCATTGGTTGGCCTAGCCTCCGCGACACAGTGTCGCCAGGTTGGAAGGCAGTGTCGCGGAGGCT
>DASVQE010000046.1:0-6192 GCA_036389275.1 Thermoanaerobaculia bacterium
GAGGAGCCGAGGAGCCGAGGACCCGAGGAGCCGCAATTCATGCCTTCCGCCATCATCACCGGTGCTTCCAGCGGGATCGGCCTTGCGCTGGCGCGCGAGCTCGCGCGGCGCGGGTACGATCTGGCGCTGGTGGCGCGGCGGGCGGAGCTGATCCACGGCGCGGCGCGTGAGGCGGAGCAGGGTGGGCGGCGGGCGGTGGCGATTGCGTGCGACGTCACCGACAGCGCGGCGGTGCATGCCGCCGTGAACGAGGCGCGGGCGCGGCTCGGCGCGCTCGATCTCGCCGTGGCCAACGCCGGCGTGAGCATTCCGAATCACGCCACGAAGTTCAAGCTCCTCGAAGCGGAGCAGACCATGCGCGTGAACTACTTCGGGATGCTCTACCTCTTCGACGCCGTCATCCCGTCGATGATCGAGCGGCGCGCCGGACGGTTCGCCGGCGTCGCCTCCATCGCCGGACTGCGCGGATTGCCGACCGCCGGCGCGTACTCCGCGAGCAAGGCCGCCATGCAGAACTTCCTCGAAGCGGCGCGCATCGAGCTCGCGCCGTACGAGGTCGGCGTCACCATCGTCAACCCCGGTTTCGTGGCCACGCCGATGACGGAGAAGAACCGCTTCCGCATGCCGTTCCTCATGGAGCCCGATGCCGCCGCGCGCGTCATCGCCGACGGCCTGAAGCGCGGCCGGCGCGTGGTCGAGTTCCCGCGCCCGATGTCGCTGCTCATGCGCGCGCTCCGCCATCTGCCCGACGCGCTCTACGACCGCGCCACCATTCCGTACTCGCGCCGCAAAGTCGATCCGGAGAAGATCAAGCGATGAAGCCGACGACGATGGTCCGACTCTGGTCGCTGCAGAACGTCTTCCTGCTCTGGCTCGTGCGCCCGAAAGTGCTCGAGCTCACCAATGACCGCTGCGTGGTGCGCGTCCCGCTGAACTGGATCACCCGGCGCCGCGACATCCGGGCCATGTACCTCGGCACGCTCTGCATGGGCGCCGACGTCGCCGCCGGCCTGATCTCGTTCAAGCTGGCCATGGAGCGGAAAGAGCGGGTCGGCTTCGTCTTCAAGGACATGCGCGCGGAGTTTCTCAAGCGCGCCGAGGGTGACGTCTACTTTACGAACGACGACGGCCCGCTGATCCAGGAACTGCTGCGCCGCGCGCTCGAGACCGGCGAGCGGCAGGAGGCCACCGTGCGCGTCACGGCCACGGTGCCGGCGAAGCTGGGCGACGAGCCGGTGGCCACGTTCGCGCTGACGCTGTCGATCAAGAAGAAGTAAACTTCTTGACCATCGCCTGAAAGCGCGGATCGCCGCGCAGCGGATCGAAGCGCGGCTCGACCCGGATCCACTGCAGCCCGGCGGCGTGCTCCTCGTACGCGCGGTGCAGCCAGGCGATGGCGCCGTCGTGATCGCCCACGGCCGTGCAGAGCAGGGCGATCTCGACGGCCGAGGCGTACTGCGTTTCGCGCTGGCGCAGCGCGGCATCGAGCTGCAGCCGCTTGTACGCGCGCATGCCGCCGCTGTCGAAGGCGCGCTGCAACGCCTCGGGCGGCGGATCGGTCTGCCCGAAGGCGCGCACGGCCCGCACGTACTCGGCCACCGACTCCGCCTCCATCTTCTTTCCCTCGTACGCCAGCGCGATGTACGAGTGCGCGGTGCCGAAATCGGGCGAGAGCTCGAACACGCTGCGGAACCACTGGATGGCCATGTCGTACTGCCGGTCCATGTAGTAGCGCAGCCCGATCTGGATGGGGATGATCAGCGACAGCGGATCGAGCTGCCGCGCCGCCTCGAGCTGCACCATGGCCTCGTCGAAGCGGCCCTGCGTGGTCAGGAAGCCGCCGTACCACTGCCGTGCCGTGGCGTAGTTCGGATTGAGGGCGATGGCGGTGCGGTACTCCGTCTCCGCGCGCCGGAAGTCGTAGTCGTGCGCCGCGTGAATCGCCGCGAGCGTCGCATGCGCCTCGGCCAGATTCGGGTCGAGCTCGAGCGCGCGCAGCGTCGCCGCACGCGCCTTCGGCACCAGCTCCGACGGCGCGCGCAGCGCGTAGCCGTTCATCAGCGTGTAGCAGTCGGCGATGCCGCTGTACGCCAGCGCGTACGTCGGATCGCTCGACACCGCGCGTGCAAAGTAGGCGAGCGCCTTCTCGAAGCTCTCCGCCGTCCGCTGATTGAGGTGATAGCGGCCGCGCAGGTACTGCTCGTACGCCTCGCTGCTGCGCGGCTCGCGCGCGCTGATGCGCTCGCGCGCCGGATCGCTCACGCGCACGCCGGTGGCGCGGATCACCGCGCGCGCCATCTCCTGCTGGATGCCCATGAGCTGGTGCAGCTCGCATTCGTAGCTCGCGCCCCAGAGCTGCCGCTTCTCGCCGGGATGCTCGAGCTCCGCCGAAACCAGAAGCAGCGTGCCGCGGCGGCGCACGCTGCCGGTCACGACGAGATCGGCGCGCAGCTCGCGCGCGGCATGCTCCGGCGTCACGTTCTTCCCCTTGAAGCGGAACACGCTCGAGCGCGCGCGCACGCTCAGCGCCGGCACCTGCGAGAGCGTGTTGATGAGGTTCTCGGTGAGGCCGTCGGCGATGTACTCCGCGTCGGCGTCGCGCGTGGCGTTCTCGAACGGCAGCACGGCGATCGCTGGCGGCCGCACCGTTTGCGTCCGGCGCAAAACGACGATGGCCGTAGCGATGCAGGCCACGACGATGAGCGCGACCGTGGCCACGCGCTGCCACCGCGGACGCGGCATCGCTCGCGCGAACGCGACCGGACGGGTGCGGCTCGACGAGGTCATGGTGCGCAGCATCAGCGCCAGATCGCGCGCCGAGCCGAAGCGGCTCGACGGCTGCTTGGCCAGGCAGCGCTGCACGATCGCGTCGATCTCCGGCGGCACCTCGGCCATCGGCTGGGTCATCGGCGGCGGCTCGCCGCTGAGGATGTTGGTGATGGTGGTGATGGGTGAGCCGGTGCCGAAGGCCTGCCGCCCGGTGATCAACTCGTACAGCACGCAGCCGAGGGCGAAGACGTCGCTGGCAGGAGTCGCCGGCTCGCCGCGCAGCGTCTCCGGGGCCATGTAGGCGAGCGTGCCGACGATGTTCGCCGACGCGTCCACAGGCTCGGTCGGCTGCTCGTGCGCGTCGGGCTGCGGCGTGCGCGCCAGACGCGCCAGGCCGAAGTCGACGAGCGTGACGCGGCCCTCGCTGGTGATGAAGATGTTCTCCGGCTTCACGTCGCCATGCACGATGCCTTTCGCATGCGCGGCGGCGAGGCCGGTGGCAACGTCGGCGGCGATGCCGACCGCGTCGCGCCACGCCACCTGCCCGCGGATGATGCGCTGCCGCAGCGACTCTCCTTCGAGCAGCTCGTAGACGATGTAGGCGACGCCCTCGTCTTCGCCGTAGTCGAAGACGGCCATGATGTTCGGATGGGTGATGGCGGCGACGGCGCGCGCTTCGGTGCGGAAGCGCTCCATCGCCTCGGCGCCCGGCGTGCCGCGCAGCACCTTGATGGCGACGTCACGCTCGAGCCGCGGATCGCGCGCCCGATACACATCGCCCATCCCGCCGCTGCCGAGGAGCGCGACGACCTCGTAAGGACCGAGCGAACGCGCGGCGAGAGACACGGTGAATGCGGTTCCCGCGGGAACCGCCTCTCCTTACTTTTTCGCTTTTCCCTTCGGCTTCAACTCGCCGACCAGCTCATCGATGAACCCGTCGGTGTTGATGAAGCCGGCGCCCCACGATTCCCACTTGGCGAGAATGTGGTCCTTCTTCATCTGCTCGGCCGATTTGCCGGCGGCGAGCGCTTTCGACACCGCGGCGGTGGTGCCCTGCAGCATCTCCATGAACGCGCGCAGTCCCGCTTTGTCGGAGAGCGGACCGTGGCCGGGGATGATCTTCGCGTCGTCGGGCACCACGGCCAGCACCTTCTTCACGTTGGCCAACATGCCTTTCGAGCTGCCGCCGTTGTCGACGTCGATGAACGGGAACATGCCGTTGAAAAAGTCGTCGCCCATGTGCACGACGTTCGACTTCGTGAACCAGATCACCGCGTCGCCGTCGGTGTGGCCGTGGGGCATGTGCACCGCGCGCACGTCCTCGCCGTTGAGGTGAATGGTGACGCTGTCGTTGAACGTCAGCACCGGCAGCGCCACGGCCGGCGCGGGCGGCGTGTTGCGGCCGCGGACCGTGCTGCCGGCGGCGAGGCGCTTGCGCACGTTCTCGTGCGCGACGATCGGTGCGGTCTTGCCGAGCCACTCGTTTCCGCCGGTGTGATCGCCGTGATAGTGCGTGTTGATGATGAAGCGCACCGGCTTGTCCTCGATCTGTTTGAGGGCCGCTTCGATCTTCGGCGCCAGCGGCGCGTACTGATCGTCGATGACCACGAGGCCGTCGTCGCCGGCGGAGACGCCGATGTTGCCGCCGGCGCCCGTGATCATGTAGACCGAGCCGGCGACTTTGGTCGCCTTCACCTCGACCTTGCTGAAATCCTGCTGGCCGAGGAGCGGCAGCGCGGCGAGGAGCGTGCAAAGAAGGTACGTTCTGCGCATCGGCGCATCATAGAACATGAACTTTTCGCGCGCGCTGCAGCAGGACATCGAGGAGTCGCGCGCGCTCGTGCGCATCGGCTACCCCTGGTGGCTGCGCCCCTGGCTCGCGCGCGGCGTGGTCGCCATCACCCTCGGCCGGCGCATCTACGTCAGCGAGAAGATGGCCGCGCGCGCCGAAGAGGCGATGGTGCGCCTGCTGCGCCACGAGCTCGTGCACGTGCGGCAGGTCAACCGCCTGGGCGTCCTTCCGTTTCTATGGAAGTACGCATGGGAGTTCTTCCACCACTACCGCCGGGTGCGCTCGCTCGACGCCGCCTACCGCCTGATCTCCTTCGAGGTGGAAGCGTGGGCGGCGGAAGAAGAGTCCTTATAATGACCGCCGACTCCGCACCGGCCATGATCCAGTTCCACTCCCTCGAGACCCCACAACTGGAGCGCTTTCTCGAGCGGCACAAAGCGGGTCTGTCGCTCAAGGACGAAGTCGATCTCGACCTGGTGCTGCGGCAGATCCTGCAGAAGGCGAATGAGTTCGTGCCGGCCGAGTCGGGCTCGATCCTGCTCGACGATCCCTTTCGCAAAGTAGCCTCGCGCCGCGAGAACGAGCTGGTCTTCATCGCCACCTTCGGAGACAGCGCGCGCAATCTGGTCGGCCAGCGCCTGCCGGCCAGACACGGCATCGTCGGCCGCGTCTACCAGACCGGCACGCCGTATCTGTCGGCCGACGTGAACAGCGATCAATATTTCTACGGCGAGATCGACGAGAAGATCGGCCACACCACGCACTCGATCGTGGCCGTGCCGGTCTACATCGGCAAGCATGTCTGCGGCGTGCTCGAGCTGATCAACCGGCTCGACGGAAAAACGTTCACGCGCCGCGACATGACCCTGCTCGAGATCTTCGCCGGCTACACGTCCTTCACCTTGCAGAACGCGCTCGACGCCAAGCGCGCGCACGAGCTGGCGAAGAAGGACGACCTGACCGGTCTCTACAACGACCGCTGGTTTCACGTGCGCCTCACCGAAACGCTCAACGACGCGCGCAAGACGGGGAAGGAAGCGGTGCTGCTGTTCATGGACCTCGACCGCTTCAAGGTCGTCAACGATTGCCACGGCCATCTCGCCGGCAGCCAGGTCCTGCGCGAGGTGGGCTTCCTGCTCAAGCGGATCGTGCAGCGCGGCGACGCCACGGTCGCACGCTACGGCGGCGACGAGTTCGTGATGATCCTGCCCGACACGTCCATCGAGGAAGGGCTGCGCGTCTGCGAGGAGATCCGCGGCGCCATCGAGGGCTCCACGTTTCTCGAGCGCGAATGGGGCTTCAGTATGCCGGCGCTCAATCTGCGCGGAATCCTCTCCGCGTCGATCGGCGTGGCCGCCTACGTGCCGCAGCCGGGCGAGGCTTCGATCGAGCTGGAGAAGAGCGAGCTGCTCCGCCGCGCCGACGTGGCCATGTACCACGCGAAATCGCTCGGCAAGAATCAGGTCGTGGTCTGGGACGAGTCGCTGGTACACGCCGGCGGCGCCTAGGTCTGACGTCGGCACCGGATCGGGGAACGACCAGAGGCCTCCGGCGGCCGGGGCCACGGGCCCCGGACCCCGTCTGTTGGCCTAGCCTCCGCTACACTGCCTTCCAAGCTGGCGACACAGTGT
>DASVQE010000047.1:0-34674 GCA_036389275.1 Thermoanaerobaculia bacterium
GCCCAACTGCTGCAGCAGCTTGTTCCCGTCGATGATGACGTTGCCGCTCGGCAGCTTCGGAATCTGGCGGATCTCTTTTTTCTGCAGCGCGTCGATGAGCTGCAGGTTGACGTACGCATCGCCGGCGCTGCCGTTGAGCGCCGCGCGCTCTTTCTTGATGCCCTCGGCCACGGCGGTCTTTTCCGCCATCACCGCCTGCGCCTCCTGATCGCGGCGCACGACATACGCGTCGGCGGCGCGGCGGGCCTGTTCGAGCTCGCCCTGTGCGCGCGTCAATTGCTCGGTCAGCTCGGCGATTTTCTGCTGCAGGTTGGCCTTGTTCGCTTCCTGCGTCGCCAGAATCTGCGCCTCGAGTTTCTCGGCCTGCTTGTCCGCCTCTTTGCGGCGGTTGATGAGGTTCTGGTAATCGGGCTTGAACGAGAAATCGCCGAGGATCACCTGTTCGACGACGATGCCATACGGAGTGAGATGGCCGGCCAGCAATCGCGTGGCGTCGTTCGCGGCATGGAAGCGGAGGTCGGGATTGTAGAACTCCTCCGAGTCGAGGCGATTGAGAACGTCGCGAACGTAGGCGCGAGCCAGCGGCCGCACCAGCCGCTCCTTCAACGCCGCCGTCGACGGCGCGGTGGTCTGCCAGATGTGCGCGGCGCGATTCGGATCGATGCGCCAGCGCACCGTCACGTCGGTCTCGATGTCGTTGCCGTCGCGCGTCTTGAAACGGAGATCGTCTTTTTCGCGCCGGTCGCCGTCGCTCGATTTCGCCGACATGATCAGGCTCTGCGTGGAGACGTCGTATTTGGTCCAGTCGTTGACGAGCGGCGTGAAGAAATAGGTGGCGCCCGGCTGCGCGACTTCGGTGGCGCGCGTGAGTTTGTTGAAGCGCACGCCTACTTCGGTGGCCTCGGTCGTATGCGGCGTAAAGGCGGCGCCGCTCAGCATCGCGGCGGCGCACAGCGTGGTCAGTAGGGCTTTCATGATCAATGTCCCGATGACAGCTCGTTGAGGTCGGTCGGATCGCCGCTGATGTAAATCGGCCCTTTGATGCCGTTCAGCAGCGCCAGACCCTTGCGGAGTTTCAGCAGCTTGTCCGAGCCGGCGCCTTCCATGGCGCGGTTGATCTGCTCGGTGCCCGATGCTTCCGCTTTGCGCACCAGCAGGTCGGCCTCGGCGTGACGGGAGCGCTCGTACAGCTCGCGCTGGGCATTGATGCCGGTGATCTGCGCCTGAAATTCGGCGGTGCGCACGTTGACGGCGTTGGCGCCTTCCTGCGCGGTCTGATTGAGCCGCGTCTGCACCTCGGCCTGCCGCGCCAGGGCGCGATTGGTCAGCACCGATTGATCCTGAATCTTCTTCTGTTCGGTGAGCTGCTGAAACGTGTTGGGATAGTCGTACTGGCGGATGAGGATGTCGGCGAGCTGCAGTCCGTTCTCGCGGAAACGCTGGGCGAGCTCGCGGCGCATGTCGTGCGCCTTGACCAGTCGCTGGTCGCGATAGAACTCCTCGGCGCGCAACTCGCCGAGGTGCTGCTTGACGGCAGGGTCGGTAAAGCGGATCACCACGTTGTCTTCGTAAGCGCGTCCGAATCCGAATCGCGATACGACCAGGAACGGATCGGCGATGCGATAGAGCACCGTCACGTCGACCGCGACCGGGTAGCCGTCGACGGTGGGGACGTTGATGGCGGAGACGCTGCGGTGATCGCTGCCGCGCTCGGCATCGTTGTTGGTGAATTCGATCACCTGCACGTCGCGCGGAAACGTGCGGATCGTTTCGTAGCCGCGGATCTGCCGGCGATAACCCGGTTTCACGAGCGTTTTCTGCAGGCCTTTGCTCGGCCCGAACGACACCTGGCGCAGCGCGATCTCGCCCGGCGCGACGTAGGTGATGAGGCAGGCGCGCAGGAACAGCAGCGGCGAGATCACCAGCAGCAGGCGCAGCACGAGCCTGGTCAGGCCGCGGCCGGGCGAAGTGAATGACGGCATGCGGAAGCCGGCCTTGAAACGGGGCGGCGCCGCGGAGCTCTCGAACATGTTCCGGACCTTTTCGGACGTTTGCTCGATTCTAGTACAATGCGTCTTCCTTCACGCGTTCGCCGCGGCTCCGTCCGGTGCGCGCTCCCAAATTCACAAGGAGTATCGATGACTGCAACCCTGGAGTTGACCCACCAATTCGATGCGGCCGTGGCCGCCGGCCGCGAGCCGTTCAAGGTCCGCGACCTGAGCCAGGCGACGCTCGGACGCGCCGAGATCCGCCTGGCCGAACATGAGATGCCCGGCCTGATGGCCGTGCGCGAAAAGTACGGCAAGGAGAAGCCTCTGCGCGGCGCGCGCGTCATGGGCTCGCTGCACATGACCATTCAAACGGCCGTGCTGATCGAGACGCTGGCCGAGCTCGGCGCCGACGTGCGCTGGGTGAGCTGCAACATTTTCTCGACGCAGGATCACGCCGCCGCGGCGGTGGTGGTCGGCCGTCCTGAAACGGGCGGCACGCCGGAAAATCCGCGCGGCATTCCGGTATTCGCCTGGAAAGGCGAGACGCTCGAGGAGTATTGGTGGTGCACGTCGGAGGCTCTGTTGTGGCCCGACGGCAGCGGCCCGACCCTGATCGTCGATGACGGCGGCGACGCCACGCTGCTCGTGCACAAAGGCGTCGAATTCGAAGGCGCCGGCCGCGTGCCGGAGTTCAATCCGTCCGACGACCCGGAGGAATGGGGCGTCATTCTCGACCTGCTGCGGCGCGAGCTCACCCGCGATCCGCAGCGCTGGACGCGTGTGGCCCGCGACATCCGCGGCGTCTCCGAGGAAACGACCACGGGCGTGCATCGCCTCTATCAGATGCAGGAGAGCGGCACGCTCCTGTTTCCGGCCATCAACGTCAATGACTCTGTGACCAAGTCGAAATTCGACAACATCTATGGCTGCCGCCACTCGGTGGTGGACGGTCTCAATCGCGCCACCGACGTGATGATCGCCGGCAAGCTGGCCGTGGTCTGCGGATTCGGTGAAGTCGGCAAAGGCTGCGCGCAGGCGCTGCGCGGCCAGGGCGCGCGCGTGGTCGTGACGGAAATCGATCCGATCTGCGCGCTGCAGGCGGCCATGGAAGGTTTCGAAGTGCGCACGCTCGAGAGCGTCGTCGAGCGCGCCGACATCTTCGTCACCGCCACCGGCAACAAGGACATCATCACCGCCGACCACATGGCCCGCATGAAGCACAACGCCATCGTCAGCAACATCGGCCACTTCGACAATGAGATCGACATGGCCGGCCTGAAGAAGGTTTCCGGCGTGCGCCGCGTCAACATCAAGCCGCAGTACGACGAATGGGTGTTCCCGGACGGCCATTCGGTGCTGATCCTCGCCGAAGGGCGCCTCATGAACCTCGGCTGCGCCACCGGACATCCCTCGTTCGTGATGTCGGCTTCGTTCACGAATCAGGTGCTCGCGCAGCTCTCGCTCTGGAAAAACGAGGGCGACTACGGCCGCGAGGTTTACGTGCTGCCGAAGAAGCTGGACGAGGAAGTGGCGCGCCTGCACCTCGCGCACCTCGGCGTCGAGCTGACCACGCTCACGCCCGACCAGGCCAAATACCTCGGAATGCCGGTCGAAGGGCCGTATAAGTCCGACCATTACCGATATTGATTGCAATTTCTGTAATGCGTTCTTCTCTTTTGTATTGACAATACGTTTATATTGCACAAGACTTTGTGCGTGAGTGTGAGGAGGAACGCATAATGCCCAGACCACGACAGAATGCTCCGTCGGGTTCCCCGTTGACGCCTGGACAGGCTTCGTATGTGTTGGACCGTCTGATCTCCGAGCGGCGTATTTCGCCGGGAGAGATCAGCCGTTATGTATCGGAAATGGGCCGCGAGATCACCGATCTCGAAGCCCGTCTGCAGCGCCTGCGCGAAGCGCACGGCGGCAGCGGCGGCGGCTCGAGCAGCGGCGGATCGTCGAGCGGCGGACGCGGAGCCGGTATGTCTCGCGGCGCTGCGTCGGGTGCCTCGGCGCCTGCGCGTCGCGGACCGGGACGCCCGCCGGGACGTCCGGCCGGTTCGGGCCGCGGACCGGGCCGTCCGCCGGGACGCCCTGCTGGTTCGGGTCGCGGTCCGGGACGTCCTCCCGGCAGCGGCCGTAATGCCGGCACCGGTGCCGGTGCCAATGGCGGCGGCAATCAGGCCGGCGGCGCACAGTCCGGTGGTGGTGCACAGGCCGGAGGCCGCGGCGGCGCCAAGCGCGGTCGCAAGCGCTCGGCGATTACGCCGGAGCAGCTCGCCTCGCGCCAGCTTCAGGGCCGCTATCTCGCCCTGGTCCGCCAGTTCCCTGAGAACCGCCGTTCCGCTTTCGCCAAGACGGCGAAGGAAAAGGGACGCGAGGCGGCCATCAAGGAAATGCAGGATTCGCTCAAGAAATAAAGCTTCCAATACGGAAGGGTTGAAGAAAGGGCGCACGTCAGTGCGCCTTTTCTTCTTTATTGAACGACTGCAATGCGTAAGTTTGTACTGATCGTCCTGTTCGCGCTGCCGCTGTCGGCGGACACGACCGTGACGCTGCTGCATTTCTCCGACTATCACTCGCACGCGCTGCCGTTCGCGGCGGAAGAAGGAGAGCGTGGCGGGATTGCCCGCGCGATCCGCTATCTGCGCGCGGCCAAACGCGATGGCGCATTGGTCTTCAGCGGCGGCGACACGATCAACAAAGGCGCGCCGGCGTGGTCGGACAAATATGGCTGCGCCGAATGGAGCTGGTTCAACGGCATCGTCGACGCCATGGCCTTCGGCAATCACGACGCCGACTACGGCTACGACGCTTTCGTGAAATGCCGCGCCGCGGCCCGTTATCCGATTCTCAGCGCGAATACGAACGGGTTCCGGCCTTACGCCGTCTTCACCACCCGCGGCGCGCGCATCGGCGTCTTCGCCGTGGCCGGCAACGATTTCGCGCAACTGGTGAACGTGCCCCAATTGCAATTCGGCGATTCCGTCGCCGCCGCGCGCGAGGCGGTGCGCGCATTGCGCGAGCAGGAGCACGTCGACGCGGTGGTGATGATCGGCCACGAGCATGCCGCGGCGGACGAGGCGCTCGCGCGCAGCGTCCCCGGCATCGACCTGATTTTCGGAACGCATAGTCACCTGAAACGGGAGCTCACGCGCATCGAGGGCTCGCAGACCTGGTTCATCTCGCCGTGGCAATACCTCGGCTACATCAGCCGGGTTTCGCTGACCATCGCCGATCACCGCGTGACGTCGGTGCGCGGCGGCCTCGTGCCGGTCGACGCCTCAATGCGCGAGGATCGCGCCGTCGCCAAACGGGTGAAATCGATGCAACGCGCGCTCGAGCGCGATCCGCAATACGCGCCTCTGTTCGCGCCGATCGCAACATTGAAGACGCCGATGAGTGTCGATCGACTGGCCGCGCTCGCACTGACGACCATGCGCCGCGTCGCGAACGCCGACATCGCACTGTCGACGAAAAGCAGTTTCCGCCTGCCGCTCGCCGCCGGCACCGTCACCTTGGAGTCGCTGCGCGCGTCGATGCCGTACGACAACGAGATCGTGGTCTGTACGCTGCCCGGCGCACAGTTGCAGCGCGCGCTCGATGCGGAGATGTACGCCGATCCGGCCGCGGTCGATCCGTCGAAAACGTATCGCGTGGTCACCACCGATTACGTTGCCGGCGTCGCCTATCGCAACGTCTTTCAATGCGAGCAGCAGAAGAGCGGATTGAAGGTGCGCGAGCAGCTCATCGGCGCGCTGAAAAGGCGCTGATCACAACCACCCTTTGTCGCGGGCGATGCGTGCCGCCTCGACGCGATTTCCGGCTCCGAGCTTACTGATCGCCTCGGACAAATAGTTGCGCACTGTTCCTTCGGACAGATGCAATGCCGTGGCGATGTCGGCGCTGGTCTGTCCGTCGCCGGCCATGCGCAGCACCTGCCGCTCGCGGTCGGTGAGCGGATCGGGCTCGGTCCACGCCTCGGCGGCGAGCTCCGGATCGATCACCCGGCCGCCGGCGTGCACGCGCCGCACGCCATTCGCCAACTGCTCGGCCGGCGAATCCTTCAACAGATACCCCGACGCGCCGGCTTCGAGCGCGCGCCGCAGATAGCCGCCGCGCGCGAACGTGGTCAGGATGATGACGCGCGTCGGCAGCGCTTCCCGTTTGATGGCCGCAGCGAGCTCGAGTCCGGTCATGCGCGGCATCTCGATGTCGGTCAGCAGCACGTCGGGCTTCTGCGCGCGGCAGATCGCCAGCGCTTCTTCGCCGTCGTGCGCGCGGCCCACCACGTCGAGATCTCCTTCGATTTCCAGCAGCGCCGCGAGCGCGCCGAGGACCATGGCCTGATCCTCGGCGACCACGACGCGAATCATGCGCTCCGCTCCGCCACGTTCGGCGTCTGCAGCGGCAGCGTGACGCGCACCGTCGTGCCGCCGCGGCCGTCGCGCGTCATCGTCCCGCCGAGGACCGTGACGCGCTCGCGCATGCCCGTGAGACCGCTGCCGAACGGTGCGTTGCCGCCGCGGCCGTCGTCGGCGATGGTGAGCGTGCAGGCCACGCCGTCCGCTTCGAGCGTGACGCGGCAGTGGCGCGCGGCGGCGTGGCGGACGATGTTCGTGACGGCCTCGCGCAGCGCCAGCGACAACACCGCCTCGTGCGCGGGCGGCAGTTGCCGCGGCGTGACGTTCGTCTCGAGGATCACGCCGGCCGTGCCGAGCGCGGCGCGCGCGTGCTGCAGCTCCGACTCGAAGCCGCGCGCCCGATAGCCGGCCACGGCGGTGCGCACCTGCGCGAGCGCGTCGCGCGCGATCCGCTCCACGTCGCGGATCTCGTCGCGCGCGCGCTCGACGTCGCGCTCGGCCAGCTTCGAGGCGAGCTCCGACTTCAGCACGACCAGCGACAGCGTGTGGCCGAGGAGATCGTGCAGGTCGCGCGCGATCCGCTCGCGCTCGGCCACCTTCGCCAGGTGCTCGATCTCGTCCTGCGCCAGCCGCAGCCGCGCGTTGCTGCGGCCGACCTGCGAATAGTGCACGTTGATCGCGCCGACGAGCAGCGCGAAGACCACCGGCCAGGCAGCGTTGAAGAAGTCGAGCTGCAGCAGCGCGCCTTCGATCACCGGCACGAGCGCCATCATCACCACGCCGCGGATGGCGTGCTTCGTCGAGTCGAGCTGCCCGAGCGCCGCCGCGGCGTAGACGAAGAACGAGCCCGCCGCATACGAGATCGGCCAGAAGGTGACGCCGAGGACCGCGATGCCGAGCGCCACCAGCACCAGATCGGCGCCGCGCCTCCAGTAGCTGAGAAAGTAGAGCGCGGAGAAGATGACCGTCGTGCCGAGGAACAGCGACCAGCCGTTGACGTCGTCGAAGCGGCGCTGATACGCCGGCGTCGCAGCGAACGGGACGATGTAGATCAGCCACGCGTACGGCGTCCAGCCGAGCTGACGGTCTTTCGGAAGGAGCGTCATGGTGCGAGTCTACCCGTACAACTTTCCTTCGTCGCGGCGGTAGCCGGCGTAGGCGAGGGCGCTGAAGATCGCGCCGAACGCCGCCAGCGCGAGCACGTGTCCGCCGATCGACTCGCCGCGGTCCGCGCCGATCACGCGCAAGGCGAGCTGCGAGAGGTGATACGGCGGCAGCCAGTGCGCGAACTTCTGCAGCGCCTGCGGCAGTTGATGCACCGGCACCCACAGTCCCGACAGAAACGACATCGGCAGGAAGACCATGTTGATGAGCGGCGCCGCGGAATTCGGTCCGGCGAAGAATCCGAAAACCAGTCCGAGCGCGCAGAAGACGCTCGAGCCGGCGACGAGAATGCCGAGCATCGTCGCGGCCTGTGCGAACGACAGTTGCACGCCGCCTTTCACTACGCCGGCGGTCATCAGCAGCAGCACCACGATGAGCGAGAAGGCCATGGCCATGGCCGTCTTCGCCACGAAGTAGGCGCTGATCGGCATGGGCGTGGTGCGCTTCGCCTCGAGCCACCCTTGCCCGCGCTCGATGGCGATCGACACGCCGAAGCCGAAGAACGCCGCGGCCATCACGCCGAACGTGCCGTACGTGCCGATGAGATACGTCGCCACCGTCGATGAGCCGGCGGCGCGGCCGCCGAACGCGGTGGAGAAGAAGAGGTAGAAGCCGACCGGAAAGAGCAGCGTCGGGATGACGTACGCCGGCAGGCGCAGCGCCTTGAGAAATTCGTATTTGATCTCGAGCAGATGGACTCGCATGGGATTCTCCTTCACGACACCATTTCGATGAATGCGTCTTCAAGCGTGGCCGAGTCGCCTTTGATTTGCTGCGGCGTGCCTTCGCTGATCACCGCGCCGCGATGGATCACCACGACACGATCGGCGAGCGCCTCCGCCTCGGCCAGGTAGTGCGTGGTCAGCAGCACCGCGCGGCCGCGGGCGATGAACGCGCGGATCTGCTTCCACATCGCACGCCGCGCCTCGACGTCGAGGCCGACCGTCGGCTCGTCGAGCACGAGCAGATCGGGATTGCCGCAGATCGCCAGCGCGAAGAGCACGCGCTTCTGCTGGCCGCCGGAGAGCTGGCCGAATTTCCGCCGCTCGAGCCCCTGCAGCCCGGCCGCCTCGATGATCTCGGGCAGTGGCATCGGGTGGGGGTAGTAGCTCGAGAAGAGGTCGATGTGCTCGCGCACGCGGAGCGTCTCCGGTACGCGCGCGATCTGCAGCATCGCGCCGACGCGGGCGCGCGTCGCGGCGTCGCGCGGATCGCCGCCGAAGACGCTGACCGTGCCGGCGGTCGGTTTCGCGAGCCCGAGGAGCAGGCGGACGGCGGTGGTCTTCCCGGCGCCGTTCGCGCCGAGGAGCGAGACCAGCTCGCCGGGACGAAGAGTGAGATCGAGGCCGCGGAGCGCCTCGATCGAGTCGTAGCGTTTGATGACTCCGCTGAACTTTGCAGGCAGGTTGAACATGCGTACAAGATGCGCCGCGCCGCGTCGCCGCAACATTGCAGAACATCAGCAGGCGCGGATGACGAATGTCACGCGGCGTGTTCTATGATTCGCCCGCAATGTCGCAAGCTGCTCCTGCCACGCACCATCCACCAAGCAGCATCTGGGTCGTGAACTTCTACCGCTCGGCCATCGGCAAGAAGGCGGTCATGGCCGTGACCGGACTGATCCTGTTCGGCTGGATCTTCCTGCACATGGTCGGCAACCTGAAGCTGTACCTCGGGGCCGCGCACCTCAATGAATACGCGCACTGGCTGCGGGCCATCGGCTCGCCGGCGGTGCCGGAATCGGGCGCGTTGTGGATCGCGCGGCTGGTGCTGCTCGTCTGCGTCGTGCTGCACATTCACGCCGCGTACGCGCTGACGATGATGAATCGCGCGGCGCGGCCGGTCGGCTACCGCGCCCGCGCCTACGAGAAAGCGTCGTATGCCTCGCGCACGATGCGCTGGGGCGGCGTGATCATCCTGCTCTTCGTCATCTACCACCTGCTGCATCTGACGACCGGACAGGCGCATCCGCAATTCGTCGAAGGCGATCCGTACCACAACGTCGTGACCGGCTTTCGCGTGTGGTGGGTCTCGGCGATCTACATCATCGCCAACCTCGCCCTCGGCCTGCACCTCTATCACGGGGTCTGGTCGATGTTCAGTTCCCTCGGCGTGACGCACGCGCGCTTCGAGACGTTCCGCCGCACCTTCGCCACCGTCTTCGCCGTGCTGATCACCGCCGCGAACATCTCGTTCCCGCTGGCCGTGCTGGCCGGAATCGTGAGGTAAATCCGCGATGCAACTCGACTCGAAGATCCCACCGGGCCCGCTGCCTCAGAAATGGGAGTACGCGAAGGCTCACTACAAGCTGGTGAACCCGGCCAACAAGCGCAAGTACGAGATCATCGTCGTCGGCGCCGGACTGGCCGGCGCGTCGGCCGCGGCCACGCTCGGCGAGCTCGGATACAACGTCAAGTGCTTCGTCTATCACGACTCGCCGCGCCGCGCGCACTCGATCGCCGCGCAGGGCGGCATCAACGCCGCGAAGAACTATCGCAACGACGGCGACAGCGTCTACCGCCTCTTCTACGACACGATCAAAGGCGGCGACTATCGCGCCCGCGAGGCGAACGTGCATCGCCTGGCCGAGCTCTCGGTCAACATCATCGACCAGGCCGTCGCGCAAGGCGTGCCGTTCGCGCGCGAGTACGGCGGCGGCCTCGAGAACCGCTCCTTCGGCGGCGTGCAGGTGTCGCGTACGTTTTTCGCGCGCGGACAAACAGGGCAGCAGTTGCTCCTCGGCGCGTTCCAGGCGCTCGAGCGGCAGATCGCCCTCGGCACCGTCAAGCAGTACAACCGTCACGAGATGCTCGATCTGGTCGTCGTCGACGGCCAAGCCAAAGGCATCATCACCCGCAATCTCATCAACGGAAAGATCGAGGCGCACGCCGCCGACGCGGTGGTACTCGGCACCGGCGGCTACGTCAACGTTTTCTACCTCTCGACGAATGCGAAGGCCTCGAACGCGACGGCCATCTGGCGCGCGCACAAGCGCGGTGCGGCATTCGCGAACCCCTGCTATACGCAAATCCATCCAACCTGCATTCCGCAGTCGGGCGACTATCAGTCGAAGCTCACGCTGATGTCGGAGTCGCTGCGCAACGACGGCCGCATCTGGGTGCCGAAGAATCAGGGCGACAAGCGCCCGCCGCAGCAGATCCCGGAGAGCGAGCGCGATTACTACCTCGAGCGCAAGTACCCGAGCTTCGGCAATCTCGCGCCGCGCGACATCGCGTCGCGCGCGGCGAAGGAAGTGTGCGACGAAGGGCGCGGCATCGGCGCATCGGGCCGCGGCGTCTATCTCGACTTCGCCGACGCCATCAAGCGCCTCGGCCGGAACGTCATCGAAGAGCGCTACGGCAACCTCTTCGAGATGTACCACGACATCACCGCCGAGGATCCGTACGAGCTGCCGATGCGCATCTACCCGGCGCCGCATTACTCGATGGGCGGCCTCTGGGTCGATTACAACCTGATGTCGACGGTGCCCGGACTCTACGTGATCGGCGAGGCGAACTTCTCCGATCACGGCGCGAACCGCCTCGGCGCGAGCGCGCTGATGCAAGGCCTCGCCGACGGCTACTTCGTGCTGCCGGTCACGATCGGCGACTACCTGGCCACGCAATTCGGCAAGAAGGTCTCAGCCGACGCTCCCGAGTTCGCCGAGGCGCTGGCGGCCACGCAGGATCGCGTGCGCAGGCTCGTCGACGCGAAAGGGACGCGCAGCGTCGACTCGTTCCATCGCGAGCTCGGCTCGATCATGTGGGATTACTGCGGCATGGCTCGCAGCGCCGAGGGCTTGCGGCAGGCGACGGAGAAGATCCGCGCGCTGCGCGAGCAGTACTGGCGCGACGTGCGCGTCACCGGCACGAACGAAGAGCCGAATCAGGCTTTGGAGAAGGCCGGGCGCGTCGCCGACTTCTTCGAGCTCGCGGAGCTGATGTGCATCGACGCGCTACACCGTGAAGAGTCGGCGGGCGGCCATTTCCGCGTCGAATACCAGACTCCCGACGGCGAGGCGCAGCGCAACGACGAGCAGTTCACTTACGTCGGCGCCTGGGAGTACATGGGCGAAGGCAACGAGCCGCGCTTGAACAAGGAGCCTTTGGTGTACGAGGAAGTGAAGCTGGCCACGAGGTCTTACAAATGAATCTCACACTGCACGTGTGGCGACAGAAATCGCGCGAGACCGACGGCGGCTTCGTCACCTACCGCGCCGAGAACATCAGCCCCGACGCGTCGTTCCTGGAGATGCTCGACGTCGTCAACGAGCGCCTCATCGAGAGCGGCGATGAGCCGATTCACTTCGAGCACGACTGCCGCGAAGGCATCTGCGGCTCGTGCGGCATGATGATCAACGGCGTCGCGCACGGTCCGGTCGGCCGCACCGCCACCTGCCAGTTGCACATGCGCCACTTCACCGATGGGGAAGAGGTGTGGGTCGAGCCGTGGCGCGCGCGCGCGTTCCCGGTGATCAAGGATCTGATCGTCGACCGCGCGCCGCTCGACCGCATCATCCAGGCCGGCGGCTTCATCTCCGTGAACACCGGCAGCGCCGTCGAGGCGAACACGATCCCGATCCCGAAGCCGGTGCAGGAAATGTCGATGGATGCGGCCGAGTGCATCCAGTGCGGCGCGTGCGTCGCGCAATGTCCGAACGGCGCCGCGCAGCTCTTCACCGCCGCGAAAGTCTCCCACCTCGGCCTGCTGCCGCAGGGACAGCCGGAGCGCCACGAGCGCGTGGTGAAGATGGTCGAGGTGATGGAGAGCTACTTCGGCAGTTGCACGCTCTTCCGCGAATGCGAAGCAGTCTGCCCGAAGGGAATCTCGGTGAAGTTCATCTCCCGGATGAACCGCGATTACCTCGCCGCGCGCCTGAAGGAACGGAAAGCAATGACCTAATGTCATCCCGAGCGTAGCGAGGGACCTGGGCGGGTGGCGCGCGGTGCACGCGCAGTCCGCGCCGCCCGCCCAGCTCACTCGCTACGCTCGCGATGACAGCGTGCTACTAGCGAGGGACCTGGGCGGGCGGCGCGCGGTGCACGTGCAATCCGCACCGCCCGCCCAGGTCCCTCGCTACGCTCGGGATGACATCGCGCGGTGCACGCGCAATCCGCACCGCCCACCCAGCTCACTCGCTACGCTCGTGATGACAGCGTGCTAGCGCACCTTCGCCTGCACCGTTTGCGCGAGACGCAAATGCTCCTGCAGCGTCGGGAGCGTTTTCGCGGCCCATGCCTTGATGTCCGCGTCCTGCGCCGACTGCGAGGCTTTCTCGAACTCGGCCGTGTCTTTCTGATGGTCGCTGACCATGTGCTCCATGTAGGCCTTGTCGAACTCGGCGCCGGTCAATGAGCTGAGGTGCTCGAGCGCCGACTTGTGGTCGCCGCCGAGCTCCGTCGGCAGCGCCAGGCCTTTGGCCGTGGCCATCTGACTGAGCTCCGCGTTGGCCTTGCTGTGGTCGGTGACCATGCGCTGGCCGAACTGACGCACGTCCTCGCTGCTCGCTTTCTGCACGGCGAGATTGCCCATCTGCACCTCGGCCATCCCGCCCATGCCGGCCTCGGAGACGAACTGCTTGTCGTCGGGCGTCATGTTGGCGACGGTGCCGCCGGTCGAGGCGGTGGTGCTGGTGTCGGTCATCGCCTGCGTAGAGGTCTCGGACGCGGAGGCGGCGGTGTCGGTGGTCTCGGTGGCCGGCTGTCCGGCCTTCTCGCGGCAGGCGACGCCGGTGATCAGCAGCAGCGACGCGAGCGCTGCGACGAAATGCTTCATGAGTGCACTCCTTTCGCTCAGCCGAGGTGCAGGAGGAGTGCCGCCGCGAGCCGCTCGTAGTCCTCGCGCGTGTTGTAGAGCTGCGCGGAGACGCGGAGCACGCGCTTCGGCGGATGCGGCCACGGCGCGATCGGCACTTCGATGCTGTGCTCGAACAGCAGCGCGTCCTGCAGCGGATCCCCGTAGAGCGACGGCGCGATGGTCTGCGTGCCGTCGGGCAGCGGCACCGCGGCCATGCAGCCGATCATCGAGTCGGGCGCGGGCGCGTCGATGCGCAGCGCGCGGCAAAGGATGTCGCGCGCCTCGAGAGCCAGCGCGCGATTGCGCCGCATGATCTCCGGCCAGCCGCCGTCGACGAGCGACTCCATGAACCGCAGCGCGGCCGGGATGCAGAGCAGCGCCGTCGGATCGCTCGTGCCGGTCCAGTCGAACTCGAGATGGAAGCGGCTGCGGTCCTCGCGAGTCGAGTTCGCGCCGTGGCTGATCGACACCGGCCGCACGCTGGCGCGGCGGTTCTCGCGCACATACAGAAACGCCGCGCCTTTGGGCGTGCACACCCACTTGTGCACGTTGCCGGTGAAGTAGGCGCAGCCGAGGCTGCGCAGATCGAGCGGCAGGTGCCCGGGTGCGTGCGCGCCGTCGACCAGCGTGTCGATGCCGCGCTTGTTCAGCTCCGCGATGATCGGCGCGATCGGCAGCACCACGCCGGTGGGGCTGGTGATGTGATCGATCAGCAGCAGCCGCGTGCGCGGCGTGACTTTCTCCAGCACGCGCTCGATGACGACGTCGGGCGAGGCGATCGGAAAGGGGATCTCCGCCACGACCACTTTCGCGCCGGCCTGCGCAGCCACGTACTCCAGCGCGTTGCGCGAGGCGTTGTACTCGTGATCCGTCACCAGCAGTTCGTCGTGCTGATCGAGATCGAGCGAGCGCAGCACCGCGTTCACGCCGGCCGTGGCATTCGGCACGAACGCGAGACCCGCGGAATCGCAGCCGAGGAATCGCGCGAGCTCGTCGCGCGCCGCATCGAGCAGCGGCTCGAGCTCGCGCACGAAGAACCGCACCGGCTCCCGTTCCATCTGCGCGCGAAACTCGTCCTGCGCCGCGAGCACCGCGCGCGGCGTGGCGCCGAACGAGCCGTGGTTGAGAAAGACGATGTCGGGATCGAGCGTCCAGTGCTGCTTCACGACACGATCATATCGGCGATGCGCCGCACGCCCTCGGCGAAAACATCGGCGCGCGTGAGCAGCGAGACGACCACGAAGCCGTCGCCGGCGAAATCGAAAAAGTAGCCGGGCTGCACGACCACGTCGCGCTCGAGCAGCGCCAGCGCGAAGTCGTCGTCCGGCATCAGGCGCGGCACGCGGATCACCGCCGACCAGCCGCCTTCCACCGGCAGCACGCGCGCCGCGGGAACGCTCGCGAACGTCGCGCGCAGTGCGGCGAGGTTCGCGCGCGTCCGCTCCGAGATCGCGCTGCGGATGCGCGGCGCGATGCTCAGCAAATCCGGCAGCGCGGCCTGCACCGGCGTGGCCACGGAGAGGAAGCTGTCGGCGATCAGCTCGAGCGCTTCGAGCGCCTGTTCCTTGCCGGGGCCGCTCACGCGGATCCAGGCGAGCTTGTAGTGCGGCAGCCCGGCCGATTTCGAGAGACCGCCGAGGGTGAAGGTGAGGACGTCGTCGCGCAGGAAGGACGTGCCGGCGGCATCGAGCGGATAGTCGATGAACACTTCGTCGCTGATCACCGGCACGCCGTACGACGCCATCGCCTCCTGCTCCTGCGGCGTGACGAACGAGCCGGTCGGATTGTTCGGATTGATCACCACGATGGCGCGCGTGCGGTCGGTAATGTGCGTGCCGTGCATCTCCCAACGCTGATGAAACTCGAGCGCGTGCGTGCGGATGGCGATCTGCTCGAGCGCGGCGAGATGCTCGAGGAGCGGATACGACGGCGTGGCGGTGACGATCTCGTCGCCCGGATCAGCCAGGAGCTTGAAGAGAAACGAATACGCCTCGCTGGTCGAGGCGGTGAGGATCAGATCGTCGGGATGGCCGAGCGCTTCGCGGGCGGAGCGGAGCCCGCGCGGATCGGGGTCGTACGGGGCGCGCGCCGCGCGAGCCATCGCCGCGGAGAGCTCATCGAGCGGATAGTCGATGCCGGCGCGGGTCGGATTCGACTCGGTGAGATCGAGCAGCGCGGCGCGGTCGCGTTTGCGCCGCGCGAGCGTCAGCGCATTGACGGCGGTTGACCAGTCGGTGCGGCGGGAGAACACGCGCCGATGTTACTCGCGGCCTCCTCGATCGCGGCGCGGTCGGCGCTGCGCGCGGCCGGCACCGCCTCGATGGCCTGGCGGAACGTCATCTTCGCCTCGTCGCACTCGCCGCGCGCGGCGAGGATGCGCGCCAGCGTGTCGAGACGCATCCAGGGATCGGGCGCGGCCGTCGTCGCCGCCTTGCGCGCGAGCGGCTCCGCCTCCTCGATCCGCTTTTCCTCGTAAAGCAGCCAGGCCAGATTGTTCAGCGTGTCGGCCGATTCGGGCTGCAGCGCGAGCGCCTTGCGGAATGCCTCCTCCGCGGCAGGACGGCGGCCGAGGCGCATCTCCGCGTTCCCGAGATTCGTCCAGGCCACGACCGAGTTTGGATTCTTGGCGAGGATCTCCCGATACGACTGCGCGGCGAGGGCGAGCTTGCCGCTCTCCTCGAGCTGCACGGCGGCGCGGAGCGCGCCGGCCAGCGGATCGCCGGGACGGATCACGATCGCGGCATGTTTGGTCGGCTTCCAGGCCGGCTCGATGCGGTCGAGCGTGGCCCAGCGCGCCTTCCCGTCGCCGAACTGCGTGCGGAACACGTTGTGCGTCGGGTCGTAGCCGTCGATCACGATGTAGTGAAAAAAGTCGTAGCTCTTCCCCGGCGCCTGGATCACCTGCAGCATCAGGATCACGGGACGTCCTTCACGCAGCTCCGCCTCGATCATGCCGCGGTCGCCGGTGACGAGCTGCGCTTCGAAGCCTTTCTGCCGCGCGGCGAGCACCAGATCGATCGACATCACGCCGCCGCGTGTTTTCGGCAGCGTCGCTTCCCACTCCTTCATCGTCGTCGCGTCGCCGTGGTGCTGCAGCACCGTCGAGAGCGCGCCGGCGCCGCACGACTTGATGTCCCAGTGCTGCATCGGGACGTTCTCGATGACGGTGGCGTTCGCGGTCGGCCGGTGCGACATCGGCGTCCAGTAGACGCAGGCCGAGGCGAGAAGAGAGAGAGGAAGGAGCAGGAGCTGTTTCATCCGATGCAATGCGGGCGAGCGCGTACTGCCGCTCGCCCGCCCCGAAGCCTGTGCGCCGGGATCGTGCATCAATCCGACAGCGCCACCACGAGGATCAGCGCGGCCAGGGCGCCGACGCCGATCCAGATCCACTCCTGACGCGTGAGGCCGGCCGGCTGGAGCTGTTCGAGGTTCGACGCGAGCTGATGCAGGTCCTGCGGCGACATCTGCGCGAGCCGCTGATTGACCTGATCCTGCGAGAACCCATTGGCCGTGAGCACGGCCGAAATCTGCTCGTTCGCCGCGACGTCGCGCACGACCGTCAGATCCGCTGCGCGCGAGTCGAGGCTCTGATTGGCAGCGGTCTTCGACGGCACCGGACCAGCGAACATCGGCACCGCCGCGAAGGCGAGAAGAAGAACCACCACAAGGAATCCCAATTTCTTGGACACGAACACCCTCCTTTTTCTTTACCCGGCGCGTCCGGGCGGCTACGCGCTGCCCGGCGGCTTCGTCCGCAGTCCGAGCACGACGCGTGCCCGGCGCTCGCTCGCGCGCTCCGCGGCGAGCGCGCGGCACCCCGCACCCAGCACTTATACTCATCGCCGCCGTGATCCGCTTCGAAGACATCCTCGACCGCATCGAGTCCTACAAGCCGGACTTCGACGAGGAGCTGCTGCAGAAGGCCTACATCTTCTCGGCGCGCGAGCATCGCGGGCAGGTGCGCTCGTCGGGCGAGCCGTATCTGATCCACCCGCTCAACGTCGCCTACATCCTCGCCGACATGCGGCTCGACGAGACCTCCATCGCCGTCGGTCTGCTCCACGACGTGCTCGAAGACACGCTCACCACGAAAGAGACGCTGCAGGAGCTCTTCGGCGACGACGTGGCGGAGTTGGTCGACGGCGTCACGAAGATCTCGCGCTACGCCTACGTCTCGAAGGAAGAGCAGCAGGCCGAGACCTTCCGGAAGATGCTGCTGGCGATGGTCTCCGACCTGCGCGTGGTGCTGGTCAAGCTCGCCGACCGCCTCCACAACATGCGCACGCTGCAGTACCTGCCGGAGGAGAAGCGCCTCTCGGTGGCCAAGGAGACCATCGAGATCTACGCGCCGATCGCCAACCGCCTCGGCATGGGGCGCATCAAGTCGGAGCTCGAGGACCTCTCGTTCCAGCATCTGCACGCGCGCGACTTCGAGGACCTGAGCAAAGCGGTGGGCGAGAAGATCGCGCTGTCGGGCGACGTGGTCGAGCGGATCAAGGCCACCCTCACGCGCAAGCTCGCCGAGAACGAGATCGAGGGAGAGGTCTACGGGCGCGTCAAGTCGATGTATTCGATCTGGGCGAAGCTGCGCCGGCAGGACATCGACATCGGCCAGCTCTACGACTATCTCGCCTTCCGCATCATCACGCCCAGCGTCAAGGACTGCTACGCGGCCCTCGGCATCATTCATCAGATGTGGCGACCGGTTCCCGGCCGGATCAAGGACTACATCGCCATGCCGAAGCCGAACTTCTATCAGTCACTCCACACTACCGTCGTTGCGGAAAAAGGGCAGCCCTTCGAGGTGCAGATCCGTACGCGGGAGATGGACCTCATCGCGGAACAGGGCATCGCCGCACACTGGAAGTACAAGGAAGGGCGGATGGGTGCCCATCCGGACGACACCAACTTCCTCTGGCTGCGGCAACTGGTCGAGTGGCAGCACGACATCAAGGACCCGCGGACGTTCCTCAACTCGCTCAAGATCGACCTCTATCCGGACGAGGTCTACACCTTCACCCCGAAGGGCGACGTCTTCGCGTTTCCGCGCGGCGCGACGCCGCTCGACTTCGCGTTTCGCATCCACACCGACGTCGGCAGCCACTGCGTCGGCGCGCGCGTGAACGGCAAGCTCGTGCCGCTGCGCACGGCGCTCAAGAACGGCGACATCGTCGAGATCGTGACCAGCCCGACCCAGTCGCCGAGCCGCGAGTGGCTGAACATGGTCGTCACCTCGCGGGCGCGCCACAAGATCCGGCACTGGCTCAACACCGAGCAGAAGTACCGCTCGATCGAGCTCGGACGGAAGCTGATCGAGCGTGAGGCGAAGCGCTACAAGGTGCAGTGGCGGAAGCTCGTGGCCGAGAACGCGCTCGACGGCGTGTTGAGCGAGCACGGCCTGGCGCGGCTCGACGACCTCTACGCCGACGTCGGCTACGGCAAGATCGCCGCGCGGTCGCTGGTCGAGCGCTTCGCCACCGACGAGCAGAAGGAGAAAGGTCCCGTCTCCGAGACCGAGGGCGTCATCCAGCAGGCAGTCCGGAAGATCTTCCCGTTCTCCTCGTCGGCCACGATCAAGGTCAAAGGCTACGACGACCTGCTGACGTACCTGGCCAAGTGCTGCAACGCGCTGCCGGGCGAGCCGATCGTCGGGTACGTCACGCGCGGCAAGGGCGTGGCCGTGCACAGCGCGAACTGTCCGAACGTGAAGAACCTGATGTTCAACCCCGACCGGGAGATCGCCGTCGAGTGGGCCGAGCAGCGTCAGGCGCAGTTCCAGGTGGAGCTGGAAGTGCTGATGGAAGACCGCCAGGGCATCCTGGCGCGCGTGGTCTCGACCATCTCGAACCTCAAGACCAACATCCGCCACATGGAGACGCGGACGGGCGACGGCAAGGCCACGGTCGAGCTGATCGTCGAGATCGCCGACCTCAAGCACCTCGAGCGGGTGACGCGCTCGCTCGGGGACGTGGACGGCGTCTTGCGGGTGGACCGGAAGTACAACATCCGGCACGCGACGGCGTGAGGTGAGGGTGGGTGGTTGGCGGTGGGGTGCACCGCCAACTCGTCAGCGCGCGGCTTTCTGGATCTTGCCGGAGCGGATGCAGCGGGTGCAGACCTGCATGCGCTTGACCGCCGAGCCGACCTTCACCCGCACGTTCTGCAGGTTCGGCAGCCAGCGGCGGCTCGACACGTTGTGGGCGTGGCTGACGCGGTTTCCGAAGACCGGCGCCTTCCCGCAGACTTCACACATCTTGGCCATGAACGAACTCCTCGTCTGAATAACGCGAAAGGCGTGGATTGTAATCACCCGGAGCGGCCCGCGCAACTCCCGGCGGCAGAGTATGCCGCGCAAACGCGCGTAATCGTTCCACTTATCTAAATCCTGTAGAGTTGACAGGTGAAATTAAACGTTGTAATTTCGCTTCACCTTTCGAACATCCGGTGCCTGTGAGAAGTGAGTGAGATGGATGGGGTGAGCGGTGTTCTTCTCAAAGAGCAAAAATGTCGTCGGCCTTGATATCGGCTCCTCAGCGGTCAAACTCGTCGAGCTGAAGGAGAAGAAGGGAGGGGCGTACTCACTGGTCAAGCTGGGCACCGAGCGCCTCTCTCCCGAGGCGATCGTTGACGGCTCCATCATGGACTCGTCCATGGTGGTCGAAACGATCCAGCGCGTGAACACGGAGCACGGCGTAAAGAATTCCAATTACGCGACATCGCTCTCCGGACACTCCGTCATCATCAAGAAGATCACGCTCCCGGCGATGTCGCCCGAGGAGCTCGCTGAATCGATCCAGTGGGAAGCCGAGCAGTACATCCCGTTCGACATCAACGACGTCAACCTCGACTACGTCCCGCTGACCACTCCCGGCTCCGGCGACAACATCGACGTCATCCTCGTCGCCGTCAAGAAAGAGAAGATCAACGACTACACCTCGGTGATCAGCCAGACCGGGAAGATGCCGGTGCTGGTCGACGTCGACGCCTTCGCGCTGCAGAACGCCTACGAGATGAACTACGACGTCGAGGACGGCAAGGTCCTGGCGCTCGTCAACGTCGGCGCCTCGGTGACGAACGTGAACGTCCTCTCCGGCGGCACGTCGATGTTCTGGCGCGACATCACCTTTGGCGGCAACCAGTACACCGACGCGATCCAGCGCGAGCTGAGCCTCTCGTTCGAGCAGGCCGAGGAGCTCAAGCGCGGACGGCCGGTGGCGGACTACACCATCCAGCAGGTCATCCCGATCCTCAACTCCGTTTCCGAGGACTTCGCGGGCGAGTTGCGCAAAACCCTCGACTTCTTCACCGCGACATCGGGCGCCGAGCGCGTCGACGAGATCGTTCTCGCCGGCGGCGGCTCCGGAGTGCTGAACCTCGACGCGATCCTGCGCGACAAGTTCGGCATTCCCGTGTCGATCATGGACCCGTTCCGGAAGATCACCGTCGACGAAAGCCAATTCAACCCCGAAGATCTGGCCGAGATCGCGCCGAGCATGGCCATCGCCGTCGGCCTCGCCATACGGAAGTTGGGGGACGCTTGATCAAAATCAATCTGGTGCGGGAAGGGCGGGCGGTCCGCGGAGCAGGAGCAGCTCCCGCGGCGGCGGCGACGTCCGCCATCGGGGCTCCCGCAGGCGGCAACGTCAACAACATCCTGATCCTGGTCGGGCTGATCCTCGGCGCGATCATCGCCGGCACGTACTGGTGGTGGGAAAACCGCGAGCTCGCACGCCGCCAGGAGACCGTCGAGCAGCGCACCGTGGAGGCGCGCAAGCTCGAGAAGATCATCGCCGAGGTCGAGGACTACCAGCGCCGCAAGGACAGCCTCCAGCAGCGCATCGATCTGATCAACCAGCTCAAGCAGAATCAGAAAGGTCCGGTCCGGATCATGGACCAGATCAGCCGCGATCTGCCGGACCTGGTCTGGCTCGACCGGATGGACGTCGACGGCGGCCGCGTGAATCTCGCCGGCCGCGGCCTGAACCCGAACGCCATCGCGCTCTTCATCGAGAACATCAAGAACGATACGTTCTTCGAAGAGCCGCAGGTCGGCACGGTGCAGCAGATCTCGGCCGTGCCGATGGTCTACACGTTCGACATGAACTTCGCCTTCACGTATGCGCCGAAGACGCCGCCGGGTGCGGCGCCGCCGGCGAGGACGACGACCGCTCCGGGAGCGGCGCCGGCAGCGCAGTAGGAGACGCCGATGGCACTGACTCTGGACGACAAGCCATGGTGGGTGGGACTGCTCGTCGGCCTCGCGCTGGCGGCGGCGGTCGTGTACGGCGTCGAGTCGCTGTTCGTCAAGGGGATCAAGGAAGAGATCGCGGACGCCGACAAGCAGATCGCCTCGCTCGACGAGAAGATCTCGCAGGGCCGCGCCGCCCAGCGCAAGCTGCCGCAGTTCCGCGAGGAAGTGAAACGGCTCGAGCTCGAGCTCGAGAAGCTGCGCCGCATTCTCCCGTCCACGCGCAACACCGAGGAGATCATCAAGAAGGTGAAGTCGCTGGTCGATCAGGGCGAGTTCACGCTGCGCAAGCTGGCCTTCCCGCCGCTCAACACCTCATCGAATGATCCCTACGTCGAGTGGCCGATCTCGATTTCCCTCGACGCCCGCTACCATGACCTCGCCATTCTCTTCAACCGCCTCGGCAACTTCTCGCGCATCATGAACGTCGAGGGCATTCACATCACCGCTCTCCCGTCGCAGGAAGCCAAGACCATCACGTCGGATTTCATCGCCAAGACCTTCGTCTACATCGAGCCGAAGGCGCCGGAGCCGGCCAAGAAGGAAGGCGCCAAACCGGGCGGCGGAGGTGAGGAATGAGATCGCGCGGTATGAAGCTCACCAGCCTGCTCTACTCGCTCCTGCTGCTCATCGCGGCCGTGGCCAGCGTCGTCGCGCAGACGCCGCCCGCGACGTCGACCACCGCCAGCGGCACGAACGCGACCGCCACATCCGACGACGTGCAGAAGAGCCTCGAGGAGATTCTCGAGGAGCCGACCACGACCGACACGTACCGCTACGATCCGCAGGGCCGCCGCGATCCGTTTCGCTCGCTGATCGGTCCCGCGCCGAAGCTCGAGCCGGGGCAGCGTCCGCCCGGAGTGCCCGGCTTCCTCATCGACGAGATGAAGCTGCAGGGCGTGTTCAAGACGCGGCAGGGACTGACCGCGATGATCAACGGTCCCGACAACAAGGGCTATCTGATCCACGCGGGCGACAAAGTCCTCGACGGAGAAGTGATCCGGATTACCCCGAGCTCGGTGGTCTTCCGGCAGGAAGTCAACGATCCGACGCGTATCGAGCGCTATCGCGAAGTCGTCAAGGATCTGACACCCGGGAAGCGGTAGGGCGGGTGGGCGAGTGGAGGGCGAGATGGTGAAGGTGGGAAGTATGAGAAGAGCCAAGCGAATCCTGCTGATTGCCGGCGTGCTCCTGCTGAGCGTGAGCGCGGCTCACGCGAAGCTGTGGGGCTCGCGCAAGAACGCCACGCCGGCGGCCGCCGCACCTGCCGCTCCAGCCGCGAGCGCCATGTCGCTCACCGGGATTGCCGTCGAAGGATCGAGCGTCGTGCTGCGCACCAGCGCCGCACCTGCGTACACGTCCTACAGCCCGGCGCCCGGAGTGTTCGTCGTCGACCTGAGCGGCACCAGCCGCGAGGCCGGCGTCGCCGTCCCGTCGAATCTGCCGCCGGCCGTCACGTCGATCACCGCCGAGGAAGCGGTGGAGATGGGCAGCCGCCTCACCCGCGTCACCTTCCGCCTCGCCGAATCGCTCCGTCCCGATGTCACCGCCGCCGACAAGTCGGTCGTCGTCACCATCCCGGCCACCGCGATCCCGATCACCGAGGCGCCGGCTGCCGCACCTGTGGAAGTCCTTCCTTCCGCCGTTCCGTCTGCGCCCGCCGCCACGACCGGCGTCGAGCCGGTCAACGAGCCGGTGGTCGAAGTGCCGGAGCCGCCCGCGCCGAAGAGCGAAGAGATCGTCCTGCCGCGCGCGCGCACGGTCCGCTCCATCGAGGCCACCGCCGCCGCCGGCAATGTGGAAGTGCGGATCTCCGGAGACGGCGCGCTGAAGTACAAGGCGTTCCGCCTCGAGAATCCGTCGCGCCTGGTCATCGATCTCGACGGCGTGAAGAACGCCGGCGCGAAGAGCGCCGTCGCCGTCGACGATGAGCTCGTGCGCCGCGTCCGCGTCGGACAGTTCCAGAGCGTGCCGCCGGTCGCACGCGTGGTCATCGATCTCGCGCACAAGTCCGAGTACACGATCAACGCGGACGGCGACATGCTGCGCGTCGCCTTCGGCGGCGCCGCGCCGCTCGTCACGCGCAAGTCCGAGCCGGCGCAGACGACCATCGCCGTTGTCGACAGCACGCCGGTGGAGAGCAAGCCGGCCGAAGTGAAGCCGGCCGAAGTGAAGCCGGTCGAAGTGAAGAAGGCCGCCGCATCGAAGCCGGCGCCGAAAGCCGCCGTCGCCGACATCCCGTCGCAGGTGCCGACCGTCGTCGAGAATGAAACCTGGAAGATGCCGGAGCCGCCGGCCCGCAAGGAACCGGTCTCGAAAGGCGCCCGTCCGGTGATCAACGCGCCGGCGCCGCAGACGCCGCCGCCCACCGTCACGCCGCGCGCCACGCAGACCATCACCAACGAAGACGTCTTCCAGGATGCGCAGCCGGCGGTCCGTCCGGCCACGCAGAGCGTCGGCAACGTGCAGACCCTCGCCGGCCAGCGCACGCTCAGCGGCGGCCCGCGCGTGTTCACCGGCGAGCCGATCTCGCTCAATCTCAAGGACGCCGACATTCGCGACGTGCTACGCACGTTCGCCGAACTGACCGGCCTGAACATGGCCATCGATCCCGGCGTCGGCGGCGCGGTCACGGTAGACTTCGTCGACGTCCCGTGGGATCAGGCGCTCGATCTGATCCTGCGCCAGAACAACCTCACCTTCACTCTCGAAGGCAACGTGATGCGCATCGGCACGTTCGACCGCATCGCCGCCGAAACGGCCGCGTCGCGCCGGCTCGCGGAGGAAGAGCGGCTGAACGTGCCGCTCACCACGCTCAGCTTCAAGCTGTCGTACGCACGCGCGCCGGAAGTGGCCAACCTGCTGCGCGACATCGCCTCGCCGCGCGCGCGGATCATCGTCGACCCGCGCACGAATCAGCTCATCATCAGCGAGATTCCGCAGTACCTGCAGACGATGCAGAACCTCATCACCACCGTCGACATCCCGACGCGGCAGGTGATGATCGAGGCGCGCGTGGTGGAAAGCTCGCGCACGTTCTCGCAGCAGTGGGGCTTCTCCTGGGGCTTCGAGGGCGACCTCGATCCGGCCCTCGGCACCGGCACCGGTCTCGTCTTCCCGAACCGCGTCGGCTTCAAGGGCGGTCCGTTCGCCTTCACCGGCGGCGCCGCGCAGATTCTCGGCGTGACGCTCAGCGACGTGCTCGGCACCTTCGACCTGAACTTCGCGCTGCACGCGGCCGAGGCGCAGGGCTACATCAAAGTCGTCTCGGCGCCGCGCGTGACCACGCAGGACAACCAGTCTGCCGAAATCCAGAGCGGCTTCCAGATCCCGTATCAGACGCGCATCAACTTCACCACGACCGTGCAATACCTCGACGCGACGCTGCGGTTGTCCGTAACGCCGCAGATCACCGAGGCCGGCACGGTGATCATGGAGATCTCGGTGCAGAAGAACGAGCCGGCCGTCGGTCTCTCGATCGAAGGCGCGTCGGGCACGCCGCTCACCACGCGTCAGGCGCGCACGCGCCTGATGGTGCGCGACGGCGGCACCGCGGTGATCGCCGGGATCTTCCAGACCAAGGACAACGACGCCATCACGCGCGTTCCGTTCGTTCACAATATCCCGGTGATCGGAGCGTTGTTCCGGTCGCACAACATCATCACGTCGCACGACGAGCTGTTGATTTTCATCACTCCGCGCATCGTGCGCGGATGACCCCGTGAGGGAGAGAGGGCGTCGCACATGAGCACCTGGAAACGTCGAATGATTCTCACCGCCGCCGCGCTCGTCGCGGCCGCAGGACTGAGCTGCAGCAACGAGCTCACGAACAACGGTGCGCCAGTCGAGTTCGTCGTCACGAATTCGCAGAATCTGTCGAAGCTCGATCTCCTCGGCGGCACCCGTTGCAACGAGAACATCGGCACCATCAACATGCAGGTGTTCCCGAAAAACAGCACCGTGACCAGCAACTTCACCCAGGTGCGGGTCACGCGCTACCGCGTCTCGTATCAGCGCATCGACGGCGGCACGCTCGTGCCGGCGCCGTTCGTCCGCTCGATCGACTCGCTGGTCGGTGTCGGCGCGACCACCGGCCTCTCCGACTTCACCGTGCTGCAGGGCGACGCGGTCCTGCAGGCGCCGTTCGCGGCGCTCTTCCCGAACAACGGCGGACGCGATCCCGAGACCGGACGCTCGCAAGTGTCGATGGACGTGGTCGTCGAGCTGTTCGGCGAGACGCTCGGCGGCGACAACGTGTACGACTCGACCCGCTTCCCGCTGACGTTCTGCTACAACTGCCAGGGCTGCGACTAGGCGCTCGCTCGACTCGTGATGGGTGTGTGTGACGCTAACGGGGGTTCAACCATGAAGACGATGAGACAGCGCAAAACCGGGATCGTGCTCACCTCGATCCTGCTCCTGTTCGCCGCGTGCAAAGGCGAGTCGCCGACGGCGCCTCCGGTGACCGGCACTCTGCCCAACGGCGGCGGCACCACGCCTCCGGCCGGCGTGTCGCTCACCATCACCACCTCGAACGAGAATCCGCTGGTCGACTCGAAGTCGATCATCACGGCAACGGTGAAGGACGCGAACGGCAACCCCGTTCCGAACGGCACGGCCGTCGAATTCGTCGCCACCGGATTGCAGGGCGCCGTGTTCGAAGACACCGGCACCGCTGCCACGATCCGTACGACCACCAACGGCGTGGCCAGCGCCACGCTCACGTCGACGACCGCGGGAAGTACGCACGTCACCGTGACGGTGAACAACGTCACGCGCGCCGTCGACATCACCTTCAAGACCAAGCCGATCGAACAGCAGCCGCCCTCGACCGCGCCGACGATCACCTCCGTCACGCCGACCCTCGGCCGTCCCAGCGGCGGCGAGCAGATCACCATCACCGGCACGAACTTCACCGAGCCGGTGCGCGTGCTCTTCGACGTCGGCCGCGCCACGCCGGTCGAAGCGTTCGTCACCTCCGTCACTCCGACCACGATCACCGCCATCACGCCGGCCGTCGATCTCGGCGCGGGCCAGGAGCTCGCGGCGACGGTGAAGGTCATCACGCGCGCCGGCACCGCCAGCGAGCAGGCCACGACGGCCGTGCCCTTCACCTTCCGCAACACCGTCCTCACCCCGATCGTCTACACCGTCACGCCGAACTCCGGCCCGATCAACGGCGGCACGCGCGTGACGATCTTCGGCGAGGGCTTCCAGGATCCCGTGCAGGTGCTCTTCGGCACCGCGGAAGCGCGCGTCATCGACGTCAAATTCGGCCAGATCCTGGTCGAGGCTCCCGACGGCCGGTCGACGAGCCCGAACGGCTCCGGCCCCGTGACCGGACCGGTCAACGTGACGGTGGTCAACGTCACCGCGAACAAGCGCAGTACGCTCGAGGCGGCATTTGCCTACAAGAGCAAGATGCAGATCACGACGGTCCAGCCGTTGACCGGGTCCGCGCTCGGCGGCACCGACGTGACGATCGACGGAGTCGGATTCGATCAGCCGCTGCTGGTCACGTTCAACGGCGTACCGGCGACGGTGCTGTCGGTCAGCGGAACGCGCATTCGCGCGCGCACGGGCCCGGCGCCGTTCCCTTGTGCACCGCCGGTGACCTCGCCGAGCATTTTCGTGACGAACACCGACAATGGCGACACCGACGCATGGGGCGACGACCCGAACGAGATCAGTCAGTTCGCCTACATCCCCGTGCGCGCGCAGATCGTCAGCACGACTTCGCCGGTCGCGCCGGGCGGCACGCTGACGGTCAGCGTGGAGAACCCCGGCGTCGGCGCGCTCGGTACCGCGAACGTCCGCTTCTCGCTCGGCGGTACGACGCTCATTCCGAGTCCGGCGACGATCAACAGCGGGACCGGGACGCAGACGTTCACGATCGCGGTGCCGACGAGCGGCTTCACGTTCCCGACCGTCGCCTGCACGACATCCGGCGGCGCGCCGGGCACGCAGCTCGGCAACGCCTCGTTGCCGCTGTCGTTCAGCAATATCACGACTTTGTGCGCGGGCGACACAGTCACCGTGGTCGTCACGCCGCCGGGGCCCAACGCCTGTACGCAGGCGCCGCCGCAGGCCGCCGTCACGACGCCGGCGAACGGCGCATGCGCCAACGCGGTCGCCACCATCGGCTCGAGCTCGACCACGAACATCATCGTCCGCAACAACGCGACGGCAGGCGGTCAGACGCTGACCGTCACTCCGGGCGCGATCAGCGGCGCGGACGCTGCGCAGTTCACGATCGCGCCGACGACGCAGCAAAGCGCCGCGCCTGGCGGCACGTCGACGTTCACCGTCACCTTCACGCCGACCGGCACGGCCGGCTCGCGCACGGCATCGGTGAACTTCACCACGAACGACCCCCTCAACCCGACGCTCCCCGTCTGCATCACCGGCACGGCGAATCCTCCCGCTCCCTGATGCCGCATTACTGACGGAACTCCGAAGATGACCGCCCCTCGAGGGCGGTCATCTTGTCTCGGCCGCTGTTTCACGCAAGAATTCGAGTCCACGCAATGGCCCAACCGGCGACGAACCCGAAGATTGAAGAGCTGCGGTTCCGGCTGAAGACGGATCCGAAGAGCCGTCTCTTCTATCCGCTCGCCGAGGAACTGCGCAAAGCAGGGCAGTGCGTCGAAGCGGAACAGGTGCTGCGCGGCGGGCTCGAGACGCACGCGACCTATCTGTCGGCGTGGGTGAGCCTCGGCCGCGTCTTGCGCGATCAGAACAAGAACGCCGAAGCGGTCGATGCGCTGACGTACGCGCTGCAACTCGATCCCGGCAACGTCGTCGCCGCGCGGCTGCTCGCCGACGCGTACCTCAGCCTCGGCGACAAGGTCGAGGCGATCAAAAAGTACAAGCTCGTGCACGCGCTGCTGCCGGCCGACGAAGCGCTGCAGGCGACGATCGCACAACTCGATCGCGACCTCGCGCCGCCCGAGCCGGAACTGGAGCCGCAGCCGGAGCCGGAGCCGGAAACACCGATCACCGATCCCGAACCGCTTACCGAACCCGAGCCGATCAACGATCCCGAGCCGGAGCCGGCGCCGATCACGGATCCGGAGCCGCTCGCCCAATCGCCATCGGCCGACGTGCTTCCGTTCACGCCCGCGGTCGAAGCAGCGCCGGAAGCAGAGATCGCCGACGTGCTGCCATTCGCGCCGCCGCCGGACGAAGCAGCCGCGCCTGCAGCCGCGCCATTCGAAGAAACGCTGCCTCCGTTCGCCGCGGCCATCGAAGAAGAAGCGCGCATCGAGACCGCGACCGCCGACGTCGAGCCGATGTCGCGCGCGCACGACGACAGCCCCTTCGAAGAGCCGGCGTCCGACTACTCGAGCGCCGCCTTCGAGATCGAAGGGCCCGAAGGGATGCACATCGCCCGTGCGCCGCTCGCCGCCGAGGTGCCGGCGCCGCCGATGCCGCTCGAAGAGCTGCCCGCGGTCGATGCCGCGCCGATCGCGCCGCCGATCGATGAAGTCTTCGAGCCGGCCGCGGAGATGCCGGAGGCGGAAGACCTCACCAACACGCTCACCATGGCCGACCTCTACGCGCGTCAGGGACTGGTCGACGACGCGCGGCAGATCTACGACAACATACTCGCGCGCGATCCCGGCAACGACGAGGTGCGCGCGCGTCGCAACGCGCTCCTCGGTCCTGCCGACACGACCAACCGCGGCAAGATCGAGCGGCTCGAGCGCTGGCTGTCCAAAGTCGCGCGGCGTGAGGTGAGCGGTGTTTAAAGATGTCCTGCAAGGCATCCGCGGACGGGTCGAAGGAACCCTGGCGGTGAGCCTCATCGGTCTCGACGGCATCGCCGTGGAGACGGTCAGCGACGGCGGCGTGCCGCTCGACGTCCTCGGCGCCGAGTTCGGCGGCTTCATCAAGTCCATCCGCCACACCAACACGGAGCTCAACACCGGCGACGTGCTGCAGTTCTCGCTCGTCACCGAGAAGTACGTCACCTTTCTGTCGGCCGTCACGCCCGAGTACTACATCCTGCTCGTCCTCCGTCCCGATGGGAACTACGGCCGCGCGCGCTTCGAGCTTTCGAAAGCCAAGGGTATGCTTCGCGACGAGTTGATCTGAGAGGAACGCTGATTTGAATTTCAAAGAGATTCTCGAGCTCATCGACAAAGTCGCGGCGAGCGGCATCGGCAGCGTCGAGGTCGAGCAGGCCGGAACGAAGCTGCGCATCGAAGGAAAGTCGCATCCGCCGCAGCTCGTCTCGTACGCGGCCTCCGAGTCGAAGTCGTCCGAATCCTCCTCGTCCGCCGCGCCGCTGGCGGTCGTGCCGATGACCGCGGTGCAGAAGGCGGAAGAGAAGAAGAAAGAGGAAGAGGAGTCGGAGGCGGGGCTGCACATCATCACCTCGCCGATCGTCGGGACGTTCTACCGCACGCCCAATCCGGAAGCGGAGGCGTTCGTGAACATCGGCGACCGCATCAGCAAAGGCAAAGTGCTTTGCATCGTCGAGGCGATGAAGCTGATGAACGAGATCGAGTCCGACATCGACGGCGTCATCACCAAAATCTATCCGCAGAACGGCCAGCCCGTGGAGTACGGCGAGAAGCTCTTCGCCGTGAAGGTCTAGCGGAGCGCGATGTTCTCCAAAGTCCTCATCGCCAACCGCGGCGAGATCGCGTTGCGCGTCATCGCCGCCTGCAAGGAGATGGGCATCAAGACGGTGGCCGTCCACTCCGAGGCCGACCGCGACTCGCTGCACGTCCGCTATGCCGACGACGACGTCTGCATCGGCCCGGCCGCCTCGAAGCAGAGCTACCTGAGCATCAGCAGCATCATCGCCGCGGCGGAGATCTCCGGCGCGGACGCCATCCATCCCGGCTACGGCTTCCTCTCCGAGAACCCGCACTTTGCGGAGATCGTCGGCGAGTGCCGCCTGACTTTCATCGGTCCGCCCGCTGAAGCGATCCGGCGCATGGGCGACAAGGCGCGCGCGAGAGAGACCGCCAAGGCCGCCGGCGTGCCGATCATCCCCGGCAGTGAAGGCGCGGTGAAGACCGCCGAGGAAGCGGCCGGCATCGCCGCGCAGATCGGCTACCCGATCATCCTCAAGGCGTCGGCGGGCGGCGGCGGACGCGGCATGCGCATCTGCTGGGACGAGGGCGATCTGCAGCGGCAGTACGAGACCGCGCGCAACGAAGCCGAGCGCGCCTTCGGCGTCGGCGACGTCTATCTCGAAAAGTATCTCGAGCGCCCGCGCCACATCGAGATGCAGGTCTTCGGCGACATGCACGGCCGCATCGTGGCCCTCGGCGAGCGCGAATGCTCGATCCAGCGCCGCCATCAGAAGCTCATCGAAGAGTCGCCCTCGCCGGTCGTCGACGACGCGCTGCGCGCGCGCATGAGCGAGGCGGCGGTGCGGCTCTGCAAGGCCGTGAACTACGTCAACGCCGGCACGATCGAGTTCCTCTACCAGGACGGCGAGTTCTATTTCATGGAGATGAACACGCGCATCCAGGTCGAGCATCCGGTCAGCGAGGAAGTGACGGGGATCGATCTGGTCAAAGAGCAGATCCGCGTCGCGGCGGGCGAGCGGCTCTCGGTGCCGCAGGGCGAGTTCCGACTGCGCGGCCACGCCATGGAGTTCCGCGTGAACGCCGAGGATCCGGTTACCTTCGCGCCGAACCCCGGCAAGATCCGCGAGCTGCATCTGCCGGGCGGCCCCGGCGTGCGCGTCGACACGCACGTCTACCGCGACTACATGGTCCCGCCGCACTACGACTCGCTGCTGGCCAAGCTCGTCGTGCGCGGGAAAGACCGGATGGAAACGATCGCCCGCGGGCGCCGCGCCCTCGAGCAGTTCGTGATCGAAGGGGTGAAGACCACCATCCCGCTGCACCGCGCCATCCTCAACAACGAGCAGTTCATCCGCGGCGACATCTCGACGCGCTTCATGGACACCTTTTCTTTGTAAGTGCTACCCTCACTTCCTTCCACATGAAAATCTACCTGGTGGGCTTCATGGGGTCGGGCAAGACGACGGTCGGCCGGGAGCTCGCCGCGCGCATCGACGCGCCCTTCTTCGATCTCGACGAATTGATCGAGACGGCGGAGAACCTCTCGATCAAGGACCTCTTCGCGCAACGCGGTGAGCCGTACTTCCGGAAGCGCGAGCGCGACATCCTTCGCTCCACGAAGCATCTCGATGCCGGCGTCGTGGCAACGGGCGGCGGCACGTTCACCTTCGACGAGAACATCCAGTTCATCCAGTCGGAGGGAATGTCGGTCTATCTCTCCGCTCCGTACGCGCTGCTGCGCGCGCGCATCGCCACGAAAGCGGGCGACCGCCCGCTGTTCCGCGACGACGTCTCGACGCACGAGCTCTACGCGAACCGCATCCGCTACTACCGCATGTCGGATCTGACCATCGAGATCCGCGAGGAAGAGACGCCGCTCGAGATCGTGGAGCGTCTCGTGCTCGAGCTGCCGAAGAGCGTGCTCGAGTCGGCGCGCCGCACCGCGCAGCCAGCCTGGAGGCGCGCGTGAGAGCGCTGGTCGTCAGCGATCTCCATGCGAACGCCGAAGCGCTCAAGTCGGTGCTGGGGCGCGTGCGCAGGAAGAAGTTCGACAGCGTGATCTGCCTCGGCGACTTCGTCGGCTACGGCGCGCAGCCGAATCAGATCCTCGACACGATGCGCACCATCCGCGGACGCAAAGCCTACGTGCGCGGCAATCACGACCGCGTCGCGGCGGGACTCGACGACGCCAGCGGCTTCAATCACGCGGCGAAGGCCGCCGCGCTCTGGACGCGCGACCGGCTCAGCGCGCCGAACCGCCGCTTCCTGCGCGACCTCACCGTTGGCCCGCTGCTCTACCGCGGCGTCATGCTGTGCCACGGCTCGCCGTACGACGAGGACGAGTACGTCTTCAACGTCCATCACGCGGCGCAGGTGCTCTCGCTCTTCGACGCGCCGTTCATCCTCTTCGGCCACACGCACCTGCCGTCGGTCTTCTCCGTCGACGCCGAGATGAACGTGACCGGCTTCGCCGTGCGCGAGGACGCGACCATCAAGCTCGACCGCGACAAGCGCTACCTGATCAACCCCGGCTCGGTCGGCCAGCCGCGCGACCGGAATCCCGACGCCTCGTTTCTGATTCTCGATACCGACAAGCGCACGGTACAGTTCTTCCGCGTCGCCTACGACGTCGAGAGGACGCAGCAGTCGATCCTGAAGGCCGGACTTCCGGACATCCTCGCGCACCGTCTGTCGCACGGCACGTAGCGTTTCGAGGACGGCCGTTCCGGGATTGAGGACACCAGCAGCCTCTCCTCGATCGCCAGCAACACGCAAGTCGTTGAAAACAGGCGCGGAATACTCAACCGTTGCGTGGCACGTCCACCGCAACCGGAGCGCTTCCGACGAGGTTCAGGAGAGTCCCCAATGCGAAAAGGCTTACTGCTCACACTCCTCACGATCGCGATCGCGTTGCCTTCCTTCGCCGATGACCGCGAGCGCCATCAGTCGTTCATCTCGTACGACGACGGCGGCTCGGTGGTGAAGTCGGGCGAAGACGGGCGCGAGATCGACGCGCAGCGCAATCTTCCGATCTATCCGGGCGACGAGGTGGTCACCGGCCGCCGCGGCCGGACGGAAGTGCGTCTGTCGGACGGCAACATCATCGGCATCGACCGCGCCACGTCGGTCCGCTTCCGCTCGATCCTCGACAGCTACGACGGCGAGGCCAACGAGACGGTGGCGGAGCTGCGCTACGGCAAGGTCGCCGTGCAGCGCACCGACATCGGGCGCGATCACGTGCGGCTCGATACCGATCACGCCAGCTACGTGGCCAGCTACGAGGCCATCTACTCCGTCGAAAGCGACTCGCACGGCGATGACCGCGTGATCGTCTTCGAAGGGAACGTCGAAGTGCGCACGCCGTCGCGCACCACGCGCCTCCGCCGCGGCGAAGGTGCCTCGGTCAGCGAGCGCGGCGTCTACGATCTCGTGGGCGATCAGCGCGTCGCCGCCGATGATTTCGAGAGCTGGTTCCTCCGCCGCGCGCAGCGCGAGGCTTCGCGCTCGTCGCGCTACGTCGACCGCCGCCTCGGCTATTGGACCGATGATCTCGACGACCACGGCTCGTGGGTCTTCGTCACCGGCATCGGCTGGTCGTGGCGCCCGTTCGTCTCGGTCGGCTGGCGTCCGTACTACAACGGCTACTGGCACTCGCGGAACGGCTGCCTGACCTGGGTCTCGTACGATCCGTGGGGCTGGGGCACGTATCACTACGGCCGCTGGGCTTACGATCCGTTCAACGGCTGGATCTGGGTGCCGGGCTCCGGCTACTCGCCCGCGTGGGTGTACTGGATGTACGGCTCGAACTATGTGGGCTGGGCGCCGGCCGGCTGGTGGGATTGCCATCGCGGCTATTACAACTGGGCGTATCAGCCGTATCGCCGCGGCTTCGATTTCGGCTTCGGCTTCTACGGCCGCGTGCGCGTGAACGAGCTCGATCTCCGTCCCTGGACGGTCGTCGACTCGCACACGCTGATCTCGACGCGTATCGACCGCGCGGCGCTGACGACGGACGCGATCCGCGGACGTCTGGCGCGCAACACGGGCGGTTATGCGACTGTCGCTTCCGGCGCGACGCGCTTCACGCGTGAAGAGGTTCGCGATCCGGCCGAGGCCATTCGGAGGCGCGCGCTCGACCCGACCCGCGAGGGACGGCTGACCGGCCGTGAGACCGGCGCCGCCGGCGCGGTCGCGGACATGACTCCGTTCTTCCGCCGCGACGCCGATCCGGGCGCGGCCATCCGCGACCGCATCACGCGCACGCGCGGTACGGCGACGCCGGGCGGCGGGACCACGTCGACGACACCTTCGCGCACGGCCGGCGGACTGGCGCCGATCGGCGGCGGCAACCTCGCACCGATCGGCCGCGGCAACGTGGCGCCGATCACCGGCGGCAGTCCCGCGCCGATCGCGCGCGGCGGCGATGACTCCGGCTCCGTCAGTAACGGTGGAACGGTGGATCGCCGGAATGATGGATCGACGGCAGGCCGTATCAATCGCGGCGACTGGCGGAATCGCGGCAACGACGCGACCGGTACGCCGGCCACGACCACGCCGTC
>DASVQE010000048.1:0-103142 GCA_036389275.1 Thermoanaerobaculia bacterium
AGGACGCGTCGCGTCGCGCACGCTCGACGTACCGGTGACCGGCGACGCGGTTCCGGCGAGCCTCAAGCGCGCGGAAATCGAGATCTCCATCGCCGGCACCCTGACGCGGCAATCGTTCACTAACGCGCCGAATCAGACCTATCACTTCGTCTGGAACGGCCGGGACGCATACGGACGCACGGTTCAGGGCGGCGCGCGCGTCACGGCACGCGTCATCTACTACTACGACGGCGTCTATCAAGTACCGACTGCGACGACGGTGAGCTTCGGCCGCACGAGCGGCGTGGCGGGAACGAGCTCGAGCCGTATCGAGGTCACCACATCGGCGGTTTGGCAAGGTCACCTCGGAGGATGGCAGGCCACCGGCGACCAGCTCGGCGGCTGGACGCTCACGCCGCACCACTTCTACGACATCCGCACGAAAACGCTCTATCGTGGAGACGGCTCGCGGACGTCGGCGATGCCGCAGCGATTCGGTGCGACACAGCGCACGCTCAGTGCGATCATGGGCAAGCCCGGCGTCTACGACCGCAACTGGAGCGGCAGCGGCGGGCCGGCGAAAGACGCGACGTTCTCGTACATCACGTCGATGACGGTGGGGCCGGACGGCTCGCTCTATATCGGCAGCGCCGATTACATCCACAAGATCACGCCCGACGGAGCGCTCGTGCGCATCGCGGGCAACGGCGGCGGTATCCCGACTCTCGCCGAACGCGCCGCAACCGGACCCGCGCTGCAGCTCAAGTTTTATTTTCCCGACGGGCTGGCCGTCGCTCCCGACGGCACGCTGTTCGTCGCCGAGCCGTTCCTGAATCAGATCCGGAAGATCACGCCGGACGGCATCGCGTCGCGTTACGCCGGCACCGGCGCCGGTCAGCGCGGCGGCGACGGGGTGCCGGCGACGCAGACGCCGCTCGCGCTGCCGACGAACGTGGCGCTCGCGCCGGATGGCTCGCTCTATGTGTCCGAGTCCGAAGCGCGTCTCATCCGCCGCATCTCGCCCGATGGGGTTCTGTTCACCGTGGCCGGAAACGGCTTGCGCACCTATTCGGGCGACGGAGGCCCGGCATTGAACGCGGGTCTCACGAATCCGAGCACCATGGCCATGGCCTCGGATGGAACGCTCTACTTCTTCGACGGATGCCGCGTCCGTCGCGTGGCGACTGACGGCATCATTTCAACGATCGCCGGGAATGGCACCTGCGGGTCGACGGGCGACGGCGGCCTCGCTGCCGACGCGTTGGTGAGCGTCAATAATCGCGAGTTCGGCGGCCTCGCTGTCGGCGCGGACGATTCGATTTACTTGATCGAGCAGCGATCCGGACGCGTGCGGCAGATCGATCCGTCAGGCGTGATCAATACGGTTCTCGGCAGCGGAACGGTCGGCAGCATGACACCGGGCGCGCTCGCGACAGCGTCGAATATCGACGGCTCTTACGCACTCGCCGTAGCACCGGACGGGACGATGTATTTCGCCGACGACGAGAATACGGCCACGAACAGTGTGCTCTATAAAATCGCGCCGCCGCTGCCGCCATTTACCGGCACGACCAGCGACATCCGTATCGCGGACGGCGAGGTCGTGCACGTCTTCACGCAGGAAGGCCGGCACTTGCGCACGGTCGCACGCGATACGGGTGCGGCGCTGTACGCCTTTGGCTATGACGGCGATGGCCGGGTCACGGCGATGACGGATTTCGACGGTAACGTGACACGCGTCGAGCGCAGCGGCAATGCGGCCGCGATCGTCGCTCCAGGCGGACAGCGCACCGAAATTGCCGGCGCGCCGTACGCAACGTCGATTACCACTGCACCGGGACAGACGACGACCTTCACATATGCAGACGGTCTGATGAAAACGATGACCGACCCGCGCCGGAACACGACCACCTTCGACTGGGACGAGCTCGGCCTCCTCCGCAAAGACTCTGACCCTGAAGGCGGCGCAAAGACGCTCACGCGCCGCATCACGGCAGACGGTCATGAGGTGGCGATTGCGACGGTTGGCGGCAGAACGGCGCACTACACGCTGGAGGCGCTGCCGACGGCTGACGATCGCATGAAAGTCGTCAGCCCGTCCGGCCTCACCACAATGACGGTCGAAGGGAAGAACGGCGTCACCACCTCGACACTCTCCGATGGATCGACGTCGGCGGCGAAGCTCTCACCCGATCCGGTGTGGGGCATGCTCTCGCCGTTCGTCTCGGAATCGACGGTGACGTTCCCGAGCGGACGCACGTTGAAGGCAACAGCAACGGCGGCCGCAACGTTCACGAATCCGGCGGACTCCTCGACCTTGGCAACGCGGACCGACTCGGTCACGGTAGCCGGCAAGACGTTCACGCGACTCTTCGACGTCGCCTCGCTGACGCAAACGTTGACGATGCCTTCGGGTCGATTCATGACGCAGACAGTCGACCGTGCCGGCCGCCCGCGCAAAATGTCGGTCGCGACGCTGGCGGACGTTTCCTTCAGCTACAACGCGAACGGCTCGGTGCAGGAGATCGCTCAGGGTACGCGAACGCAGACGTTTGGGTATAACTCGCGAAACGAACTCACTACGATCACGGACGCACTCGACCGGACAACCCGCTTCGAATACGACGCAGCGGGCCGCGTCATCAGACAAATCTCTCCTGATCAGCGCGAGATTGGCTTCTCGTACGATGCAGCCGGCAATCTGTTGTCGGTCACGCCGCCGTCGCGACCAAGTCACGCATTCAGCTATAACAAGGTGAATCTCGCCAAGCTCTACACGCCGCCGCCGGTCATGCCTGGTGGCGTGACTCAGTACCACTACAATGTGGACCGCGAGCTCACCTCAATCGACCGGCCGGATGGTTCAAACGTGTCGTTCAACTACGACAGCGGCGGCCGTCTCGGTTCGATCATATGGCCTGGCGCCACGCTTACGTATTCGTATCTCGGCAGCGGGAAGGTCGCGTCTATTACGGGTGCAGACGCAAACCTGGCGTTTGACTATGATGGCTCGCTCGTCACGTCCGAGACATGGAGCGGCGCAGTCAGCGGCACCGTTACCTGGACGTACAGCGACGATTCGCTCCTTGAATCCGAGACGGTCGCCGGCGAAGCGGTGGCGTTCGGATATGACGCCGACGGTCTGCTGTCCGACGCGGGCCCGCTTCATCTTTCACGGAACGCCGCGGGCCTGAACGATGCCACGTCAATAGGGGTCGCGCAGGACGTGTTCGTTCTGAACGCGTACGGTGAGCCGGCGGACTACACGGCGGCCGCGTTGAACCAGCAGGTGCTGGCGATTCATTATACGCGTGACGACGCGGGCCGCATTGCAGGCCTGACGGAGCAAACGCCCGAAGGTGAGTCGTCGGCCGGATACTCGTACGATGCCGCCGGGCGGCTCACCGATGTGTTTCATTCCGACGTCTCAACCCATTACGACTATGACGACAATGGCAACCGCGTGGCACGGAAAGTGACGAGCTCCAGCGGGACCACGGTAGAAACGGCTGCGTACGACGCGCAAGACCACCTCGTCAACTACGAAGGGACCCAGTACACCTACACCGCAAACGGCGAGTTGCTCACAAAGACCGACGCTACCGGAACGACGCACTACGCCTACGACGGGCTCGGCAATCTCCGTAGCGTGACACTGCCGGACGGCACGCTGATCGAATACTTGATCGACAGCCAGAACCGCCGAGTGGGAAAGAAGGTGAACGGCGGCGTGGTCGCGCAGTGGCTCTACGGCGATCAATTGCGGGTCGTCGCGGAGCTTGATGGTGCCGGCGCGCTCGTCAGCCGTTTCGTCTACGGCTCGCGCTCGAACTCGCCGGATTACATGATCCGCGGCGGCGTCGCTTACCGCATCTATTCCGATCACCTGGGTAGTCCGCGCGTTGTCGTCGACGCCGCGACCGGTGCTATCGTGGCGAAAATGCAGTTCGACGAATTCGGCAATGTGCTCGCGGATACAGCCGCCGGCTTCCTGCCGTTCGGATTCGCCGGGGGTTTATACGATCGCGACACGGGTCTGGTGCGATTCGGCGCGAGAGATTACGACGCGAGGACCGGGCGGTGGACGGCGAGCGAACCTCTTGGGTTCGCTGGTGGCACTACAAACTTCTACGCCTACGCGGCGAGCGACCCGGTTAACCTTATCGATTCGAATGGATTGAAAATCCACCCACCTGATTTTATTGGACCGCTTCAGCCCGGTGACGTCATCAGTCGAGCTGGAACTCCGTTCTCGTCCCAGGATGATGCTGCGCGTGCGGCGCTCGCGGAGATTTGTGCAACGTCTGTTCGAGAGGATCGGGAGTACGGAGGTTACATCTACCTGTGGGATCAGTTCGGGAAGTTTTATTACACCATGCCGCGGCAAGGGCAACAGCACGGAATTGATTTCAAGGGCCCGGTTCCTGCTGGTGCGACGAAAGCCGGCGATTACCATTCCCACGGTGCCGAGAGCGGACCACAGTACGACGACGAGCACTTTTCACCTCTTGATGTCGGAGTCATCAACATTCAGAAGGTCCCCGGCTATCTCGTCACGCCTTCCGGAGGCATGTTCGCAATCAGTCCGGTCACTAACATTTATCGCAAAGGGCCGGTTCGCCGCCTCGGAACGTGTGGATGCAAATGATATCGGTCGCTCATGCGTGTCTCTCGGCGATGCTCGTGCTTTCGATAACGGGATGCCACAAATCACTCGGGGATGAAGGGCGGACGCCTCCAGCTGGTGCTACTGACAGAACACAGAAGCCAGCACCGAGTGCGATGCCCGGCGAGAAAAGCGGTTTGGACGACCAGCCGCAAATCGTCCAAGGTCGCTACCTCAAGGCATTCTCCGTGGCCGTAGCCGCTCACCGCGCAATTCCTGATCTTACGGAGCAGCAACGCGATATTGCCAATTACGCGATCGAGTTCACCGAGGATCGTGATCGCATTTATGTCGTGTTTATCCCGCGGATCCCTGAGGGTACCTTTCCGTCCGGCGGCGAGACTGTGTATGGCAGGTCAGCGCGGTATGCGATTGACAAGCGTACGTATCGCATCACGGCGCAAACGTTCTTTGAGTGAAGGAAGTCTCGCAGGAAGCTGAGCCTGCCCGCGAGAAGACCGCCGCGATCTGGCGGCGCATCTTCGCGGAGAACGGCAACCGCGACGGCGCGGTGCTGATGATGAAAGGCGCCGCGCACGGGCAGTGGCTCGGCGAGGCGGACGGGTTCCCCGACCTCGTCCGCTCGCCCGGCTATCACCCCGACTACTGGCCCGCGCTCGACGCGTTCCTGCGCAGGTACGTCACCTCCGGCGCGGCACGACGCGGATCGTCGTGAGCGCGCCGGCGAGCGGCACGCGCTCGAAGAACGTGCCGGCGGCGGTGCGCACGCGCAGCTCGACCTGGTCGACGTTGCACGCCGGCAGCGTCACCCGTCCGCCGGCATCGGTGCGCATCCACATCGGCTGCGGGTCGGGATAGACCGGCGCGATCTCGAGGTCGGCGTTCGCCAGCGGCGCGCCGCTCTCGTCGGTGAGCTGCAGCACGGCGTCGCGCGCCGGCGTCGATGCGGCGAACGATGTGGCCGCGTCGAACGTCTCCGCGCCGATGCGCACCGGCGCGCTGCGACGCAGGGTGAACGCATCTTCGACGAGCGTGAGGCGCCAGGTTCCCGGCTTGCTGACGATCACCGCCATCGACTCGGGGCCGATGTCGCCGCGCTCGATGCGGTCCCACATCCAACTGCCGTCGCTCTGCTGCCGTTCGCCGGCGATGATGACCTCGCCCGAGAGCGGCCAGCGCACCGCAGGCGCGCCGGTGATGCGGATGCGCCGCTGCGCCGCCACCTCGAGCGCGCGCAGCTCGTCGCCGCGCACGCGCAGCAACGAGATGCGGCGCGAGAGCGAGTAGTGCCCGGCCGGATCGTCGGCGGAGAGGTCGAACGTCACCGGCCGGTCCGACGGCACGGCGGCGAGGCGGAACGTGCCGTCGGCAGCGCTGCGCGCCGTGGCGCGGTAGCGATGTCCGCTGGCGACGATGGTCGCGCCGGCGACCGGCCGCGCCGTTCCTTCGAGCGTGAGCCGTCCCGTCACGTCCGCGGTGGCGCCGCTGAACGGATAGACCTTCTTCGCGCGAAAGGTGATCTCGGTCGAATCGGGTGCGAGCGTCTGGCGGTCGCCCGCGCCGACGACCGGACCGACCGCGTAGAACGTGGCGTTGCGGGCGATGGCCGGAATCTCGATCGTGGTCGTGCTGCCGGGCGCGAGGTCGATGGTGTGGCCTGCGAAGAGCCGCGCTGCGGCGGGACGCACGGCCGCAAGGGCGAGCGCGTGCAACGACTGCGGCGCGGTGGCGCGGTCGAACGTCACGCCGACCGGCACGCTGCCTTCGGCTTCGTCGCTCGGCTCGACGCGCAGCGTCACGGCGATCGGCGGCGCGAGCGCGAGCGTGCCGGCGTCGATGGTCGCGCCGGGTGCGATCGACGCGGTGCCGAGATCGGAGGCGGCGCTCGCGCCGCTCTCGTCCACGGCCACGAGCTGCAGCGCGCCGCGCGCCGGAAACCACGGCGTCTCGAAGCGGCCGCCGGCATCGGCGGTCGCGCGCAGCCAGTGCGTGGCGACGCCGCCGTCCTCGGCACGCGCGTCGCCGCGCGGCTTGGCGCCGCCGCCGGCGAGGAACGCCGCCAGCGGCTGCCGCTCGCCGCTGCCGGCCAGCACCGTCAGCGGTCCTGCGGCCGTCGCGCGCTGCACGCGGCCGCGCACGCGCACCAGCTCCGGCACGCGAATGGTGGCGTCGCCGGATGCATTCGTGACCGTCGTCAGCCGCACGCGCGTGCGCGGCTCGACCAGGCCGACGCTCATCCCGTCCGGCACGGTGATGCTGCCGTCGGCGCTGCTCGTCGCGCGAAACGTCGCGATCGCGGTCCGCTCGTCGCCGGCCGGCGCCACCGCTTCGATGCCGACCGCCGGCGACGACGAGTGCTCCCACACCAGCCGCAGCGTGGCCGCGTCGGCGCGCAGCGCGAGGCAGACGAGCAATCCGAAAAGTGCGCGTCTCATCGCCGCACCACGATGTAGATGCCGGCGTGATCGGAGACCCAGTCGTACCACCATTTCGGATCGGCGAGGTACTCACGCGTGGCGTTGGTGACGTTCAGGTCGTTCGGATTCCAGGCGAAGTGATCGTACGCATTCACGTACTGGCCGCTGCTGTTGATCGTGGTCGGATCGTTCGGCTGGATCTGGCTGGCGCCCGCGCCGATGAGATTGTTGAACGCCGGATCGGTCGCCCAGAGATTGAAGTCGCCGCCGATGGTCGTCGGCTCATCGCCCGCAAAGTAGGTGAAGACCGCGCCCAACTGCGACACCTCCGCCGGCGTTTTCATCGAGTCGAACGGCGCGTGAAAGTCGACGATCCAGAGCCACTGCCCGCCGAAGTTGAAGGCGATGGCGCAGGGCGGCCGGTCGAAGCTGCCGGACGGATACTGCTCATATCCGGCCGTCGACGTGATGGCGCTCTTCCAGATCCAGGCGTAACGCTCCTTGTACGTGGTCGGGCCCATCAGCTCGGTGGCGCGCGCGAGGTAGTTCGCGGGCGTCACGGCCGGCAGGTTGGGATCCTTCATGACCTCCTGCAGGATGTTGATGTCGTTCGAGACGAAGACTTTCGCGAGCGCCTGCTGCTTGGTCGGCGTCGTGTCGGACCAGCCGAGGTGCCGCGTGTTCTGCGAACCGATGAAGTAGTCCGTCTGTGCCGTCGCGCCGGCAGCGGCGAAGACGATGAGGACCGTGAGGAGCAGCCAGCGTCGCATCGAGCCTCCCTTTTCAGGAGGAGTGACGCAAGGATGGAAATCCCTACCCGGTGCGCGCCCACAGCTCGCGCTGCCGCGCGATGGCCGCGCCGAGGCGCACGCGCTCGTCGGCGATGCCTTGCTCCGCGTCGATCACGACGCGCTCTTTCTGGGCGATCTCCGCGTCGAGGGCGGCCGCTTCGCGGCGCCGCGACTCGAGGCGCTGCGTCGTTGCCTCGATGATGCGGGCGGAGTCGGCGGCCTGCTGCGCCAGCGTGCGCCGGCGCGCGTCGAGCTCGCTCGCGGCGGCCACCGCCTGGGCGAACGTCGGCCCGTCCATCGCGCCGCGGTCGATGTGCTGCCGCATCGAGGCATGCTGCGTCTCGACCTGCTGCAGCTCCGCGGTCAGCGCCGCCGCGGTGGTGCGCGCGCGGTGCAGCTCCGCCTCCAGCTCGTCGATGGCCGCCAGCGCCGCGTCGCGCCGGCGCGCCAGCGGCTCGAGCTCGGCGCGCGCGCTCGAGGTCAGCCGCTGCCACTGCTCGACCAGCAGCTCGTGCATGCGGTACTCGCGCGCCGTCTCGCGCCGCCGCTCCTCTTCGCCGCGGATCACGGCGTAGTTGCGGAGGCACCAGTCCTCGAAGCGCAGCGGCTCGATCCGGCCGCCCGACGCGGCGCGCTCCGCCTCCGGTAAATACGTATCGAAAAGTCCTTTCGAATATTCATCATGAATACTGTGTAGCTGTTCGTTGAAGTAGACGGCCACGCTGCGCGGCTGGAACACTTTCAGGATCAGCAGGCCGAGGAAGAGGAAGGCGAGGAACGCGCGCACGGCCAGCTCCGCGCCGGTGAAGCGCGGGTTGCGCAGCATCTCCGTCAGCACGTCGCCGTTCGACTGCACGCCCGGCCTCAGCAGGCGGATGCCGTACTGCTCTTCGAGCTGCGGCCGCGGCAGCGCGTCGAAGCGCGACAACGCCGCGGCGCGCGCAGTCTCGGCCGTCGCGATCTCGCCCCGTTTCTCCGCGAGCTGCCGCTCGATGGTCTCGAGCGCCGGGCCGCGTCCGTAGCGGTGCGACGGCCCGCTGCCGGCCGCCTCCGCCACGCGCTGCTGTTCGAGCGCGCTCTGCTCGCGCCGCAGCGACTCGAGCCGCGCGGCGAACGGCCGCTCGAGCTCGGCGCGCTTGCCGGCGATCGCCGCGGCGTTGCGGCGCGCCATCTCGTCGCCGACGTCGCCGGCGAAGATGGCCTGCGCCAGGAACGGCGCTGTGATGATCAGCGAGGCGCTGACGATGGCCACGCGCGCGGTGATGCCGGCGGCGAGCTTGAGCTTCGCCTGCGTGGCATGTTCCTCCTTGCCGAGGAGCACGCGCTCGTAGAAACCGCGCGAGAGATCGAGGGACATGAAGGTGGCGTCGACGACCCACACCAGCGTGAAGACGAAACTCCCGGCGATGCACGCCGCCACGATCGGATGCGCCCGCGACATCAGCGCGCCCATGTAGCCCCACGCGATTCCCTCGGCCAACGCCATGGCCAGGATGATCAGCCGCGCCGAAAAGAGCCAGAAGTCCGCGCTTCGCGTGAGGAGCTCGTCGCCGTACGGTTTGAGGGCCAGTCGTCTGAGCATCACACTCACTACGTTCCGGAGGCCCTGTTGGTGTACAGACTAAAATGTTCCGGATGACCGATGTCCTGACCCGCAACAACGTCCATGTCTCCGGCCGCGGCACGCAGCCGATCGTCTTCGCGCACGGCTTCGGCTGCGACCAGAAGATGTGGCGCTTTCTCACGCCGGCCTTCGAGGACGACTACAAGCTCGTCCTCTTCGACTACGTCGGCTCCGGCAAGTCCGATTACTCCGCGTACGACTTCGAGCGCTATGCGACGCTCGACGGCTACGCGCAGGATGTCATCGAGATCTGCGAGGCCCTAGACCTGCGCAACGTCATCTTCGTCGGCCACTCGGTGAGCAGCATGATCGGCGTGCTGGCCGCGAACCGCGAGCCGGCGCTCTTCAGCCGCCTGATCATGGTCGGGCCGTCGCCGCGTTACGTGAACGACGAAGGCTACCTCGGCGGCTTCGAGCGCGCCGACATCGAAGGGCTGCTCGACCTGATGGACAAGAATTACATCGGCTGGGCGAGCTTCCTCGCGCCAGTGATCATGAAGAACGACGACCGGCCGGAGCTGACGCAGGAGCTGCACGACTCGTTCTGCTCGACCGATCCGAAGATCACGCGCCACTTCGCCGAGACCACCTTCTTCGCCGACAACCGCGGCGACCTGCCGCAACTGCGCGTGCCGTCGCTGATCCTGCAGTGCAGCGAGGACTCGATCGCGCCGGTCGAAGTCGGGACGTACCTCCATCGCACGCTGCCGGCGAGCACGCTGCACCTGTTGCGCGCCACCGGCCACTGTCCGCACATCAGCCATCCCGACGAGACCATCGAGGCCATCAAGCGCTATCTGGCGGCGTAGATGGACGCGTTGCTCAACAACGCGCCGTGCGGCTTCGTCGCCTTCAGCGACGACGGGACGATGGTCGAGTTGAATCAGACGCTGGCCGATCTGCTCGGCTACACGCGCATCGAGCTCCTCGGCTGGCACGTCGAGAAGATCCTGCCGCCCGGCGCGCGCATCTTCTATCAGACGTATCTGTTCCCGATGCTGAAGGTGCATGGGCGGGTCGAGGAGATGTTTCTCGCGCTGCGCACCAAAGACGGCAGCGACGTGCCGGTGCTGCTCAACGCGGTGCGGCGCGAGCGCGACGACCGCATGCTCTGCGACTGCATCTGCATGCGCACGATCCAGCGCCACGAGTACGAAGCGCAGTTGCTCGAGGCGCGGCGGCTGGCCGAGGAGTCGGCCAGCGCCAAGGCGAAGTTCCTGTCGATGATGTCGCACGATCTGCGCACGCCGCTGACCACGATCTACGGCAACACCGAGCTGCTCGCGGCGGAAGTCTACGGGCCGCTGACCGACGAGCAGCGGACCGCGCTGCAGACCATCGGCGATGCCTGCGCGATGCAGATCGCGCTGATCAACGACGTGCTCGATTTCGCGCGGCTCGAGTCGGGCAGCGTGCAGGTCGAGCCGCGGCCGATGCGCGTGGCCGATGCGGTCGCGCGCGCGGAGACGCTGCTGCGGTTGCAGATGAGCGAGGCCGGGCTGCGATTCACCACGTCCGGCTGCGACGGCGAGCTGACGGCGGTGGCCGATCCCGACCGGCTGCAGCAGATCCTGCTCAACCTCCTCACCAACGCCATCAAGTTCACGCCGCGCGGCGGCGGGATCGCGGTGAGCTGCGAGCGTCGCGGCGATCGCGTGCGCATCGACGTGCGCGACACCGGCATCGGCATCCCGCCCGACGACCTGCCGCGCATCTTCTCGCCGTTCGTGCAACTCGGCGCCGCCGGCGCTCCATCGCGCGGCGTCGGCCTCGGCCTGGCCATCAGCCGCGACCTCGCCCGGGCAATGAGCGGCGAGGTCAGCGCCATCAGCACGCCGGGCGAAGGGTCGACGTTCACGATCGAATTGCCGGCCGCGTGAACGCGATTTCGTGGCATAACTGCGGCATGAAACGCCTCTGCCTGCTTCTGCTCGCGCTCACCACCGCGGCTTGTGCGACGACGACGCGCGGCACGACCGACGTGCTCGTCGTCGACTCCGATCCGCCCGGCGCGCGCGTCACGGTGTCGAACGGGATGGCCGGCACGACGCCGGCCACGTTCCGGTTGCGGCGCAAAGGCGACTACGACGTGACCATCGAGAAGGAAGGCTTCGAGGCGGTGCACGTGCACGTGATGCACAAGGTCGGCGGCGCCGGATCGGCGGGCATGGCCGGCAATCTCATCCTCGGCGGTTTGATCGGCGCGGCAGTCGACGCCGGCTCCGGCGCGATGTTCGATCTCGTCCCGAATCCGATCCGCGTGAATCTGGTGCGTCTCGATCCCGAGGCGGCACCGGCGACGACGCCTGCGCCCGTGACCAACGACGCCGCGCCTCCGCCGCCGATCGCACCGCCGCCGCCGCGCCGCACGTTCACCGCCGCGGACGATCGCGCGGCGGCGTCGACCCTCGAGGCGATGTCGCAACTCGCCGCGGTGCTGATCGCCTATCGCAAGAGCCACGGCGACCTGCCGCCCGGCGCGACCATCACGGCGATGTATCCGGCGCTCGCGCGCGAGCGGCAGGTGCGCATCGCCGACTACTGGGAGAACCCGTTCGCCATCGGCCGCACTGCGAACGGTTTCATTCTCGTCAGCGCCGGGGCGGACAACGAATTCGACGACCGCACCTGGCAGCAGGGCGGCGAGCAGAGCGACCTCGCCGCCGACGCCGTGCTGCGCGTCGACGGCGAGTCGCAGACGTTCGTCCGCAAGTGGCCGGCCCGCTGACCGCCGCGCACGCGCATCAGCGAGCGCGCGCCGGAATGAGCGGCCGGTTCGCCGGGAGCTCATCCGCCGTGACCCGCGGGATGTAGAGCACGCCGTCGAAGTCGTGCAGCAGGTCGTACGGCCGCGTGGCCGACGAGGCGACGCTGCCCGGCGTCCAGAGCGCGCCGACCCAATGCATCGCGTGCGGCGCGCGCAGCCACTGCGGCACGGTGGCCGCGTCGAGGTTGCACGCCCACGTAGTGAGCGACTCGGCGTCGGCGGCGAGGACGTTCTCGAGCGACTCATCGGAGGCCTGCGGCAGCGACGAGATTGCGAGGCGGTCTTCCGGATCGTTCGGGATCTGCGCGACGAACGCGCCGGAGCCGAAGGTGAGCGCGAGCGCGGCGTAGTTGCAGCCGAGGGCGGCGCGGAGCTGCGCGCCGGCAGCGCGGCCGCGCGTGGTCACGTGCGCGTTGTGCGCCCAGTAGACGGCGCGCCCTTGCTCGCCGGCCGCGCGCAGCACCGCGTCGGCCATGTACCAGTCGCGCGAGCGCGCATCGGCGGCGCCGGAGTTGAAGTCGGCGAACTGGGCGATGGTGCGCGCCTGCTCGAGGGCGCGGTCGGCGGCGGCGCCGTAGCGCGCGCGCAGCGAGGCGAGGTCGAGTGCGAGCCGCGCCACGATCGCCAGCAGCGTGTCGCGCGAGGCGGCGCTCACCGACGAGTCGCCGAAGACGCCCGACTGCTCGTCCGCCGCGGCGATCTCTTTCTCCGCGTCGATCCAGCGCGGCAGCTCGCCGTACGCCTGCTTCAGGAACGCGCCGAGCTCCGCGCGCGCCGGCGCATTCTCCTGCGCGTCGACGCCGATCACGCGCACCAGATCGTCGCGATGGGCGAGGTTCCAGGCGCGAATCCATTCGATGAGCGCGCGCCGCGTGCGCACGCCGATCCAGCCGCCGTCGGACACCGCCGGCGTCGCCGCTTCGCCGCGCAGGTACGGCACGAGCGCGTCGAGCTGCGTGCTGCTCGCCTCGATGGCGACCACGCGGAAGCCGTGCTGCTCGATGAGCCGCTGCGTGAGCGCGAGCCGCGCGTCGCCGAATTCGCGGCTGCCGTGCGTCGCTTCGCCGAGCCCGATCACGCGCGCCCGCGCGGCCACGTCGTCGATCGAGCCGCGGCGTGCGCGCAGCCATTCCGCCGCCTCCGCACGCGCGCGCCGCCGCGTCTCGAGCAGCGCGCGCGTCTCGGCCACGCTGCGGATGGTGGTGTGGATGTCGTAGTTGCCGGCCGGCTCGTTCGCATCGAACGGGCGGATGCGCACGCGGTACGTGCCGCCGGTCGCGGCGACGATCTCGGCGCGCTCGGCGCCGTTGCGGCCGGTCGGTCCGTCGATCTCGTCGAGCAGCGTGCCGTCCGGCGCGCGCAGCTCGACGACCACGTCGACGCCTTGCTGCTGCACGACGACGTCGGCGGACTGGCCGCGCCGCAGTTTCACGTCGTACGTGTCGGCGCCGCCGGGTGAGAGAAGCACGAGAAGCAGAGTGAGGATGTGCATGTCGACGGTGAGTACCGCGACCTGCGAAAACGTTTCAGCGGCAGCCCGTGCGCGCCTCGCCGCGGCGCAGCGCGACCCGTCCGCCGAAGGCATCGAGCACGACGCGCGCGCGCTCGTCGCCCACGCGGAGCTGCGTGCGCCGCTGCTTCCCCTGCAGCGGACGATCGAGCTCGATCTGTCCGGCGTCGGAGGCGAGCTGCGCGGAGAAGCCGCTGCCGTTCGGCGCGTAAGCCAAACCCACGGCGCCGTCGAGCGTGCGCAGGCGGTAGGAGCGGTCGGCGTGCAGCAGCCCTTCGTAGTTCGCCTTGCCGAGGGCGGTGAAGAGCGTGACGTCGCCGGCCACGTCGGAGACGACGGTCTGGCCGCTGGTGTCCTGCACGTCGACGTTGCCGCCGATGCAGCCGAGTCGGGTCTTGCCGTTGATCGAGACCACGTGCGCGCTGCTGCGCACGTTCGTGGCGATGGTGTTGCCGTTGCCGCTGGTGACGTCGACCAGGCCGCCGACGCGCTCGAGGGTGATGTTGCCGTTGCCGGTGGAGAGCACGACGTTGCCGCCGACGTCGCGCGCGGTGACGTTCGCGGTGACGCTCTTGCCGTCGAGATTGCCGCGCACGCGCTCGACGTCGACCGAGCCGTTGGCGAGATCGAGGTGCAGCGCGGCCACGTCGCGCACCGACGCGCGCACTTTGATCCGCGCGATCAGCTCGACGGACGCGGTGCGCGGCGCGGTGATGCTCGCGCCGTCGTCGGCGTCGATCTCGATCGTGTGCGCGTCGACGCGGCGCGCGCCGGCCGCGCGCAATGCGTCGCCGCCGATGATCGTGACGCTGGCGCCGGTCGCGCGGACGCGGATGGTCTCGCCGTGCAGCAGCGGCGCGAAGAGAAACAGTGCGAGGCAGAGCGGCTTAGTCATGAGAGCTCCTGAGTAGTTGCAGTTTGGCGTCGTAGGCGGTGACGAGGCGCATCGCCGCGAGCGGATCGTCGGGCGTGCGCGCGGCGTCGCGGCGCGCGGCATCGATGGCCGAGTCGAGATCGGAGAGCAGCCGCGCGTCGCCCGATTCCGGCGCGATGCGTGCGATGGCACTTTCGTAGCGCGCCGCGGCGATCATCACCGGCGACTCGGCGCGCTGCCGCGTGACCAGCACGGCCAGCATCGTGCCGATCACGAGCACCGCCAGCGCGGCGGCCAGCAGCCACTCGACGGCGCGGCGCCGCGGCCGGATGCGCCAGGCGATCGCGTCCCACATCGGCGGCACGTCGATCGTGCGCGCGTAGGCGGCGTACAGCTCGTTCTCACGGAGACAGTCGGCGCACACCGCGCTCTCGCTCGCCGCTCCGCATTCGTCGCAGTTCATCGTTCCTCCCGAAATCCGCGCAAGGCCTCGCGCAACTGCAGCCGCGCGCGGTGTACGTCGGTCCTCAATTTCGCCACGGCCGAGCCGGTGATCTCCGCGATCTCGTCGTAGCTGCGGCCTTCCAGCACTTTCAGCGTGAAGGCGGCGCGCTTGTCGTCGTCGAGGCGCAGCAGCGCCACGCGGATGGCCTCGCGCAGCTCGCGCGAGAGCAACTGCCGGTCGGGCCCGTCGTCGTCGATGCCTTCCGGCATTTCGTCGGCCTGCGGACGCTGCGCGCGCAGATGGTTCAGCGTGACGTTGCGGGCGATGCCGCAAAGCCAGGTCGAGGCGGCGCTGCGCGACTCGAAGGCGTCGATGGAGCGGAAGGCGCGGAAGAAGGTCTCCTGCGTGAGCTCCTTCGCCGTCTCGGCCGCGCCGACCATCGCGTAGACGAAGCGATAGACGCGCGCCTGCTCGCGCTCGAAGAGTTGCCGGAAACGTTCCGCGCCCGCCGCGTCGACCATCTCTGGATAGTCAGTACCACGAGGGCGCGAAACGTTTCACACGGCGTCACGTCATTGGACGTGGTTCGGGTCCATCCAGAACACTTCCCAGTGATGGCCGTCGAGGTCGTAGAAGCTGCGGCCGTACATGAAGCCGTGGTCCTGCGTCTCGCCGGCGTGCGCGCCGCCGGCGTCGATGGCCTTCCTCACCATCTCGTCGACTTCCTGTTTGCTGTTGCACGCGAGCGCGAACATGGCCTCGGTGTGCGTCGCCGTGTCGGCGATCTCCCGTTTGGTGAAGCCTTTGAAGAACGGCTCGCTCAGCAGCATGAAGTAGGCGTCGTCGCTGACGATCATCGACGCGGCCTTCTCGTCGGTGAACTGCGGGTTGAAGGTGAAGCCGAGGGTGCGGAAGAACTCCATCGACTTCTGTAGATCGCAGACGGATATGTTGACGAAAAGCTTGCGTGACATTGTGTGCTCCTATTCTTTGATGAGATTGCGAACGCGGCGGTCGCGCAGCCAGAGCGCGAGCCACAGCAGCGCGGCAGCATAAACGGGCGAGAGCGTGTGGCTGAAGAGCGGGTTGCCCATGCGCACGTGCGTGGCCACCGCGCCGCCCAGGTAGGCGGTCCAGAGGATGGCGCCGGCCGGCGCGGTGCGCGGGATCAGATAGAGGGCGAGGAAGAGCAGTTGGATGAGGCCGAGCGGCAGGATGATGGCGGTGGAGTAGCCGAGCTGCCGCGTCCCTTCGACGGCCATCGGCAACTGCAGCACTTTCACCGCGGCATCAAAGGTGAGGAAGAGCACGACCAGCGCGGTGAGAACGCGCCCGGTCCAGATCGCAAAAGCAGCAGGCGTCGCAGCAGCAGGATAGGAAAACGTGGTGTCGGTCATGGCGGCTCCTTTTCGTCTCGTTTGAAGCCATAGACCGGACGAGGTGCGCGAAATCATCGGTAGGGTCTTAAAAAAGTTCCTCGGTTCCTCGGGTTCCTCGGTTCCTCGGGAGGAGCGGGCCCGAGGAACCGAGGAACCGAGGAACCGCCTCTCTCACATCTCCAGCGGCAATCCAAACAGCGGAAACAACCGCTCCGTGTCGAGGAACGAGTTCCACTCCGCCACGCGGTCGCCGGCGAGCTCGAGGACGATGAGCGCCCACGCTTTGTACGTGCCGGGCTGGTCGCCGGCGCGGTATTGGGCGAACGCGGGCGCGCCCGATGCCGCAACCGGGACGAGGCGCGAGCCGCGGCATTCGTTGCCGGGGCCGAGGAGCCACTCGCGCACGCTTTGCGGCCCTTGCAGCCAGAGCGTGTACGGCGGCATCGACATCGTGGCGTCGTCGCGGAGCGTCGAGACCAGTCCGTCGATGTCGAACGCGTGAAACGCACTCACGTAGCGCTCGAGCAGCTCCGACTGCTCCTCGGTCAGCGGCTGGCGCAGCTCGCGCAGATTGCGCGACCCGACCGTCATGCGCGCGCGTTGCAGCGCGCTGTTCACCGCCGCCACCGACATCTCCAGCGTCTCGGCCACTTCCATCGCCGACCAGCCGAGGACTTCCGTGAGCAGCAGAGCGGCGCGCTGCCGCGGCGGCAGATGCTGCAGCGCCGCGACGAAGGCGAGGCGGATGCTCTGCCGCAACACCGCCAGCTCTTCCGGATCGGCATCGCCCGGCAGCGCCCGCGCCTCCGGCACCGGCTCGAGCCAGTGCGTGCGGTCGCGCACTTCGAGCATGCTCCCGACGCCGCCCGGCGCCGCGCTCTCCTCGTACGGCCGGAACTTCCGCGCGCCGCTCGAGAGCTGATCGAGACAGACGTTCGTCGCGATCCGGTGCAGCCACGTCTTCACCGACGCCCGTCCCTCGAACCGCTCCAGACTCCGCCACGCGCGCACGAACGTCTCCTGCACCGCATCTTCCGCATCCGCCGCCGACCCCAGCATGCGATAGCAGTGGCCGGTCAGCGAAGGGCGGTACGTCTCGAGCTCGGAAAAGTCGACGTTCATGGCGCGGGATTTTATGACGTAGATGAGGGATGAGGGATGAGGGATGAGGCATGAGGGATGAGGGATGAGGTGAGGGATGAGTATCGCACTCATCCCTCATGCCTCACGCCTCATGCCTCACGAGGTCCATGCCCTGACGATAGCCGGCGATCAGTACTTCACCGAGCAGCCGTACGGCTGGCTGGTCGGCACTGTGACCGGCTTGCCGGCCATCGCTTCCTGCAGGGCGATGTCGACGTGCGGCCGCGCCGTCTCAAAGTCGGACTTGCGCGTGCTCGGCTTGTCGTCGATGCCGCCCATGTAGACGATGTTTCCCTGCGGATTGATCACGAACATGTGCGGCGTGGTGCGGGCGTCGTACATGTGGCCGACCGTGCCTGACTCGTCGACGAGCACCGCATACGGCGCCGCGCCCTTTTCTTTCGTCAGGGCGTTCGCCTCCTCGTTCGAATGGTGGCCCTGATTGCCGGGCGCCGACGAGACGATCGAAAGCCAGATCACTCCTTTGGCGGCGTATTTCTTCTGCAGGGCCTGCATGACGTGGTTGTCGTAATGCTTCCGGACGTATGGACATCCATGGTTCAGCCATTCCAGCACCACCCACTTGCCGCGGTACTGGCTGAGCGTGTGCGTCTTGCCGTAGGTATCGACGGCGGTGAATTGCGGCGCGGCCTTGCCGATTACGGGAGGCGGATAGTGCGGCGCATCGGCGGCCTTCGAGTCGGAGCATCCGGCGACGAGCAGTGCGAAGGTGAACATCAATGCGACGGCGAGTTTCTGTTTCATTTGATTTCTCCTGGTTTTGACAATGCGTTCAAAAGAATTCCGGGACTGAGAATCTCCGGCAGCAGGCGAGGCCGCGCGGCGGGATCGGCTTCATAGAGGACGTAGAGAGGAACGCCGGAGCGGCCGAAGGCCGTCAGCGCGCGTGTAATGGCGGGATCGTTGTTCGTCCAGTCGGCTTTCAGCATGGCGATGTTCCGCGCTTTGACGAGTTGGTGGACCTCGCTCGAGCTGAAGGCGACGCGCTCGTTGACTTTGCAGGTGAGGCACCACGCCGCCGTAAAGTCGATGAAGACCGGACGTCCCGCCGCGCGATGCTCGGCCACGCGCGCTTCCGAATAGGTTTCCCAGGCGATGCCGGCTGTTGTGCCGGACGGCGCCGCGATTGCGGCCGGCGTGCTCGTTGCGGCGAGCAGGAGTCCGCCGGCGATGCATGCGGCGGCGGCGATGCGCGCGCTCCATTTCGTGCGCGCCGCGGCCGACAGCGTGACCCACTGACCCCAGATCCAGAGGCCGAGTGCGAGCATGGTCAATCCGATCAGCAGACGCAGCACGCCGTCGATGCCGGTCTGATGGCCGAACACCCACGCGAGCCACGCCACGGTGGCGAAGAGCGGGAAGGCGGTGAGCTGGCGGAAGCGAACCATCCACGCGCCGGGGCGCGGCAGAAAGCGGAGCAGCGCCGGCCACGCGGAAAGGGCGACGTACGGGGCGGCCATGCCGGCGCCGAGGGCGGTGAAGATCAGCAGCGATTTCGCGGCGCTCTGCGTCATCGCGTAGCCGAGTGCGGCGCCCATGAACGGCGCGGTACAGGGCGTGGCCACGAACGTCGCCACGACGCCGTTGATGAAGCTCGAGCGGTAACCGCCGCCGGCCGCTCCGCCGATGCGCGTGAGCGCCGTGCCGATCTCGACGACGCCGGCGAGGCTCAGGCCGAGGGCGAAGAGGAGGAAGGCCATCGCCGCGACGAAGGCCGGCGATTGCAGTTGAAAGCCCCAGCCGATTTCCTCGCCGGCCGCGCGCAACGCCAGCAGCAATGCGGCGAGCGCCCAGAACGCGACCAGCACACCCGAGGCGAAGGTGAGGCCGTGCGCGCGAACGCGGCGCGGATCGTGGCCGGCGGACTCCACGAACGAGAGGATCTTCAGCGAGACCACCGGAAAGACGCACGGCATCAGATTGAGGATCACGCCGCCGGCGAAGGCGAGTGCGAGGGCGACGAGCAGCGTCGCCGGCAAACCGCTCGTGGTGCTTGCGGGCGCATTCGCCGGCGCGGCAGCGGTGGCGGCGGAGATCGGGACATCGAATTCGAACGCGGCACCATTCTTGGCGAGCAAAATCCCGTTGATCCTCGCGGCGTTGCCGGTGAGGTACGGCGAGCGTGTGAGGCGCATCGTCACGACGCCGCCGTCGACGCTCGTCGGCTGCGGCGCGCTGTATTCGATGAGCGGACCGCTCGCGGCGAAGAACTGCACGTCGCCGTCGAGCGTGACCTCTTTCGGCGCCGCGATCCGCAGCACGAACTGCTCGCCCTCGGCACGCGCAGCGATGTTCCACCCTTTCGCCGCAACCGGGATCTTGGTCCGTGTCGCCGCGAACAGTGAGGCGGCCGGTTCCGCCGGTGCGACCGCGTTCTTGCCAATCGGAACGTCGAGCGCCAGCGTGACGTCTTCCGGAATGCAGATCTTCTCGCACACCATCCAGTGCACGTCCGCGGTCGCGCGCGCGGTCGTCCCTGGTTTCGCGTCGCCCGCCGCGCGGAACGGCACGAGCAGCACCACCTCACCCTCGTAGCCGTACGTGGTGAGAGGAGCCATGCGGATCTGCTCCGGATACGGCCACTCGATCTCGCCGGCGGTGAATCCGTTTGGAAGGTGCCAACTGACGTCGGTCGGCTCGCCCGAGTCGCCCGGATGTTTCCAGTACGTATGCCAGCCCTCTTTCATCCGCATCCGCAGCGCGACGTCGAACGATTCGCCGGGTGCGACCGATGGTTTTTCGAGCAGCAGTTCCGCCTGTACGTGTGGCGTCGAGACGGCCTCGCCACGCACCTCGGAAGCGAGCAGCGCGACGAGCACCGCGGCCGCGGCCCGCATCGCCTTCCTGGAATCCCGAGTCATTCAGTGCACCTCCACGGCGTTGTCGGACGAGTTCCGATCGATGTAGACGTTGTAAGGGTCGATGCCCGCATACGCCGGTTTCTCTTCAGTGACGAATTGCAGGACCTGCCGCCCGGAATGGATCGGCCGGCGCTCCATCAGTACCACGTCGTTCGCATCGAAGACGTCGCGGCCCGGCTCGGCGGTGAAGAGTCCGACTTCAATGCGCTCCTCGAGCCGCGCTTCGGTCTCCGCGCCCTCGCCGTCGGCATAGAGCTTCTTCGCCTCGATCGGCACGCTGACGTTCCACTTGCCGTCGGCGCGTCGCACGGCGGTCGGCGTCGTCACCTTGAGGTCGTACAGCGTGATGCGCTCGAAGAGGTCGGTGATGAGGTCCTGCTCTTCGCGCGTCTTCGCTTCGGCGCGCAACGCTTCAATGAGATCGACGGATCGCGGATAGGGCGCGCGTTGGAACTTGTAGCGCGTGACGAGTGTTCGCAGCGCGCGATCGATCGCATCCTCACCCATGCGCACCTGCAGCAGGTACATGGCCAGCGCTCCCTTGCGGTAGGTGACGTACTCCTGGCCGGCGACGCGCGCGAGCACCGGCTCCTGCCGCGGCGCGGCGGCGCGCCCTTGGAGATAGCGGTCGAGCTCGAACTGCATGTAGCGGCGCATGTGGTCCGCGCCGCGCAAATGCTTCAAGACCATCTGCGCCGAATATTGGGCGAGGGTCTCGGAAAGCACCTGTACTCCTTCCATCTCCGCGCCGATGACCTGATGCGCCCACCACTGATGCGCCACTTCGTGCGCGGTCAGAAAGGTGACGTAGTCCATGGTCTCCGGTTTCGTGTAATCGGAGACGAATCCCACTTCCTCGGAATAGGCGATGGTGCCGGCGAAGGAAGCGGCCGCGCCGTGGTACGCCGAGGACTCGACGATGCGGACGTGGTCGAACTGATACGGACCGAAATTCGCCTGGTAGTAATCGAGCGCCGCCGCCATGGCATCGAGCATCCGGTCGACGTTCCAATGATGGGCCGGGTGGTAATAGACGGCCAGGTCGATGCCGCCGTGCCGGCGGTGCTTCTCCACATAACGCGCGGACTGCACGGCGAAGCGCGGATGCACCGGCGCACCCGATACGAAGCGCGCAATACGCCAGCCGCCGCGCCGGAAATCCGCGACCTTGTTGCCCGGCGCGATCGGCGTCTGATCGGCGGAGGTCGAGACGGTGACGTCCACCTTCGCCCAGCCGCGCCCCATGTTCGGCTTCGCGGTGGCGGCGAGATCTTCGAGCTTCGGTATCGGCGGCGCTTCCGGCAGGCCGTATTTGCGGCGGGCGGCGGGATTGCCGAGGAGGCCGGCGAAATTCATCCCGATGACCGGCATGAGCTCGGCCTCATCGAGATACGTCCCGTTCCCGATCAGGCTCGTATTCGGCGATCCATTGCGAAAGCCGCGCACCCAGAGGAGCGTCTCGCAATCGAGGACGCGCTCTTCGCCCGGCTGCATGGCCCGGTCGAGGCGATAGATGCGATAGCGGTATTTCGGGTCATTGAGGACTTCCCGTGCGCCGCCGATCGTGGAGCGGATGATCTGCAAGTCTTCGTTCAGCACGCGCACGTGAATTTCTGCAATCGGCTTCGTGGTCAGATTGCGCAGCGTGTAGCGTCCCTTCGTCACCGCCCGCAATTCGCGCGGATAAAGGGCGACGTCGAGCTTCATGTCCACGATGGTCGGCTGCGGCAAATCGAGGTACTTGCCGTATTTCTTTTCGAAGGCGGCCGCCGATTCCATCGCCGCGGCCGGAGTCGTGTAGTGATTGAGGATGTTGGTGTTGTAGTAGGCGTACGCACCGGTGGTGACGAACGCCAGCGACGCGGCGATGCCGACCCATCCCGCGGCACTGCCGAGCCGCCGCCGCGCGTACGCCAATCGCGGCCGGAGCCGCACGTCGGTCCCGCGCCTCCACAATAAATGCGCAGCGAGCAGCAGCAGTACGGCGAACGCGCCCCAATAGAGCCGGAACGTCCAGGCGCCGATCCAGAAGGTGCCGGCGCCATTGAGATCGCTGAGAGGCACCTCCGGCGTTCCGCCGTATTTCAGGAGATTGTGATTGAGGACGCCGTTCAGTTGCCGCGACAGGAGGAAGAGCACCATCACTCCCCATCCCACTGCCTTGTGCGGACTGATCGCATGGACGAACACCGCCAGCGTGGCGAGCAACAGCATGTCCCACGTCGCCGGCGCCACATACCAGAAGAGGTATTTGCCGAGCTCCAGCTCCCTGTAGCCGAGGGAGAGCTGGACGAGGATTGAGGCAACGACCGTCGTCAGTAGAGCGGACAGGAGCACGGCCGCCATCGCCAACGTCTTCGGCACCACATACGCCCCGTTGGGCATCGGCGCGGCGTCGATGAGCTCGTGCACCCGGCGGTCGCGCTCGCGCCATACCAGCTCGCCCGCGTAATAAATCGCGATGAGCACCGGAATCATCGCGAACGCATCCTGGATCTCCGGAATCAGCGACAGCGTGGTCGGGTAGCTTGGCTTGCCGTCGGGGTCGCGCTGCGTCAGCAGCACGAACGAGGTGAGGTAGAGACCGGCCAACATCAGGATGGCGAAGGTCGGGCTCAGCACCACCTGCCGGATCTCGAATCGGGTGCGCATCCACAGCAGCGCGCGCGTTGCGGCGCTGCCGTGTTGCGGCGTCGGTAACGCGGCGGCCTGCAGCGGGCGAGATCCTTCCGCCAGGTTCTGCTGCTTCCGCTCGCGTTTCGACATGCCGCGATCGGTGAAGCGGTAGGCGGCGTACGCGAGGGCGAGACAGGCGGCGGCGATGCCGAGCCACAGCAGCCGGTTGTAGAGCAGAAACCCGGCGAGCTCCGGCAGCCGAACGTTGCGCTCGGCCACGGTCCAGTAGCGCGTGACGTCGGCGAGCGCGCGCGAGCCGAAGGGATCGAGCATGGCGATGACCGCGCGGAGTTCCGGCCGCTCGACGAAGGAGCCCTGCAGCACGAGGAAGCCGAAGAGGAAGCTGATCACGCCGAGGTACGTGGCCATCATCGAGCGCGTGATCGTGGCCAATGCGAAGAAGACCGCCGCGTGAATGAAGAGGTTCGGCAGCGCGAAGAGAAAGTAGGCGTAGAGATGATCGGCGAGGCGAGTGCCGCCGGACTGCGCCGCTTCCGCCCACGGCATCATCGGGCCGAGGATGCGCGCGAGCGGCACGACGACCATGCAGAGCGCCGCGATAGAAAACGCGCCGAGGAAACGGCCGAGGAGATAGTCGCGCTTCGTGATCGGAGTCGAGCGCACGATCGGACCGAAGCCGGTCTCGTCATCGCGCAGGACCACGTTCGCGACGAACGACGTCGTCACGAACATTGCCAGTACGGACGCGACGAGATAGATCCGCAGCGTGGCGAACGCCGCATTCGGGCGGAGGCCGCCGTCGGCGGCAAAGTCCATCTGCGGCACGCTCGCCGTCGCGAGCAGCAGCGCGAACGCCACAAGCGTCGTCACCCACAGCAGCGGGTTGCGGAGCACGTAGCGGATCTCGAAGGCGGCGATGTTTGCGAGCATGGCGAGCGTTCAGGCGGCGCGGCGCGCTTCGAGCAGCGTAGAAAAGTAGACGTCCTCGAGCCCGGCCTCGACGGCGGTGAAGCCGTCGCCCGGATCACCATCGGAGAGGATGTGCACCACCGTGCGGCCGGCGAAGAGACGCGTGGAGAGGACCTCGTAGCGCTCGCGGATCTCTTCGAGCTCACGCCGCTCGACGCTCTTCATCCAGATCCGGCCGCGCGTCGAGTGGATCAGCTCCATCGGCGCTCCTTCGAGCTGCACGCGGCCGCCCGCCAGCACGGCCATGCGCGGGCAGAGATCCTTTACATCGTCGACGATGTGCGTCGAGAGGATGACCACCACCTGCTCGCCGATTTCCGCGAGCAGATTCAGAAAGCGATTCCGTTCCTCCGGGTCGAGGCCGGCCGTCGGCTCGTCGACGATGATCAGCTCCGGATTGCCGATCAGCGCCTGGGCGATGCCGAAGCGCTGGCGCATCCCGCCCGAAAATCCGGAGAGCATCTTCTTGCGGACAGTCCACAAGTTGACCTGATGCAGCAGCGTCTCGACGGTGAGCTTGCGGTCCGCGGCCGCGGCGATGCCTTTCAGCACCGCCATGTGCTCGAGCATCTCGTACGCGGAGACTCGCGGATAGACGCCGAAATCCTGCGGGAGATAGCCGAGCGTGCGCCGCAGTTTCTCCGGCTCGCGGATCACGTCGATCGCGCCGAAGCGGATCGTCCCTTCGGTCGGCGTCTGCAGCGTGGCGATGGTGCGCATGAGCGTCGACTTGCCGGCGCCGTTCGGGCCGAGCAGGCCGTACATGCCGCGCGGAATCGACATCGTCACGCGATCGAGCGCGCGCGTTCCGTTCGGATAGATGTGGCTGACGTCGTGAAGCTCGAGCATAGGGAAGTCCTGATTTCCTGCAATACGGATGGATGGAGCTCACGCCGTGAGGCTCGCAATCGAGCTTTCCGGCGACGGGCGAACGCGCGTGCTGCTTACCCGGGTCGATCGTCGCGTCGTCGCCGTTCGGCGTGCCGCGACGCGGCGGCCCAGAGCGCGGCCAGGCCTGCGCCGATCCAGAGGAAGGTCGCGACCGTCCGCTGCGTGAAGATCGGCATCGTGCGCCAGGCCGAGGCTACCTCGTTCACCGCCGAGAAAAAGGCGTGCGCTCCCGGGACGTAGCGCCACTCCTGATCGTCGACGTGATCGACGGCGTTGCTGACGGCGCCGATCAGCAGCATGACCGCGACCGCGCCGATGAGCCATCGCAGCGGATGGCGCAGCCCGAGCACCAGCGCGCTGCCGAACAGGTACGCGCCGATGGTGGCCGCCAGCGGAATGCGCAGGACCGTCTCCGCCGCCGAGGCGTGCGCGACGGAGCCGAGCACGAGCAGCCAGGCTACGAAGAACATCAGCGTGGCGCTCATCCAGACGAACCCGGCGAAGACGCGCGCCAGCGCCAGCGGGCGGCGCTCCACCGGCAGCATCCAGAGGAACGACGCGCCGAAGCGCCGCTCGCCGCGCCAGACCGCGAACGGAACGAGGAAGGCGATCAGCGGCGTCGGGAAGGCCACTTCGCAATCGAAGCCGGCGCCGCCGCGGAGGATGTCGCGCACGACGACGAGCGTGGTGACGACGAAGACCACCGCGACGAGGAGGACTTCGCGCCGCAGACTGAGACCGACGACGCGGATCTGTTCGACGATCACGTCGCGGAAACGGGGCGTGCGGTCGAGGGCGAGCTCCGTCATGGCGCCACCTCCCGTTCGAGCAGCGCCAGCGCGGTCTCTTCGAGCGCGAGCGGCCGCACGTCGCGAATGGTCGCTCCGGCGGCCGAGAGGCGCGCGGTGACGTCGCTCTCCTCGCCGATGAGCGTCCACTGCACTTCGCGCCGGCCGGGCGAGCGGCGCAGACTCGGATTGCGCAGCTCGGGCGGAGCCTCCCATCCCTGCGGCACCTCAACGCGATAGCGGCGCACGGTCCGGCGCAGCTCGTCGCGCGACATCTGGGCGACGAGCCGGCCCGCGCTGAGGACGCCGAGGTGATCGGCGAGGCTCTCCACTTCCGCGACGTGATGCGTGGCGATGATGACCGTGGTCGGCGTGTCGGCGAGATGTTCGGCGAGTTGGGCGAGCGTGCGGTTGCGCATCAGCGGATCGAGGCCGTCGGTCGGCTCATCGAGCAGCAGCAGCGGAGGCCGATGGGCGAGTGCGAGAAGGAACTGCAGCCGCCGCCCTTCTCCTTTCGACAGCGTGGCCACTTTCCGTTCGAGGCCGACGTCGAAGACTCTGATCAGATGCTCGGCGTACGCCGCATCCCACGTCGGGTAATGCACCGCCACGTGCTCGATCAGGCGCCTGCACGTCATCCAGGCGTACGCGTGTTCGTGCGACTCCGGCACGTATCCCAGCCGCGCCCGCACTTCCGGTCCGCGGCTCACCGTATCCATCCCGAACACCTCGGCGCGGCCTGCATGCGGCCGCTCGACGTCGAGCAGCACCTTCATCATCGTGCTCTTTCCCGCGCCGTTCGGTCCGATCAGGACGTAGACCGCGCTCTCCGGCACCGCGAGGTCGATCCCGTTCAGCGCCGTCTGGCGTCCGTAGCGGACGTGCAGCGCGTGCGTGGCGACGGCGATCGCGCCGGCGTCGGAAGACTCAGGAACGTGACTCATCGCTCGCCTCCTTCTGCTCGCCGGACGGCATCGCGGCCTCCGCTTCCTTGCGCGCGAGCTCCTGGATCATCGTCACCAGCTCCTCCACCGTCAGGTAGTTGCGCCGCGCCTCGAGCAGCGCGCGCTTCGCGACGTCGTGCGCCGCTCTGCGCAGCTCCTCGCCGTCGCGCTGCGCCGCGGAAGAGACGAACGTCCCCTGGCCGCGCCGGACGTACACCAGCCCTTCATGCTCGAGCTCGCGGTACGCCTGCGACACCGTGCGCGGATTCACCACCAGCTCCGCCGCGAGCTCGCGCACCGAAGGCAGCGGATCCTCCGGGCGCAGCGTCCCGACGCTCACCGCCCGCCGCACCTCATCCATGATCTGGAGATACAGCGGCCGCCCATCCCGCAAGTCGAGATTCACCAGCACGGCCGAGCTCCAGGTGCAGTGTTGCGCACGAGTGCAACACTGCCACACGTCGAGAAGGAGGTCAAGTGACGATGTGATGAACGGTTTGACAGCGGCAATGACAGCGGCGCTGCTCGGCGTCGCGTAACTGGCTGAAAACAAAGGCGGGAGTTGGTAGCGCATACGGGATTCGAACCCGTGTTACCGCCGTGAGAGGGCGGCGTCCTGGACCCCTAGACGAATGCGCCGGAAGTGAGGGAGGCGGAGCGTAGCGAAACGCTCTCGCGTGTGTCAAGGCGCTGTAACTCGTCCGGCTGCGGCTGCATTCCGGGGCATGGTTCCTGCTCTCTCCGTACGCGGGAGAACCATGATCATGAAACACTACAAATCACTGGCAGCGCTGGGTTTGATGACTCTGCTGCTGGCCGCTTGCGGGTCGTCCGGCATGGGCGACATCCTCGGCGGCGGCTCCAGTCCGCAAACCAGCAACTACGAGATCCGCGGCACGATCGATTCGGTCGACCTCAACAGCCGCTCGATCTATCTGACCAACGTCAGCGGCTATCAATCGATGTTGTCGAACGGCGGCGGCAACGCCGTGCGCGTCTACTTCGACGACCAGACCGCCGTCAACTATCAGGGGCAGACCTACCGTCCCGAAGACCTCGAGCGCGGCGACCAGGTCACCGTGCGCGTCGATGAGTCGGGCAACCGCCTCGTCGCCAACGCCATGACCGTGACGTACGACGCCACCGCCAGCGGCAGCACGAGCGGCAGCGGCAACAACGGCACGTACGGCTCGACCGTGCGCGGCGTGGTGGCGAACGTCGACACCGGACGCCGCACCATCGAGCTCGACCGCGGCGGCTACGGCACGCGTACGGTCGTCGAGTACAACAACAACACGCCCGTGACGTACAACGGCCGCAGCTATCGCCCGGTCGATCTCGAGCGCGGCGACGAAGTGGAGATCCGCGTGAGCGACTACGGCAACGGCCGCCTCGTCGCGAACGACATCATGGTCACGCTCAGCGCCGGCGGCGGCAGCACCGGCCTGCCGAACAGCTCGTCGTCGACGCGCGCCTCGACCATCCGCGGGACGGTCAGCTACGTCGACACGTCGCGCCGCACCATCGAGCTCGAATCGGCGAGCTGGATCCGCGGCTTCACCACCGGCGGCGCGAGCGGCAATCGCATCACCGTGCAGTACGACCCGAACGCCAGCATCGACGTGCAGGGACGGCAGTATCCGATCTCCGGCCTCGAGCGCGGCGATGTGATCGAAGTGGAAGTCAGCAACGCCAGCAGCACCACGCCGTTCGCGAACCGGATCTATCTCGTTCGCGACATCAACCAGCGGTAAGTGATCGGGCCGGCGTGCGCAGCGATGCGCACGTCGCGCTCCGGCATCCGCAGCACGAACCCACCCGGAGGAGCGGCGCCCGAGAGCTCGAGCGTCGCTCCGTTTTCGTCAGGCGTCCAGCGCAGCGTGAGCGGGCCGTAGTGCGTGCCGAGGTGCTCGACGCGCATGGGTGATGCGAACCATTGCGGCGGCACTCCGGCGAAGAGCACCAGCCGATCCTCATCCTCGAAGACGACGCTGTCGCGCAGCAGCAGCCAGAGCTCCGCGAGCGCCCAACCGTGCGGCATGGCCACGCGCGGATTCCACGTCGTGCGCAACTTCGGCCAGATTCCGGGACCGCTCTCGCCGCCTTCGTCGAGCGCGTACCAGCCGCGCATCGAGTCGAGCGCGAAGTGTCGCGCCAGCGTTTCGTGCGCGGCGGCGCGATGTCCGGCGAGCAGCCCCTGATGCGCGGTCGCCAGCGGAAAGTAGCGCCAGCCGTTCGCATCCTGCGGCGGCGTGCCGATGAAGCGCTCGTGCGCCTTGCCGCGCTCGAGCGGATAGAGACGGGCAGGCCAGAGAACGCAGTAACTGCCGTACTCGCGTCCGAGGTTGCCGGCGAACCGGTCGTCGTAGCGCCGCAGCAATTCGGCGGCGAGCGACTGCCAGTGCGCCGCCGCCGCTGCATCACCCGAGTCGCGCGCGAGCTCCGCCGCCGCGCGCAGACCGGCGATGTCGAAGGCCTCGGTGAACTCCGGATGCAGCCCGTCGCACGCGCCGGGGATGAGCCGTTTGCCGCCGACAAAATGCGGGTCGGGCGTGGTGCGCAGCGTCTCGATCAGCGCCGCGAGGCGCATCGCCTGCGGATAGATGCGCGCGAGCCAGTTGTGATCGCGGACGACCTTCCACTGCTCGCCGGCGATCCAGAGCACCTCGCCCGGATTGTCCGCCTCCGGCTGCACGCGTCCGCTGAACGGCGTGCGCAGGAACGACTCCACGGCGCGCGCGGCGAGCGCGTGCGCGCCCGACTGCTGCAGCACCGCGGTCATGTAGACGCCGTCGCGGGTGAAGGTGTTGTAGTTCACCACCGCCACATCGGGCGTGCCGTCGTTCATGGTCAACGCGATGTGCGCCGGCACGGCGCGAAAGGCTTCGCTCCAACGCACGTCCGGCACTTCGATCGACGCCGCGCCGCGCGCCGTGCGCAGCGCCTCGGCGAAGAGCGCGTCGACGGACATCGCCCGATACGCGGCGATGCCGAGGTCGGGCTGCGGCGGGCCGTCGTCGCCGGGAGTGGCGAGATCGAGCTGCACCTCTTCGCTCTTGCCGTCCCAGCGATGACGCCAGGCGCGGCGGCCGGCGAGCACCGGACAGACGAAGCGCGCCTGACGCGACGCACCCGGCGCGAGCGAGAAGGAGAGGCGCAGCGAGTCGCGATCGTGCGTCGCGGCGCGATCGGCCACGACGGCGGTGTGGCCGTCGACCAGCAGCGCGCCATCGTCGAAGGTGATGCGGCGGAACGGCCAGCCGGCCGGACCGCTCTCGCGAACGCGCGCACGCAGCACCACCTCGCGCGGCGCCGCGCCGCGGTTGGTCAGCGTGACGCGCGCGGCGGCGACGATCGCGCCATCGGGCCGCACCGAGCAAAGCTCCTCGAGCACTTCGATCTCGCCGCTGCGCCAGCGCACCCACGGCACGAGCGCACCGCCGCCACTGAGCCCTCGGGCGATTTGCGTCTGCTGCAAATCGTCGACGGAGAACGACACGCCGTACGAGCCGGCTCCCGGCGAGAAACTGCCATCGTCGTCGACGAAGGTCTTGAGCGCATCGAGCGTATCGGGCACTCCGATGGCGATGTGCACCGCCGCCCGCCGCACCGGCTCCTCGGCGCGCGAACAGGCCAGCAGCAGCAGCGCGGCGGCGAGCGCCGCCGCACGCTTCACCGCGGCACCGCGACGTCCGCCGCCTGCGCGTTCGGAAGCTTGAGCAGCTCCGCCGGCGCGAGGCGGATCTTGCTCGAGCGATTGCCGCCGCCGACGATCACGCGCTCCTGCTCGAGCACGCGCTGGTCGACGTAGATCGGCACCTCCGCCGGCAAGCCCGGCAGCGTCACGCCGCCGATCAGCATCCCGGTGAGCTGCGCCGTCTCCTCCGCCGTGGCGAACGACATCCGCTTCACGCCGGTGACTCCGAAGAGTTTCTTGTTCACGTCGAGCTTCGTGTCGGCGCGCACCAGACACGCCACGTATCGCCGCGGCTCCGTCTTCATCGCCACCAGAATCGCATTGCAAGCCTCCTCGGCCGCGATTCCGTAGTGGCGGCAGAACTCGGCCGTGTCGGCCAGCTCCGGCTCGCAGGCGAGCACTTCGAAGGAGGTGATGCCGGCGGACGCGAGCGCTTCGCGGACGCGGTCGTGCAGGATCGAAACGTCGGTCATGACTGCTCCGTTGTATCGCATTGACGGGCACGCATCACGCATTTCATGAGTTCGGGAGGACATACACCAATGCCCAATGCATTAACGATGTTGAAATCGGATCACGCCACGGTCAAGCGCCTGATGCGCGAGCTGAATGCGACCGACGAGCGTGCGGTCAAACAGCGCGAGCAGCTCGTCGCGCAGATCGAGCGCGAGGTGAAGATGCACGCGCAGGTCGAAGAGGAAGTCTTCTATCCCGCGTTCAAAGCAGCCACGCGCAACACCGACGCCGAGGATCTGTTCTACGAGGCGGCGGAGGAGCATCACATCGTCGACATGGTGCTGCCGGCGCTGAAAGCCGCCAACCCGAAGTCGCACGAGTTCACCGCCAAGGCGAAGGTGCTGCAGGACCTGCTCGAGCATCACATCAAGGAAGAGGAAGGCCCGATGTTCCAGCAGGCGCGCGCGCTCTTCAGCGAAGACCAGTTGCGCGAGCTCGGCGACCTGATGCAGGCGCGCAAGGACTCGGTCGAGGCGATGTGGAACAACCCGCTGCTGCGGCCGGTGAAGAAGCTGCAGAGCGTGGCGCACAAGATGATGCCCACGAAGGTGAAGACGGCCAAGGCCGCGGCCATCGGCAAGTTGATGGATCGCGACGAGGCGCGGTAGTCAGCACGTTCGAGTGCCGGGTGCGATGCAAGCACCCGGCATTCGGCGCGTCAGCGCGCGGCGTGTTTCATCGCCGAGAGCTCGGCGACGCGCGGCTCGAGCGGCGCCGCTTTCGGGATCCAGCGGCCGGTCTCGCGGTCGCGCTCGAAGCGGTCGCGCACTTCCATCCAGGCCTGCGTTTGCGCGAGCTGGAAGCGCATCTTCTCTTGCGGCGCCTGCTTCCAAGCGCGGTTGAACGCATCGCGGTAGACGCGCTGCGCCGCCTCGGGCAGGTTGATGCGGCAAACGTACGGCAGGTCGTCGAGGGTCTCGTACATGGGGTCCTTTTGCCTCAGTCGTAGTATTCGTGGCCCAGGTGCGTGATGGTCTCTTCGCCCATGGCCCACCGCATCGTGTTCTTCAGCTTCATGAGCTGGATGAACAGATCGTGCTCCGGATACAAGTCGGGTGCCGTCATCGGGCACTTGAAGTAAAAGCTCAGCCACTCCTGCGTGCCCGACCAGCCGGCGCGCGCGGCGAAATCGAGCAGCAGCGCGAGGTCGAGCACGATCGGCGCGGCCAGGATCGAGTCGCGGCAGAGGAAGTCGATCTTCATCTGCATCGGATAGCCGAGCCACCCGAAGAGATCAATGTTGTCCCACCCTTCCTTCGCATCGCCGCGCGGCGGGTAGTACTCGATGCGCACTTTGTGAAAGAGGTCGCCGTAGAGCGACTTGTAGACGTCGGGCTGCAGGATGTAATCGAGCACGCCGAGCTTGGTGGTCTCTTTCGAGCGGAACGAGCCGGGATCGTCGAGCACCTCGCCGTCGCGATTGCCGAGGATGTTCGTGGAGAACCAGCCGCGCACGCCGAGCATGCGCGCTTTCAACGCGGGCGCGATGACGGTCTTCATCAGCGTCTGCCCGGTCTTGAAATCCTTGCCGGCGATCGGCACGCGCTCGCGCCGCGCCAGCTCCCACGCCGCCTCATGATCGACGGCGAGGTTCGGGGCGCCGTTCGCGAACGGCACGCCTTCTTTGATGCATGCCCACGCGTAGAGCTGCGAGTTGGAGATGGTCGGGTCGTCGTGCTCGAGCGCGCGCTCGAACGTCTCCACGGTGTGATGGGAGCCGTTGGCGGAAACCCATACTTCCGTACTTCCGCACCACACCGCCACGGCCCGGTCGCAGCCGTTCTTCGCCTTGAACGTGCGGATGTCGTCGCGCAACTGCGCGACCATCTCCGCTTTGTTCGCACCCGTCTTCACGTGCGTGCCGTGCAGCCGCCGCACGTACTCGGGATAGAAGACGCCGCGCATCGGAACGATCGCTTCCATCTCCTCGCGCACCAGGTCGAGGTGCTCTTTCGACAGCACGTTCGCGTGCACGGCCGACTCGTACGCGTTGTCGGGAAAGATGTCCCACGCGCCGAAGGCGAGGTCGTCGAGTTTCGCGAGGCCCAGAAAATCGGCGATGCGCGGCGCGTTGCCGTCCGTGCGCTTGCCGATGCGGATGGTGCCCATCTGCGTGAGCGAGCCGATCGGCTCGGCCAATCCTTTGCGCGCCAGCAGCGCGCCGGCGATCATCGTGGTCGAAACCGCGCCGAGGCCGGGCAGGAGAATGGCGAGCTTGCCGGCGGCAGGACGTAGGGTCTCGGGCTGCTTCACGATGGTCGCAGCGCGAGCAAAACACGGGCCACGGGTTTGCATGAGACGCAAAACCGGGCGCGCGGCACGATGAGGCTGCCGCATCGAAAGGGGCCGCATGCTCGAAGAAGTAGCGGTCTTGTATCCTCGGAACAGTTGGAGCGAACGGAGCCGCGGCCCGCTCTCGGCGCAAGTCGCCGCGGAGTTCCCGTCGATCTTCGTTTCCTTCGATCACGACGGCGACCCGCACGTGCGCGCCACCGACTGGTCGCGCCGCGACTTCGACACCTGGACGTTCGACTGCAGCGTCGACGCACTCGCCGCATCACCGTTCACGCTGCGGCTCGCCGACGACAACGGACAGCGTCCCGAGTTTCCGCTCGAGGTGCTGAACCGCTGTCAGCGCGCCATCGATCGCCGCAACCGCCACTCGCAGGGACAGCTCTTCGATCGCGTGCTGCGCAAGCATCGCGCGCTGCACGACGTCGACAAGCCGCTCGTGCGCGCCGACTACAACCACGCCCGCGACGTCTGGCAGTGGGTGCTGCGGCTCGCGCCGGAAGCGTCGCTGGCGCTGCAACTTGCGGCGCTGTTTCACGACGTGGAGCGGCTCGCCTCCGAGGCCGACCGGCGCGTCGAGCATCTCGCCGAGGACTACCAGTCGTTCAAGGATGCGCACGCGGCCAAAGGCGCGGAGATGACGCGCGAGGTGCTGGCCGCGGCGGGCGTCGGCGAGAGCGTCTGGCAACGCGTCGCGGAGATTGTGGCGCGACACGAGCGGCAGTCGGACGACGCCGAGGTGGCGCTGCTCAACGACGCCGACGCGCTGTCGTTCTTCTCGCTGAACTCGTGCGGCTACGCCGATTACTTCGGCCCCGAACAGACGCGGAAGAAGGTCGCTTACACCTGGAACCGGATGCGCGGCGGCGCGCGCGCGAAGCTCGCGTGCGTCCGCCTGCGCGAAGACGTCCGAACGTTGTTGCACGAGGTGAAATGAATGGAGCTGTCGACGCAGGAGATCGAGCAGCGCGTCCGCTCGCTCGGCCAGTGGTTTCACAATCTCGATTTGCGTGGGGTGAAAACCGCCCCCGATCATTTCCTCGGCGACTATCCGAACATCAAGTGGCAGCGCTTCGCGCACGCCATCCCGTCCGACCTCACCGGCAAGTCGGTGCTCGACATCGGCTGCAACGCCGGCTTCTATTCGATCGAGATGAAGAAGCGCGGCGCGGCGCGCGTGGTCGGCATCGACTCCGATGATGTCTATCTGAATCAGGGCCGCTTCGCCGCCGAGGTCTCCGGCTATCCCGACATCGAGTTTCGCAATCTGTCGGTCTACGACGTCGGACAGCTCGGCGAGAAGTTCGACGTGGTGATCTTCATGGGCGTGCTCTATCACCTGCGCCATCCGCTGCTCGCGCTCGACACGCTGTACGACACGGTGGTCGGCGACCTGCTGCTGTTCCAGAGCATGCAGCGCGGCAGCAAGGAGGTGGCGCCGCTCGACGAGAACTATCCGTTCTGGGAAGAGGCGGTGTTCGAGCAGGACGGCTATCCGCTGATGTACTTCGTCGAGCAGCGCTACGCGAACGATCCGACGAACTGGTGGATCCCGAACCGCGCCTGCGTCGAGGCGATGCTGCGCAGCGCCGGCTTCCGCATCGAGTCGCATCCCGAGGACGAGGTCTACCTCTGCCGCCGCGGCACGCGCCCGCAGTTCGGCGACGCGTAGCCGTTCATCGTTCATCCTTCATCGTTCATCGTTGCCTTCACAAGGAGTCCAATGCCCGTCGAAGCGGTGATGCTCTGGAACGAGCCGAACAATCTCTCGCACTGGGATTTTCAACTCGATCCGGAGTGGAAGGTGTTCTCCGAGATGACCTCTCTCGCCGCCGACGCGGTGCGCGCCGCAAACGCGACGCTGCCGCGCGTCCTCGGCGGGATCTCGCCGATCGATCCCGCGTTCATCGATCGCATGCAGCGCCAGGGCGTGCTCGACGCGGTCGACGTCGTGGCCGTGCACGGCTTTCCGCTCGACTGGAACCATTGGCAGATTCACGAGTGGCCGGCGAAGCTGCAGGAGATCCGCGACGTCACCGACAAGCCGATCTGGGTGAGCGAGGTGGGCGTGTCGACGTTCGGCGCCGAGGAAGTGCAGGTGTTCGGCGTGAAGCGGACCATGGAGCTGATCCTCAATGCGGTGCCGCGCGTGCACTGGTACTCGCTGTATGACTTGCCGAAGGCGTGGCCGGCCACGACGCGCCATCGCGAGGCCGAGGGCTCGTCGTATTACCGCCACTTCTACATGGGCGTGCTGAAGGAAGACGGGACGCCGAAGCTGGCGCTGCAGACGCTCGCGGAGTACGCGCCGGAGGTCGGCATCTGCCAGTGGTTCCACTTCGAGGATCACCGCCTCGACGACGCCGTGCGCTGGCTGCAGAAGCTGGGGATCAAGAAGCTGCGGACGGGCTTGTCGTGGGCCGATCACCATCGCCCGAATGCGATGGAGTGGTTCGACCGGCAGATGAAAGCGCTCGAGCCGTTCGACGTGACGGTGACGTACTGCTTCACGCCCGGCTCGCGCGGCGTGCGCGATCACTACACCTCGCCGCCGCAGGTGGTCGGCGAGTTTGCCGAGTTCTGCGCGGAGATGACCAGGCGCTACGCGTGACGGCCGTCAGCGGTCCGTGCGTCAGCGACCTAGGCGCTCGACCAGCGGCCAGGTGGCGTCGGGATCGTCGAGTGGAAGAGCCCAGGTGGTGTCGCCGTCGAAGGTGATGCGGCGGTCGTCGGAGGCGTTGCGGCGCTCCTCGTTTCGCGGATCCTGCTGTTCGCTCTGCATGCCGTTCGATTCTCAAGAATCGGGCCATCATTCGGGCGCGAGGAGCGCCGCCAGCGCACGCAGCGCGGCGGCGCGATCTTCGAGGAAGCGCGGATCGTTCGGACGGCGTCCGGTGATGAGCTGGGCCATCTGCGGCAGGATGAACGGGAACATCACCAGCGCGACGATCGAGAGCTGCAGTTGCGCCGGATCGAGCTCGTCGCGGATCGCGCCGCGGCGCTGCTCGTCGCGCAGCGACTCGACGGCGCGGCTCCAGAGCGCGCGCCGCGCGGGCGGCGGCGCGGCGCGGCTGCTGGTCTGCAGCATCTGCCACGCGGCGATGCGCATCCAGTCGGCGCTGCGCGCCATGGCCGATTGCGTCGCCTCGAGCGAGTCGGCCAGCGAGCCGGAGATCGACTCGAGCTCGGCGTAGAAGCGGTCGGCCAGCTCGCGGAAGAGCGCGGCCTTGTTGCCGAAGTAGTAGGGGATCATCCGCTTGTCGACGCCGGCGCGCCGGGCGATCCGTTCGAGGCGTCCGCCGGCGTAGCCGTGCGCGGAGAACTCGCGCAGCGCGGCGTTCAGGATTCGCTCGCGCGTGCGCGACGCGTCGCGTTCCGCCGCCGGCTCCGGCTCGTCGCCGCGCACGCGCGCCCAGCGCGCCCGCGCCGCCTCCGCGGCGATGCGGCTGCGGCGCTCCGGCGAGAGCACCGCCGCCCGCCGCGCGCCTCCCACCCGACCGCCGCGACGACCAAGGGCCACGGCTGCCTTGTTCTTGCTTGAGCGCTCAGGCATGGTCGCATTCTACAGGAAACCGGCGATCCGATTTCCCCGTATAGTGCGTGCATGGAACCGCCGATCGCCTCGCGAAAGCACACGCTCATCGTCACCGCGATCTTCGTTCTCATCGCCGCGGCCGGCTTCCTCAACTCCCGTCACGTCGCCGCCGCCGCATCGGCCAGCTCGCGCCTGCCGTTCTACCTCTCCGCGATCGTGCTGCAGTGGCTCCTGCTGCGCTACCTCGTCTTCGGCGTCCGCCGCGCCGGCTTCTCGCTCCTGCGCGTGGCCGGCCTCACCGGCCGCACGCCGCGCGCGCTCGCCCTCGACGTCCTCCTCGGCGGCGCCGTCTTCTTCGCCCTGCGCCTGCTGCTCCGCTTCGTCGCCTCGGCCCTCGGCGGCTACGACGACCACGCCGCCGCCATCCTGCCGCGCGGCCGCCTCGAGTCGCTCGTCTGGATCGCCGTCGCCATCACCGCCGGCATCTGCGAGGAGCTGACCTTCCGCGGCTACCTCCAGGAGCAGTACGCCCGCCTCTCCGGCAGCCGCCTCGCCGGCGCCGCCGCCCAGGCGGTCCTCTTCGGACTGAGCCACGGCTACCAGGGCTGGAAACCGTGCGTGGTCATCACCACCTTCGGCCTCGGCGCCGCCGGCGTGACGCTCGCGCGCCGCAGCGTGCTCCCGATGATCGTGGCGCATGCGGTGACGGACTTGGTGTCGGGATTGACGCGCGCATCGTGAGAAAACCCGCATCGCGGTCTCTCCTACAGTCAGGAGGCCACGGTCATGTCGCACTTCCGGCTCGCGTCTCTTTCGCTCATCGCGTTTCTCATCTGGACTTCCGCATCGGCGGCGCTCACGCCGCTGCCGGCCGGCGTCGAGAACCGCTACCACCTCATCACTGAAGACACGTACCTGCGCGACTACGACGCGAAGGTGCTGCCGGAGGTGCGGAAGCTCGAGCGCGCCGGCGAATTTCCGGGCGTCGACGGCGTGCCGATTCGTTACCGCACCTATCTGCTCGAGCGGTCGAAGGAGCGCGGCGCGGTCGTGATCTCGAGCGGCCGCACGGAGAGTCTGCTCATCTATCCCGAGGTCATCTACGACCTCACCCGTCAGGGCTACTCCGTCTTCATCCACGACCACCGCGGACAGGGACTCTCGGGACGGCTCCTGCGCGAATCACAGAAAGGGCACGTCGTGCATTTCGACGACTACGTGACCGATCTCGAGACCTTCATGAAGCAGGTGGTGCAGCCGCACGGTCAGAAGAACCTCTTCCTGCTCGCGCACTCGATGGGCGGCGGGATCGCCTCGCTCTACCTCGAGCGCCCTGGGCACGACTTCAAGGCAGCGGTGCTGGTGACGCCGATGCTCGAGCCGCTGCTGGGATATAAGGCGCTCACCGGAACGCTATGCGAGGCGTCCCACACCTACCTCGCCAAGGTTGTTCTCGGGCAGAGGAATTATGCGACGGAGCAGAAGCCGTACAAGCGGCTCGCATTCGGCGATCCCGCGAACGACCTCACCCACAGCAACGTGCGCTGGGAGAAAACGCGCGACATCTACGCGGCGAACATGACCGCCGCCGTCGGAGGTGCCACGCACGGCTGGGTGCGCGAGGCGTGTTCCGCGGCAAAGTCGGCGCGCGCGAACGCCGGCAAAGTCGAAGTGCCGCTGCTGCTCCTGCAAGCGACGGAGGACACGGCCGTGAAGAACGACGCGCAGAACAGCTTCTGCGTCGGCGTCAATGCGGGCGGCCACGCGAATTGTTTCGGCTACGCGATCCAGAAGGCGTATCACGCCGTGCTCTTCGAGGCCGACACGTTTCGCATTCCGGCGATGACGGCCATCCTCGATTTCCTGCGGCGCAACACGAACTAGGGCTCACGCCACCAGCTCTTCCACCGCCCGCGGCATGGAGATGAAGTAGCCCTGCACCAGCTCGATCCCGAGCTCGTCGATGACGGCGAACTGCTCCGCCGTTTCGACGCCCTCGGCTACGACTTCGATGCCGAGGTTGCGGGCGAGCGAGCCGATGGCGGCGACCATCTCGCGGTGCTCGGGCGAGGTGGCGATGGCGGCGATGAGGCTGCGGTCGATCTTGAGCGACGTGAACGGCAGGCGCAGGAGCGAGGCGAGCGACGAGTAGCCGATGCCGAAGTCGTCGATGCAGAGCTGCACGCCCATGGCCCGGATGGCGTTGAGCGAGCGCACCGCGCCGTCGGGATCATTCACCAGCGCGCTCTCCGTCACCTCGAGCCGCACGGCGCGCGCCGGCACGCCGTGGCGCCGCACGATCGTGTCGATCCGCTCGACCAGATCGCGCTGCCGCAACTGCATCGGCGAGAGGTTCACGTTCACCGTCGTCTGCGCGAGATGGTCCCAGGCCACGATGTCGCGGCAGACGCGGTCGAGCACCCATTCGCCGACCTCGAGAATCGTCCCGGTCTCCTCGGCGATCGGAATGAACGTCGACGGTCCGATCGGGCCGCGCAGCGGATGCTCCCACCGCAGCAGCGCTTCGAAGCCGGCCAGCGCGTGATCGCGCACGGTGACGATCGGCTGATAGACGAGGTGAAACTGCTCGCGCTCGACGGCGCGGCGCAGGTCCATTTCGATGCGCAGCCGGTCGACCGCCTCGACGTGCATGCCGGCGTGAAACACCTCGCAGCGCGCCTTGCCGCCCGCCTTCGCGCGATACATCGCCGTCTCCGCATCGCGCAGCACGCACTCGGCCGCGCGGTAGTCGCCGCGATGGCAGGCGGCGATGCCGATGCTCGCGGTGGTGTAGACGTCGTGGCCGCGCAGCGAGAACGGGACGGCGATGGCGTCGCTGATCGCGCAGGCGACGGCCAGCGCGTCGTCGGGATCGCCGACGCCGTCGAGCAGCACCGCGAACTCGTCGCCGCCGGGCCGCGCCACGAAGTCCGACGCGCGCACGGCCGCGCGAATGCGATGCGCGGCCGCGGAGATCATGGCGTCGCCGATGCCGTGGCCGAGGCTGTCGTTGATGACCTTGAAGCGATCGAGATCGAGCAGCAGCACGGAGAACGGTCGCGCCGAGTCGATGGCCAGCTCGACCTGCTGCGCGAGGTGCGCGCGATTCGGCAGCGTGGTGAGCTCGTCGCGCAGCGACTTTGCCTGCGCCAGCGCCAGCGCCTCGTGCAGCACGCGCGCGCGCAGCTCGGCGGCGGCGCGCGCGGCCATGAACTCGAGCATCGAGCGCACCAGCTCCTCGTCGTCGAACGGCGCGCGGTGCATGATCCCGAGCCAGCCGAGGAACGTGTCGCCGTCGGTGAGCGCGACGCTGGCGTAGCTCTCGATGCGCAGCTCGGCGAAGAGGCCGTCGCGCGGGAAGCAGCGCCGCGCGCCGGAGCGCACGCAGCGATAGCCGCGCTCGACCACGTCGAGACAGGGCGTGCCGTCGAGCGCGAACTCGAGATTCTCGCGCGTGCGGCCGTCGGCGAAGATCGAGACCGTGCGGCCGCGCAGCGGCGCGTCGTCCGTCAGCTCGGCGACGAAGCCGATGTCGACGCCCAACGCCGCGGCGAGCTCCGACGCCAGGGCGTCGAAGAAGGTATCGTGTCCCGCGGACGTGATGCCGCGGAGGAGCCGGATCAGAGTGGCAGCGTGCAATGGACCTCCGAGAAAGAGCGCGTGAAGATACGAACCCGCGATCCGGCAGAATGTGAGCGGTCGCACAACGCAACCGGACTGTGACAATGAACATCCAAAATTGCACGATAAAGAGTACGTTTTTAGTGGGTTTTCTCCTGCTGACCACGAACGTTTTCGCGGCGCGGCTGGAGAAAGCGACCTTCGCCGCCGGCTGCTTCTGGTGCGCCGAGGCGGCCTTTCAGGATTTGCCGGGCGTGGTGAGCGTCGTCTCCGGCTACACCGGCGGCACGCGGCCGCATCCGACGTACGAAGAAGTCTCGGCGGGCATCGGCGGCCATCGCGAGGCGGTGGAAGTGACCTTCGATCCCTCGAAGATCCGCTATGGTCAACTAGTTGACGTCTTCTGGCGCAACGTCGATCCGACCGATCCGGCCGGGCAGTTCTGCGACAAAGGGCAGCAATACCTCGCCGCGATCTACTACCACGACGACGCGCAGCGCGCGATCGCCGAGCTCTCGCTGCGCAACGCGAAGAAGCGCTTCGGCTACGTGGCCACCGACGTGCTGCCGGCGGGAGCGTTCTGGCCCGCCGAGGAGTATCACCAGGACTATTACAAAAAGAACCCGCTGCGATACCACTTCTATCGCGCCGGCTGTAAGCGCGACGAGCGGTTGAGGGAAGTATGGAAGCGGTGAGATTGCAGTTGCATCACGCGCTGCAGGCGGCGGCGGGCGTCGGGCGGACGCTGCTCGCGCCGCGGCCGGACGACTCGCATCACAGCTTCGTCTGGGACGCGCGGCGCGGCGCGCTCGTGCAGCCGGAGGCGGGCTCCGGGCTGCGTTTGCGCGACCTGACGCTGCTGCATGGCGACGACTGCTTTCCGCTGCGCGGCCGGACGCTGGCCGAGGCGTACGACTTTCACGAATCGCGCGCCGGACGCATGCTGGCGCGGCCGGGCGAGCCGCTGCCGGCGCATCCGGTCGCCGGCGGCGCGGCGTTCGATGCGTGCGACGAAGACCTGGTGCGTTACGAAGCCATCTACGCCACCGCCGCGCGCGTGCTGGAGCGGTTGCGTGCGCGACTCGACGGCGCCGGGCCGGTGCGGGTCTGGCCGCATCACTTCGACATGGCCTTGCTGGTCACGCGCGGCGAGACCTCGTTCGGCATCGGCATGGTCCCGGGCGACGCATCGATCTCCGAGCCGTACTGGTACGTCTACCGCACGCCGGTGCCGGAAGGCGCGCTGCCGCCGCTGCGCGACGGCGCGTGGTGGAACGAAGGGTGGTCGGGGGCGGTGTTGCGCGAGACCGTGGATGAAGAGCGGATCGAGCGCTTCGTGGACGAGGCGATGCGCGCGCTCGGCGGCTGAAGCGCCGCGCGGTCGGCGGACGTCGGCACCGGCACGATCGTGAGCTCGATCACGGCGTCGAGGTCGAGATCCATTCGTCCAGCAGCGACGCGTCGCCGCTGAGCCGTACCGCGTACGTCTTCCGCTCGCCCGCGCCGGAACGCGCGCTGCCGCCGCTGCGCGACGGCTCACGTTGGAACGAAGGATGGTCGGGAGCGGCACTGCGCGAGATGCGCAATGGTGCATGGTGGAACGAAGGGTGGTCGGGAGCGGTGCTGCGCGCGGCGCGCGACGCGCGTGCTGGAACGAAGGGTGGTCGAGTGCGGTGCTGCGCGAGACGCGCGATGGCGCGTGGTGGATCGAGGGATGGTCGGGAGCGGAGCCGCGCAAGACGGGCGATGGCGCATGATGGAACAAAGGGCGGTCGGAGCGGTGCTGCCGCGACGCGCGTGGTGGAACGAAGGCTGGTCGGGAGCGGTGCTGCGCGAGACGGCCCACGAAGCGTGGATCGACCGCTTCATCGACGACGCGCTACGCGCTCTCAGCCGCTGAACCGCGCCGCCGCCTCCGCTGACGTCACCACCGGCACGATCGTGAACGCGACCAGATCGTCCCACTGCGCGATCCACTCATGCAGCAGCGACTCGTCGTCGCACTCCATCACCTGATAGCAGCTCGCGTAGTCCGTCGTCACCCAACTGCTCACGTAGCGCAGCCCTTCAGGCGCCATGCGGCCGCGCTCGCGGAAGCGCGCGTAGACCGGCGCGGCGCCGTGGCGGAACTGCTCGAGGATCATGTAGAGCATCGGAAGCGGCTCAGGCGTTGACGTCGATGACGATGCGGCCGCGCACTCGGCCGGCCAGGATCTCTTCGCACACGTCGAAGATGCGCGCGAGCGGCTCGGTGCGCGAGAGGTCGGCGAGCTGCGCGCGATCGACGTCTTCGGCGAGCCGCGACCAGACCGCGATGCGCTTCGGCTTCGACGTCGCGATCGAGCTGACGCCGAGGAGTGAGACGTTGCGGAGGATGAGCGGCCAGACCGTCGTCTGCAGCTCGTGGCCGCCGGCCATGCCGCAGCAGGCGATCGCGCCTTCGTACGCGGTCTGGGCAAAGAGCGTGGCCAGCGTCGTGCCGCCGACGGTGTCGATGCCGCCGCCCCAGCGCTCCGACTGCAGCGGGCCGCCCGCTTTGGCCAGCTCGTCGCGCGGGATGATCGACGTTGCGCCGAGGCCGCGGAGATACGGCTCGAGCTCCATGCGTCCGGTCGATGCGGCAACGCGGTAGCCGCGCCGCGCGAGCAGCATCACCGCCAGCGAGCCGACGCCGCCGGCCGCGCCGGTCACGACCAGCTCGCGCTCCGACGGCGTGATGCCGGCCTGCTCGAGCGCCATCACCGCCAGCATGGCCGTCACGCCGGCGGTGCCGATCTGCATCGACTGCTCGAGCGAGAGCGACTCCGGCAGTTTCACCACCGCGTTCGCGCGCACGCGCTGCCGTTGCGCGTAGCCGCCCCAATCGAGCTCGCCGAGTCCCTGGGCCACGCCGGCCACGCGATCGCCCGGCTGAAATTCATCCGACGCCGACTCCACCACTGTGCCGGCCAGGTCGATGCCCGGCACCATCGGGAAGCGGCGGATGATGCGGCCGCGCGCCGTCACCGCCAGCGCGTCCTTGTAGTTGAGCGACGAGTAGGCGACGTCGACCAGCACTTCGCCGTCGCGCGGCAGCTCGTCGTCGCCGATCGTCTCGAGCGCGACGCTGTAACGTTTCGGATCCTGTTGGCGCGCGATGAGCGCGCGAAAGTTGCCGGACATGCGGCGCATCATAGAATGCGCCACGTATGGAAAGCGCACGCGTGCCGTTCGAGCGCGCGCTCATCGATCGCAGGGTCGTGCTTTTGTGCGGGATGTCCGTCGTTCTGGCCATCGTGACGGGCGTCGTTGCGCAATTCCTCATTTCCATCATTGCGGTCGTGACGAACATCTCCTTCTACGGCCGCCTCTCCACGCGGTTCGTCTCGCCGGCCGGCCATCACCTCGGCTGGCTGGTGGTCTTCGTGCCGGCCATCGGCGGCGTGATCGTCGGGCTGATGGCGCGCTACGGCTCGAAGGCGATCCGCGGCCACGGCATCCCGGAGGCGATGGAGCAGGTGCTGCTCAACGAGAGCCGCATCCCGGCGAGGCTGACGATCCTCAAGCCGCTGTCGGCAGCGGTGTCGATCGGCACCGGCGGACCGTTCGGCGCCGAAGGTCCGATCATCGCCACCGGCGGCGCGATGGGCTCGGTGGTGGGGCAGTGGCTGAAGACGAACGCGATGGAGCGGAAGACGCTGCTCGCCGCAGGCGCGGCGGCGGGCATGGCGGCGACGTTCGGCAGTCCGGTCTCGGCGGTGCTGCTGGCGATCGAGCTGCTGCTGTTCGAACTGCGGCCGCGCTCGATCGTCCCGGTGGCGCTGGCGGCGGTCACGGCGACGGCGGTGCGCGTCGGCTTCGTCGGCTTCACGCCGGCGTTCGCCATGCCGATCGTCGGACGTCCCACGGAAGAAGCGCTGGTCGCCTACGTGATTCTCGGCGCGCTCGTCGGCTGGCTGTCGGTCTACGTGACGCGCGCGGTCTATTGGATCGAAGATGCGTTCGAGCATCTGCCGATTCACTGGATGTGGTGGCCGGCACTCGGCGGACTGGCGGTCGGCGTCTGCGGCATCATCGCGCCGCGTACGCTCGGCGTCGGCTACGACAACATCGAAGACCTCGTCTCCGGACGGCTGATCGGCACCGCGGCCCTCGTACTTTGCACGGTCAAGTTCGTGTCGTGGGCGATCTCCCTCGGCAGCGGCACGTCGGGCGGCACGCTCGCGCCGCTCTTCACCATCGGCGGCGCCTGCGGCGTGGTCCTCGGCGGCGTGACGAACAACTACACGCACGCCGCGCTCGACCTGCGCATCTGCGCGCTGGTCGGGATGGCGGCGATGTTCGCCGGCGCATCGCGCGCGCTGCTCGCCTCGGTGGTCTTCGCCTTCGAGACCACGCTGCAGCCGCTCGGCCTGCTGCCGCTCCTCGGCGGCTGCACGGCCGGCTATCTCGTCTCCGCGCTGCTGATGCGCAACACGATCATGACCGAGAAGCTGGCGCGCCGCGGCGTGCGCGTGCCGGCCGAATACGCCGCCGATTTTCTCGACCTGATCAGCGTCGCCGACGCCTGCAGTACGAAGGTGGTGACGATCGGCGCGGACGAGCCGCTGTCGCAGGCGCGCGCGCTGTCGGCGTCGCACCAGGGCTTTCCGGTGGTCGACGCGAACGGCGAGCTCCTCGGCGTGGTGACGCGGCGCGACTTTCTCGATCCGACAAAGCCCGACTCGATGCGCGCGGGCGACCTGATCTCGCGCCGCCCGGCCATCGTCTATCTCGACAACTCGCTGCGCGAGGCGGCCGACCTGATGGTGCACGAGAACGTCGGCCGATTGCCGGTGGTGGCGCGCGCCGATCCGCGCCGCGTGGTGGGCATCCTCACGCGCAGCGACCTGCTGCGCGCGCACGAGCGGCGGCTCGCGGAACAAGGCTCGTAGCGTTACTTGCGGACGGTCTTCGCCAGGTACTCGCGAATGCCGGCGTGCGTGCGCTCGTCGCTCCAGACCTCGAGCATGGCGCGGTCGAATTCGTTCGCGTAGTGCTTCGCGCGCGTGACGGCGCGGTCGCGCACCTGGCGCTTGGTGAGCGCGAATGAGTCGCGCGCAAGCGCGGCGAGCTGCGCGGCCACTTCGTGCGCGCGCGTCGGAAGCGCGTCGCTGACTTCGTCGATCAAGCCGAGGCGGAGCGCGTCGTCGGCGGTGACGGTGCGGCCGGTGTACATCAGCGACTGCAGATGCTGCGGCGGCACGGCGAAGCGCACCACTTCGATCACCGCCGGCGGAAACGGGACGCCGACCAGCAGCTCCGGCATGCCGATGCGCGCGTTGCCGGCGGCCATCAGGCGATAGTCGCCGCAGAGCGCGAGGACGCAGCCGCCGGCGATGGCGTGGCCGTTGACCGCGACCACGAGCGGCTTCGGCAGCGTGAAGACGTCGAGCAGCATGCGCGAGAGCGCCGGCACGAACTGCTCGACGTACGCGCGGCCGCCGTCGACCAGGCGAAAGAGATCGACGCCGGCGGAGAAGATCGAGCCGCTACCGGTGAGGATCACCGCGCGTACGGCGTCATCGGCCGCGACTTCGACGAACGCGCGCGCCACGCCCTCGACCAGCTCGAGATCCATCGCGCTCGCTTTGCCGTGCGCGAGCCGCAGCGTGACGATGCCGTCGGAGTCGGTCCGTTCGATCATGCGGCCCTATTCTTCATCAGTTGGCGAAAGAAGCGAATGGTGTCGAAGTAGGCCTCGACCGCCACGCGCTCGTTCGTGCCGTGGATGCGCTCGAGATCGGCCTGGGCGATCGTCACCGGCACGAGGCGGTAGACGTTCGGCGTGAGGCTCGCGAAGTAGCGCGAGTCGGTGGCGCCGATGACGAGATACGGCGCGACGACCGTGTTCGGAAAGACTTCCGCCGCCGCCTGCTGCATGGCGCGGAACGGCGCGGCGTTCGGATCGGAGACGCCGGACGGTTCCCACGGCTTGCCGTAAACGCGCACCTCGACGTGCGGATCGCCGACGACCTCGCGCACGTGGCGCAGCACGCCGGCGACGCTCTCGCCCGGCAGGATGCGGAAGTTCACGACCGCGCGCGCGTGCGACGGGATGACGTTGTCCTTCACGCCGCCTTCGATGATGGTCGGGGCGATGGTCGTGCGCAGCAGCGCGTTGAGCGACGGCGAGCTGCGCGCCTGCGCCTGCAGCAGCGGCGCGAAGAGCCAGAGGTTGGCGATGACGAGGCGGTTGCCGAACGGCATCTCCGGCGCGAGCCAGCGGAACATCTCCGCGGCCGCGCCGCGCGCCGCGGCGTCGAAGGGATGCGTTTGCACGCGATCGACCGCGGCGGCGACCGCGCCCACTTCGGTGCGCGGCGGCGGCATCGACGAGTGTCCGCCGGCGCCGCGCGCGGTGAGCTCGAGGCTGGCCATCCCTTTCTCGGCGATGCCGATCAGCGCGGCCGGCTTCGGCACGCCGCCCGGCGGATCGCGCAGGATCGCGCCTCCTTCGTCGACGACGAAGTCGAGATGCACGCCGCGGCTGGCCAGCAGCGCCGAGATGCGCGCCGCGCCGCGCACGCCGCCGAGCTCCTCATCCTCGCCGAAGGCGAAGAGGATGGTGCGCTTCGGCGCGAAGCCTTCCGAGAGCAGCGACTCGGCCGATTCGAGCAGACCGATCACGCTGACCTTGTCGTCGAGCGTGCCGCGTCCCCAGACGAAGCCGTCGGCGACCGCGCCGCTGAACGGCGGCCGCTGCCACTTCGACTCCGTCCCCGGCTCGACCGGCACCACGTCGTAGTGACCCATCAGCAGCAGCGGCGCGAGCGACGGATCGCTGCCGCGCCAGGTGAAGAGCAGGCTGCGTCCGATCACCTCGCGCTGCAGCGAGGCATGCACGCGCGGATACGCCTGCGCCAGCCAGGCGATGAACGCCTCATGCTCGACCGGCTTTGCACTTTTCACTTCGCCGTAGGACACGGTTTGAAACTGCACCGCGCGCGAGAAGCGCGCGAGCGCGGCGTTGCGATCGATGGCCAGCGGCGGCGCCGGCGAGGCGGTGATCTGGCGCGAACGCAGCGTCGCCGCGCGGACGATCAGAATCGCTACGACCAGCGCGACGAGTGCGAGGACGATCGCGGTGATGCGTTTCATCAGTGCATCATCACGTACGCCGCCACTGCGTTCGCGCCGATGGCGATCAGCGGGATGATCGAGGCGAGCAGCGCGGCCAGCGGGCGGCCGCGGAACTCGCCGTTCATCTCCACCTCCGGACGCTGCGGCAGCTCGTCGAGGACGTACGCGCACGACGGATCGTTCGGGTCGTAGAGCAGCGGTTCCTGCGCCTCGTCCTCGAGGCGCGACGGATCGGTCGTGCGCGCCTTCGCCTCGCACTTGCGGCCGTCGCGCGCGGTGAACTCGAACGTCAGCTCCCACACCGGCTGGTCGTTGATGCGCACGTTCGTCGGATGGCGCGAGAGCAGGCGGCCGGTGGTGACGACGCCGTCACGCAGCAGGCGCGCGCGGCGCAGGCCGCTCCGCGTGCCGCCGAGGACGAAGAAGGCGCCGATGATCGGGAAGAGCAGCACGAACAAAACGCCGCGGCCAAAGTGCGCGCGGCGCATGCCGAGAATGCGCGAGGCCGAAGGATTCGCATCGTCGTACTCGACGGTCACCTCGTCGCCCGGCGAGACCTGCTCGCCGGTGCTGAACGACGTTCCCTGGAACGGCCGGCCGGCGACGGAGAACTCGTAGTGATTCGCTTTCACCGGCCGGTCGTCCTCGGAGGCATTCGTCTTCTCGACCGCGGTGACGCGGCCGACCGTGTGCGCGCGCAGCGACGCGAGGCCGAGGTCCGCGTGTCCGACGAACAGCATCGTCCCGAGCATCCCCATCCCGAGGAAGAGCCAGCCGAAGACCGCGAGGAAATTGCAGACGTACAGCACGCTCAGCGAAAGCGGAACGCGGCGCGGCGGCGGCGCGAAGCGCGCCCCAGGGGACGACTGGCTTGGAAGCATGGGAACGATTCTACGTCACGCCGCGAACGGCTGGCAGCGGCGGCATGGGCGGAAGCCCTGCCGCGTGGCATCGCTCGCGCCGCGGAAGGCGACGCGGTTCTCCTCGCGGATACGGCGAGCGTCCTTGCACGTCGGATAGCAGACGATCTTCGTCGTCTTCGAGCCGATGTAGCGCACGCCGCGCCGCGCCAGCGTTTCGAGCGCGTCGACGTCGACGCCTTCGCGCCGCAGCAGCTCGCGCTTGACCGCGCTGCCGAACGCGTACTGCCCGACGCCGCCGGTCGACGGCACCACGCGATGGCACGGCACGACCAGCGGCACGCGGTTGTGCGCGCAGATCGTTCCGACCGCGCGCACCGCCCGAGGACGCCCGACCTGCCGCGCCACCCACTCGTACGTGCGCACCTCGCCGCGCGGAATGCGCGCGAGCGTGGCCAGCACCTCGCGCTCGAGCGGGCTGGCGTCGTCGTCCCAATCCACCTGCGGCTTGCCCGCGCCTTCGCCGGCGACCGCCGCGGCCACCTGCGCGCGCAACCGCTCCGGCAGCTCCGCGTCGCACACGCCGCGTCCGTAGCGTTGCGCGTAACGGGCGCGGAACTCCTCGAAGGTGCCGCCGCGATGAATCATGCGCAGCCCGTTCGCGGAGAAGGCGACGTGAATGATTGCGTCGCCGGTCTGCAGCGCGGCGTAGCCGTCGTTGAAGGCGTCGCGGCAGGAGCGCGGCGGCGCCGCGGCCAGCGACTTGAGACCGCGGGCGATGGTGGTGACGTCCGCCAGCGACTCGTCGCACGAGCTGCAGGTCGCGAGATGTTCGTGCAGGTGCGCGGCTTCGCGCGCCGGCAGCTCGCCGGTACGCATCGCATCGATTCGGGTGAGAACGGATCTACACCGCATGGGCGACTCCTTTTTGTTCGAGCGCGTCCCGCAGCAGCTTGAGCGAGCGGAACACTTTTCCTCGCAGCGAGGCCTCGGTGGCCCCGACCGTTTTGGCGATGTCGGCGTACGACATCTCTTCCATGAAGCGGAGCACGAGCAGCTCGCGCGCGTCGACCGGCAGCATGGCCATGGCATCGCGGAGCAGCTCCGCGTCCTGCTGCCGTTCGAGCTCGGAGCCGTGCTCCCGTACGAACGGACCGAGGCGGCCGTCGTCGAACGACTCGAGCGGCTGCTCGAGCGCGCGCGTCTTCGAGCGCCGCTTGTTGAAGCTGAGGTTGCGCACCATCCTGAACAGCCACGGCCGCAGCGCGAGGCTGGCGCAGCGCGCCTCGTCGTACTGCCGCGTGAGCGCGCGATGCGCGCGCAACATCGCGTCCTGCACCACTTCCTGCGCGTCGAAGGTGTTCTGCAGGATGCCGTGCGCGTAGCCGTAGAGCGCTGCCTCGTAGCGGTCGATCAACCGCTCCAGCGCTCCCGGCTCACACCGGTGCACCGCCACGGCCAGCTCACCCTCGGTCATGCTCCTACCAACACGCGCATCAGCGATTCCGTTCGCGATATTCTCCATCGCCGTTCATCGTTAATCGTTCATCCTTCATCGTTCGCGACTCATGCCCGTCCTGCTCACCGCCACGGCCCTCTCCAAGTCCTTCACCTCGCGCCCGCTCTTCGAGGATCTCTCCTTCACGCTCTTCGACGGCGATCACGTCGGACTGGTCGGGCCGAACGGCTCCGGCAAATCGACGCTGCTGAAGATCCTGGCCGGCGCCGAGGAGCCCGACTCCGGGACGCGCGCACCGCGCAAAGGCGTGCGCATCGGCTACGTGCCGCAGGACCCCGTCTTCGCGCCCGGCAAGTCGGTGGAGGACGTGCTGCTGGCGGCGCTCGACGACGAGGCCGCGCTCGACGAGCACGAGAAGTTCGCGCGCGTGGTGCTGGCCCTCGGCCGCTCCGGCTTCAACGACCGCGCCGCGCGCACCGACACGCTCTCCGGCGGCTGGCGCAAGCGGCTGGCCATCGCCCGCGAGCTCGTGCGCGAGCCCGACGTGCTGCTGCTCGACGAGCCGACGAACCATCTCGACGTCGAAGCGATCCTCTGGCTCGAGTCGCTGCTCGCCACCGATCCGCAGGCGTTCGTCGTGGTCAGCCATGATCGCTACTTTCTGGAGAACGTCACCAAACGGATGCTCGAGCTCAATCGCGCCTATCCCGGCGGACTGCTCGCCGTCGACGGCACCTACAGCGATCTCCTGGTCCGTCGCGACGAAGTGCTGCGCAACGAGGCCGCCTATCAGGAGACGCTGGCGAATCTGGTGCGGCGCGAAGTGGAGTGGCTGCGCCGCGGGCCGAAGGCGCGCACGACCAAGGCGAAGGCGCGCATCCAGAACGCGGAGCGGCTGATCGACGAGCTGGGCGAGAGCCGCGATCGCGCGGCAACGTCGAAGACCGACATCGACTTCACCGCCTCGCAGCGGAAGACCAAGCGGCTCTGGTCGGCGCGCGGCCTGACCAAGTCGCCGCTCTTCTCGAACGTCGACATCCTGCTCGCACCGGCGGCGCGCCTCGGCGTCCTCGGGCCGAACGGCTCCGGCAAGACCACGCTGTTGCGCATCATCGTCGGCGAGCTCGCGCCCGACGCCGGCACCATCGAGCGCGCCGACGGCTTGCGCGTCGTCTACTTCGAGCAGAACCGGCAGTCGCTCGATCCGAATCTCACGCTCAAGCGCGCGCTCGCACCCGAAGGCGACAGCGTCGTCTATCGCGACCGCGCCATCCACGTGGCCGGCTGGGCGAAGCGGTTTCTGTTCCGGCCGGAGCAGCTCGAGACCTCGGTGTCGCGGCTCTCCGGCGGCGAGAAGGCGCGCATCGTCCTCGCGCGGCTGATGCTGCAGCCGGCCGATCTGCTGGTGATGGACGAGCCGACCAACGACCTCGACATCCCGACGCTCGACGTGCTCGAGGAATCGCTGCTCGAGTTCCCCGGCGCGCTCGTCCTGGTCACGCACGACCGCTACCTGCTCGACCGCCTCTCGACGCAGCTCCTCGCCCTCGACGGCCGCGGCGGCGCAGAGTACTTTGCGGATTTCGCGCAGTGGCAGGCCGCGCAGTCGAAGCCGTCCGCGCCGGAGAAGCGCGCCGCCGCCGCCGCGCCGCCCGCGGCCCCGAAGTCGAAGCGCCTCTCCTACCTCGAGCAGCGCGAGTTCGACGCCATGGAAGCGACGCTGCTCGCCGCGGAGGAGCGTCTGGCCGAAGCGCAGCGACGAGCCGAGGATCCGTCGATCGCCAGCGATGCCGCCGCGTTGCAGACGCGCTTCACCGAACTGCACGCCGCGCAGTCGGAGGTCGAGCGGCTCTACGCGCGCTGGGCGGAGCTCGAGGCGAAGATCACGTAGGCGGCGCCGCGCGCAACGCGCGCGCCACCAGACCGATTCCGCCGACCAGCAGCACGAGCATCATCAACGTGTTGAAGAGCGTGGTCGGGCGGAAGTAGATCTCGAGGTTGGCGAGGATGCCGGCGAAGACGATGATCGCGCCGGCGAAGGTGAGCAGCCAGCCGATGACCGAGCGGCCGTTGAAGAAGAGCAGGCCGATGCCGAGGATCAGCGGGACGAGCGAGAGGCCGAAGGCGTTCATGCCCCAGAAGTGCCAGTAGCCCGACGACACCGTGACCTGATTGGTCAGGAGGTACGCGCCGGCGACGGCCATGCCGAGGCCGAAGAGGAACAGGCCGATGCCGCCGCGAGTGCCGCCGGCGCCGCGAAGTTCATCCATCGCTGCCGATGATACGGCCAACTGCGCGCGGCGTCCGTAGATGGGAAAAAACGATACGGAGGAATCATGAAACGCACCCTGGTCACCCTCGGTCTGCTCCTGCTCCCGATCGTCGCGCGCGCGCAGGAAGCGCCGAAGCCGCAGATGTTTCTCGTTCACGAAGAGCTCGCGCGTCCGTCGATGATCCCGCAGTACGAGTCGGCGCTGCGCGACATCCTGGCCGCGCTCACCGAGAAGAAAGCCGATCCGGCCGTCTTCGGCATGCGCCTCTACATGACGCCCGAGTTCCGCTATCTCTACATCGTCCCGATCGCCAACTACGGCGCGCTCGACCGCTTCAACGGCGCCTGGAAGGACATCGGCGACGCCGTCGGCAAACCGCGCTGGCAGCAACTGATGGACCGCAGCAGCGCCGCCATGGAGTCGTTCAACGAGATCGTGGTGATGCGCCGTCCCGAGCTCTCGTACATGCCGGCCACGCCGCGCGTGAAGGACGAAGAGGAAAAGTACGTCCGGATGGAGTTCTACTACCTCATCCCCGGCAAGGAGCAGGAAGCGGAAGAGGTGGCGCGCGCCTACGCGGCCACGTTCCGGCAGAAGAACATCAACGACGGCTTCACCGTCTTCACCGCGCTGAGCGGCACCGGCCTGCCGCTGCTGATCGTCACCTCCGGCGGCAAGAGCGCGGCCGACTACGCGATGGAAGATGAACGCGTCGGCGCGGCCGCCGGCGCCGAGCTGGCGGCGCTACGGATGCGCGCGGCTGCGTGCACGCGCCGCTACGAGGTGCGCGAGGCGATGCCGCGGCCGGAGGTCTCGTACCCAATGCAGGTCGCGACGAAGTAAACTGAACGGCGGGAGGACGTGATGGCCAAAGGCAACAACGCGCGCAAGAAAGAAACGAAGAAGCCGAAGAAAGACGCCGGCGCCAAGAAGAAGTGACGTTCCGCCTCGAAACCGAGCGCCTGGTCATCCGGCCGTGGGTGCCGGAAGACCGGGCCGCTTTTCACGCGCTCACCCTCGATCCCGAGACCATGCATCACGTGCATGGGCGGCAGCCGTACAGCGAGGACGAAGTCGAGGAGTGGTTCACCCGTCAGGCGCGGCAGCTCGCGGAGCACGACGTCTGCATGGGTGCGATGGTCGAGAAAGCGACCGGCCGCATCATCGGCGTGGCCGGTACGCAGCCGCTCGGCACGACCGGCGATCTCGAGATCGGCTGGTGGCTGGCCAGCGACGTCTGGGGCCGCGGCTTTGCCACCGAGGCCGGACGTGCGGCCATGCATCACGTGCTCGATACCTTGCAGCGACCTAAAGTCGTTGCGGTAATCAGTCCTGAAAATTACCCATCAAAAAGAGTGGTTGCGCGGCTGGGCATGGAGTACGACCGCCGCTACACCGGCGCGGAGCTCGGCCATCGCAAGCCGGAGCTGATCCTCGATCTATATCAGCGCATGCGCGGCTGACGCGCGTCAGGTATGCACGCCCGGCGCTTCGCGGCCGGTCTTCTCCACGTACTCCACGTACGAGCCGCCGTAGGCCACCGGCTCTTCGCCGACTTCCAGGACGCGATTGGCGAGCCCGCGCAGGAACGTGCGGTCGTGCGAGACGAAGAGCATCGTCCCTTCGAAGTCGTGCAGCGCCTCGACCAGCATCTCCTTGGTGGCGAGGTCGAGGTGGTTGGTCGGCTCGTCGAGCACGAGAAAATTCGGCGGATCGAGGAGCATGCGCGCCATCACCAGCCGCGACTTCTCGCCGCCGCTGAGCGAGCGGATCTTCTTGTCGACGTCGTCGCCGGAGAACTGGAACGCGCCGAGGAGATTGCGCAGGACGCTCTGGCCCTCGAGCGGAAAATCCTTCTGCATCTGCTCGAGCACGGTCAGCTCCGCGTCGAGCAGGTCGAGCGACTGCTGCGCGAAGTAGCCCATCTTCAGGCTCGCGCCGAGGCGCACGCTGCCGGCGTCGGGCGGAAGCGCGCCCGCCACCATCTTCAGCAGCGTCGACTTGCCGGCGCCGTTCTTTCCCATCACGCACCAGCGCTCGCCGCGGCGGATCTTGAAGTCGAAGCCGTCGTAGATCGTGCGCGGGCCGAACGACTTCGACACGGAGTGCAGCATGGCCACGTCCTCGCCGGAGCGCTGCGGCGAGCGGAAGTCGAACTTCATCACGCGCCGCTTCTTCGGCGGCTCGATGCGCTCCTGCTTCTCGAGCATCTTCACGCGGCTCTGCACCTGCGCCGCCTTCGCCGCGTGCGCGGAGAAGCGGTCGATGAAGCGCTGCTCCTTCGCCAGCTTCGCCTGCTGCCGCGCGTACGCCGCCTCCTGGTTCGCCTCGCGCTGCTCGCGCTCGCGCACGTAGAAGTCGTAGTCGCCGGAGTAGGTGAGGATGTCGCCCTCGTCGATCTCGATGATCTTCGTGACGATGCGGTTCATGAAGTCGCGGTCGTGCGAGGTCATGAGGATCGTGGCCGGAATGCTCTTCAGAAACTGCTCGAGCCAGACGATCGACTCGATGTCGAGATGGTTGGTCGGCTCGTCGAGCAGCAGCACGTCGAAGCTGCCGAGGAGAATCTTGGCCATGGAGACGCGCATCTTCCAGCCGCCGGAGAGCGCGCCGACGTCGCCGTCGATCTGCGCGTCGGCGAAGCCGAGGCCGTGCAGCACTTCGCGCGCGCGGGCCTCGAGCTCGTAGCCGCCGAGGTGCTGATACTCCTCCTGCACTTCTCCGTAGCGCGCCAGCGCCTTCTCGTCGTGCAGGTTCGCTTCGAGCTCGATCAGCTCGTGATGCAGATCGCCGAGGCGGCCGCTGCCGGCGATGGCCTCGTCGAGCACCGGCCGGCCCGACATCTCGTCGACCTCCTGGCGGAAGTAGCCGACGGCGAGTTTCTTCGGCACGTTCACCACGCCGTCGTCCGCATGTTCCTCGCCGACGATCATCCGGAACAGCGTCGATTTGCCGGCGCCGTTCGGACCGACCAGTCCCGCTTTCTCGCCCGGGTTGAGCTGGAACGAGGCCTCCACGAAGAGGACCTGTTTGCCGTACTGCTTGCTGACGTTGGCGAAGGAAATCATGTGCGCCGTTGAACAGGGGAGGTGCGGAATATCATTTCGCGAACAGCGTTAACGGCAGGACAACCCCGTCTCAAAATAACTAATGGAGAGAGCGATGACCCGACGTACGTTTGCCGCAGCGTTCGTGCTGCTCAGCCTGACTGCGACGCTGCAGGCGCAGGACGTTCAGTCCGCCGACCGAGCCAAGCGCGCCACCCTCGACTCGCGCAAGCTGGCCGCCGAGGGCGGCTATCACGCGCTGACGGACTGCCCGTCGAAGAGCATCACGCCGCCGGTCACCATCAACGGCGTGATCACCACCGCCACCTGCAAGGACTTTCTCGACTCATACGAAGACGTCTACGCGGTGACGGTGCGCGCCGGCCAGACCATCGACATCGACTATTCGTCCCGCGCGTACGAGGTCTTCCTCTACATGTACCTCGGCAACGGCACGTCGGCGAACGTCACCTACGTCTCGCACCTGAGCACCTCCGGCACCAGCCGCCAGCGCATCCATCACACCTTCGCCAGCGCCGGCACGTACTACATCGAGGCGGGCACGCTCTTCAGCGTCACCAGCTCGCAGCCGCACACCGGCGCGTACACGCTGACGGCCACGCTCGACGGCAACAGCGGCAACAGCACCTGCATCGCCAACGCCACCACGGCCTGCCTGCTCGACAACCGCTTCAAAGCCACGCTCAAGTACCGCGGCGCCTTCGACAACAACGCCGCCGACACGAACGCGTCGGTCAAGAACGTGACCGGCTTCGGCAGCTCGACCAGCGAGACGGTCTTCTTCTACTTCAACAGCGAGAACAACATCGAGATGCTGGTGAAGCTGCTCGACCAGGGCAATACGAACGGGAGCGGCCAGCCGACCATCGCCGTGCTGTTCGGCTCGTCGACGCCGCTGCGCGCCGAGCTGACCGTGACCGACACGAAGACCGGAGCCGCGAAGACGTACGTCAGCGAGTTCGGCAAGATGCAGGGCACCACCGACTTTACGGCCTTCGTGAAGTAGGGAACTGCGGGATTGCTGTGATCCGGACGGGCGGCTTAGGCCGCCCGTTTGCTTTACACACGGCCATGAAACCGACGAAATGGCTGGCCGCGGTCGCCCTCTTCTTCGCCCCGTTCGCCGCGCACGCGCAACTGACGCAGAGGCCCGTGTCGAATACGCACGAGTGCTATTACCACGACGCCTTCTGCAACTCGACCACGACCGACACGGTCAACATCTACGGCTGCCGCACCGACGACTTTCACTATCTGAACGCGCATCAGATCCACGTGGAGGCGGGCTACACGCTCACGGTGACGCTGCAGCCGTACGGCTTCCGTCCCTTCATCGGCATCTCGGCGGTCGGTAACGACCGTTACCTGAAATCGGCGAGCGGCACGACCAGCGGACAGTCGCTCACGCTCAGCTACGTCGCGCCGTCGACGGGCGAGTACGAGATCTGGGTCGGACCGGCCACCGCGTCCGACACCGGCACGTATCAGCTGTCGGTGCTTTGCACGACCGGCTCGCCGAGCTCGGAGCCGCACTGCGTGCCCGATCAGTTCACGGCGTGCCTGCTCAACAATCGCTTCAAGGCCACGCTGAAGTATCGCGGCGTGTTCGACAACAACCGCGCCGACACGAATGCGTCGGTGAAGACCGTCACCGGCTTCGGCAGCGCCACCAGCGAGACGGTCTTCTTCTACTTCAACAGCCCGAACAACATCGAGATGCTGGTGAAGATGCTCGACCAGGGGAACACGAACGGCAGCGGCCAGCCGACGGTGGCGGTGCTCTACGGCTCGGCCACGCCGCTGCGCGCGGAGCTGACCATCACCGACACGAAGAACGGCACGACGCGGACGTACACGAGCGAGTTCGGCAAGATGCAGGGCGGGACCGATTTCACGGCGTTCGTGAAGTGAGGCGGATGCGCTCCAACTGCCCGAGGTGGGCGAGATCGTGTCCGGCCAGGAGCCGGAGCAGGTAGCCGGCCGATTCGGCGCCGCGCTCGGTGTGAATGCCGACGCGGCGCTGTTGCTCCGGCGTGAGTCTGCGCGCGAGCCGGAGGTTGGCGTCGCGGACGGTTTCGAATTGCGCGAGCAGCGGCTCGAGCTCGGCGTCGCGGTAGGCGAGGTTCGTTGCCCACAGCTCCTGGTCGTACGCGACGATCGGCGGGCGCTCCTCGGCCACGATCATGCGCAACCGCACGCCGATCACCAGCTCGCCGTCGGCGAGGTGATGGATCACCTCGAGCATCGACCACTTGCCTTCGCCCTCGGGACGCCGCAGCTCCGCATCGCTCACGCCGCGCGTCATCGCGCGCACGGCCGCGGGCGTCGCGGCGAGGACCTCCAGAGGATCGCGCTCGCCGAGTCGGGCGAGCAGGCCCGAAGCGTACTCGCCGGGAGCGTCGACCGGCATGCTCATGCTTCGCGCACCGCCAGCGAGATGTTGTTCGCCTTGAACATCGAGGCCAGGCCCGCTTTGTCGACCGCCTTCGCGTACGCCTCTTCGGCCGCGACGATGCCGCGCTTGACCAGGTCGAGCAGGCTGTCGTTCATCAGGCACATGCCCGCCTTGCGCGAGGTCTGCATGATCGACGGGATCTGAAAGATCTTCGCCTCGCGGATGAGGTTCGCCACGGAAGGCGTGCCGATCAGCACCTCGAGCGCCGGCACGCGCCCGCCGCCCGTTTTCCTGCAGAGCATCTGGCTGATCACGCCCTTGAGACTGGAGGCGAGCATGACCCGGATCTGCTCCTGCCGCTCGGCGGGAAACTGATCGATGATGCGGTCGACCGTCGTCGCCGCCGACGAGGTGTGCAGCGTGCCGAAGACGAGATGTCCGGTCTCGGCGGTCTCGATGGCGATGGCGATGGTCTCGAGGTCGCGCATCTCGCCGACCAGCACGATGTCGGGATCCTCGCGCAGCGCGGCGCGCAGCGCATCCTTGAACGAGCCGGTGTGGTCGCCGACCTGCCGCTGGTTGATGAGGCACTTCTTGTTGTCGTGCACGAACTCGATCGGGTCTTCGATGGTGATGATGTGATCGGTGCGGTGGCGGTTGATGTAGTCGATCAGCGCGCAGAGCGTGGTCGACTTGCCGGAGCCGGTCGGGCCGGTGACGAGCACGAGGCCTTTCGACAGAAAGCAGAGGTCGAGGATCTCTTTCGACAGCCCCATCTCCTCGGCCGTGATGATGCGGCTGGGGATGACGCGGAAGACGCCGCCGATGCCCTTGCGGTCGCGAAAGAAGTTGCAGCGGAAGCGCGACACGCCTTCGAGCTCGTACGCAAAGTCGGTGTCGTTGCGGCGCTCGAACTCTTCCCGGTTTTTCTCCGGCGCGATCGGCATCAGCAGCCGCTCGATCTCGGCGGAGCTGAGCGGACGGCCGCCCGGCAGCGGCTTGATCTCGCCGTCGTGCCGCACGATCGGCGGCGCGCCGGTGCTGATGTGGAGGTCGGAGGCTTTCATCTCGAACATCTGCCGGAAGAGCGCGTCCATGGCCGCGGTCTCGCCATTCGACTCGATGTGCGGCGACTCGACGTACGACGGCGCGACGGCGACGCGGATCGGCGCGTCATTCACCGGCGCCACGCCGTCGAGGGTGAATGACACGCGCGGCACGCCGCCCGCGACCTCGGCCACCGCGCGCACGTTGCCGACTTCGCTCACCGGGATGATCCAGGTGGCGCGTCCCGCGGCGATGGCCTGCCGCGCCTCCGCCGGCATGGCCGGCGCGACGAGTTGCTGGACCAGTTGCGGCGTGACGTCGGGTCCCTGCATCTCGCGCTCGCCGGCGGCGGTGAGCACGAGGATTTTGCGTCCGGTGATCAGGCGTACTTCGCGGCCGCCGCCGGCGAATGCCTGCTTCAGAATCGTTTCGAGCGAGGCCATCAGCCGTTCACCTCGGAGAGAAATGTGATGCGGTGCTTCTGCACGATGTGCCGCCGCCCGCCTTCGTACACGACCAGGAACAATTCCGGACGGTTCACCCAATCGAGCAGCCGCCGCGAGTGATCGGGCATGGCGATGTCGACCAGCCCTTCGACCTGCCAGTTGCCGCAAGCCACCGAGACGCGCATCGCGTTCTCCGGCGGCGTCCGCTCTTCCTCGAGCGTCAGCACGACCACGTAGCGTTTGTTGAGGATGACGGCGCGCTCGGCGCCGGCGCCGAGGAATGGAAAAAAGAGAGCGGTCTGATTGATCCACTCGTCGACGCGCATCGGTCCCTCGTGGCGCTGGGCCAGGGCCGGCACGAAGATGCGCCCGCGCATCGGGCGCTCGTCGAAGTAGCGGATGGTGGCCTCGTAAGGCACCGTCGGAACGCGGAGCTGTTCCATCGGCGCAGTCTATCCTGCGGCGCAGCCGCAGGATCTCCGGCTACACCGCGCTGCTGCTGCCCAGGGGCGGCGCTCGGTCCACACGCCGGAGGCCATCGCCGCGTGCCTGGGCGACGGTGACCCGGTGTAGCCGGAGATCCTGACGCTGCGCGTCAGGATGAACTCGCACGCGCCAGACGTCACAGGACGTTGACTCAACGAATGACCGGTTCGTACGTATTATGACCGTCCGGTCATGAACAGAGCCGCAAGGGTCACGACGAGAAAAGAAGAGCCGAAACTCTGGCAGGAGTTCAAGCGGCAGAGCATCCAGGCGGCCGTGGTGCGCTTGATGTGCCGCGAAGGCCTAGGCGCGGTGACGATGGAGCGCGTGGCGCAGGAAGTCGGCATCGCCAAGGGCACGGTCTACCTCCACTACCGCGACAAGCAGGAGCTGCTCGAGTCCGTCAAGGAGTCGTCGCTCGATCCGCTCACGCTCAAAGTCGAGCAGGTCTTCTCCAGCGCGCTCGCGCCGCGCCGCAAGCTCGAGACCTTCGCGCTCCGCTATCTCACCTATTTCGACGAGAACCGCGACCTCTTCCGCATCCTGCTCTACGAGCGCGAAGTCACGCGCGCGCAAGGCAGCCGCTACCGCCACGACCGCTACCGCCGCCTGGTCGACTCCATCGCCGCCGTGATCGGCGAAGGGATCGACGACGGCGCGTTCCGCGACGTGCCGGCGCGCAAGGCGGCGGCGATGCTGCTCGAGTCGGTGGTGGCCATCGTCAACCAGCGGCTGCTGGCGGACGAGGCCGATCCGGTCGAGGACGATGCCCGGCTCGTGGCCGACATTTTCCTGCGCGGTCTGGAGGCAAAGAAGAAGTGAAGAAGTACGCGCTGCTGGCAGCCATGATTTTCGTCTCGTGCAAATCGGCCGTAGAGCCGGATTTGCGTCCTTCCACCAATCCGGCAACGCCCTGGACGCCGCCGGCCTCGCTCAAGCAGGACACCACCATCCCGCCGCCGCCGGTCGTGCCGCAGGTGCCCACGGGCAACGTCTCGCTCGAGCAGGTGCTCGACGTGGCCCTGCAGAACAATCCGCTCACGCGCGAGGCGTGGCTGCGCGCGCGCGCCGCGGAGGCAGCCCTCGGCAGCGAGCGCGCTGCGTTCCTGCCGGAGGTCGACGTGCTGGCGAACGCCGGGCGCTCGAAGTCTCCGTCCGGCTCCGCCCAGACCTCGGCCGGCGCGTCGCTGGCGCTGACCTATCTGCTGTTCGACTTCGGCGGGCGCGAGGCGCGCGTCGAGCAGGCGCGGCAGACGCTGATCGCCGCCGGCTTCCTGCACAACCAGGTCATCCAGGATGTGATCCTCCGCGTCGAGCAGGCCTACTACCAATACCTCGACGCGAATGCCTTGCTCGAGGCGCAGCGCGCCACGCTCGAGGAGCGGCGCAAGAGCCTCGACGCCGCGGAGGCGCGCCATCGCGCCGGCGTGGCCACCATCGCCGACGTGCTGCAGGCGCGCACCGCGGTCTCGCAGGCGCAGCTCGTCTACGACACGATCGAAGGCAACGTGCGCGCGATCGAAGGCGCGCTGGCGACGGCCATGGGCATCCCGGCCACCACGCGCTTCAACGTCGGCGTGCTGCCGCCGGAAGTGCCGGCGGAGCAGGTGGCGGAAGCGGTCGACGTGCTGATCGAGCGCGCGCAGCGCGAGCGGCCGGAGCTGGCGGCCGTGCGCGCGGAAGCGGAGCGCGCCGCGGCGCGCGTGCGCGAGGTGCGCGCCGCGTTCCTGCCGAGCGTCACCGCCTCGGCCTCGAGCGGCGTCAGCATCGCCACCGGCGGCGAGCGCACCGCGCCGTACTCCGCGATCGTCGGCCTGCGCTTTCCGCTCTTCACCGGCGGACGGAACACGTTCGACGTGCGCGAGGCGGAGCTGCAGGCGGAGCTCGCGCGCGAACAGGTGCGCGACTTCGCGCAGCAGGTCTCGCTCGACGTCTGGACGAGCTACTACGCGCTGCGCACGGCGCGGCAGCGCCTGGCCACGAGCCGCGATCTGCTGGCCAGCGCGCAGCAGTCGGCCGACGTGGCGCGCGCGCGCTACCGCGAAGGTCTCGGCACGATCCTCGACGTCCTGACGGCCGAGTCGGCGCTGGAGAACGCGCGGGCGCAGGAAGTCCAGGCGCGCACCGATTGGTTTCTCGCTCTCGCACAGCTCGCACATGACACCGGAAGGTTGAATCGATGAAGCATTGGGTCGTTGCAGTCGCAGTCATCGCCGCGCTCGGATGCGCGGAGAAGAAAGAGAAGCCGCGCGAGGAGACGGTGCCGGTCACCGTGGCCACCGTGCAGCAGAAGGATGTGCCGCTCGGCGTGCAGGCCATCGGCAACGTGCAGCCGCTGCAGACCGTGGCCGTGCGCGCGCTGGTGAGCGGGCAGCTCACGCGAGTCTGGTTCGCCGAGGGCGACGAGGTGCGCAAGGGACAGGTGCTCTTCACCATCGACCCGCGGCCGTACCAGGCGACGCTGCAGCAGGCGCAGGCGAACCTCGCCCGCGATCACGCGCAGCTCCGCAACGCCGAGTCGCAGGCCGCGCGCTACGACGAGCTGGTGAAGAAGGACTACGTCACGCGCGAAGAGTACGACCGCGTGACCTCGGGCGCCGAAGCCGCGCGCGCCGTCGTCGCGGCGGATCGCGCCGCGGTGGAGAACGCGCAACTGCAGCTCGCCTACTGTGAGATCCGCGCGCCGCTCGGCGGCCGCACCGGATCGCTGATGGTGCATCAGGGCAACCTGGTCAAAGCGAACGACGTCACACCGCTGGTGGTGATCAACCAGATCGAGCCGGTGAACGTGCAGTTCTCGATTCCGCAGGACCAGCTCGCGCAGGTGCGGGCGCGCGGCGGCTCGCAGCTCGAAGTGGTGGCCGCGCCGCAGACCGGAGGCAGCGCCTCGCGCGGCACGCTCTCGTTCATCGACAACAGCGTCGACCAGCGCACCGGCACGATCGTGCTGAAGGCCACCTTCCCGAACCGCGACCGCTCGCTCTGGCCCGGCCAGTTCGTCACCGTCTCGCTAACCTTGGAGAATCGCGCCGCGGCGCTGGTCGTTCCGGCGCGCGCGGTGCAGACCGGTCAGAAGGGGCAGTACGTCTACGTCGTCAAGCCGGGCAACTCCGTGGAGATGCGCAACGTGGCCGTCTTCCGCACCATCGGCCAGGAAGCGATCATCGACCAGGGCGTCGTCGCCGGCGAGACCGTAGTCACCGACGGGCAGTTGCGTTTGACGCCGAAGAGCAAGGTCGAAATTAAAGGATGAGCTCATGAATCTCTCCGCACCCTTCATCCGCCGTCCGGTCATGACCACGCTGGTCATGCTCGGCATCCTGCTCTTCGGAGCGATGGCCTACCGGCAACTGCCGGTGAGCGATCTGCCGAACGTCGACTTTCCGACCATCAACGTCGGCGCCTCGCTGCCGGGCGCGTCGCCGGAGACGATGGCCGCGGCGGTGGCCACGCCGCTCGAGCGGCAGTTCTCGACCATCGCCGGCCTCGACTCGATGACCTCGTCGTCGGGACTCGGCTCGACGTCGATCACGCTGCAGTTCAACCTCTCGCGCCCCATCGACGCGGCCGCGCAGGACGTGCAGGCGGCGATCGCCGCGGCGCAGCGCCAACTGCCGCCGAACATGCCGACGCCGCCGTCGTACAACAAGGTCAATCCGGCCGACCAGCCGGTCTTCTACATCGCCCTCACCAGCAACACCATGCCGCTCTATCAGCTCGACGAGTACGCCGAGACGATGATGGGGCAGCGCCTCTCGACCATCCCCGGCGTCGCGCAGGTGCAGGTGTACGGCGCGCAGAAATACGCGGTGCGTCTGCAGCTCGATCCGCAGCAGCTCGCCACGCGCGGCATCGGCATCGACGAAGTGGTGAGCGCCGTCCGCTCGAGCAACGTGAACCTCCCGACCGGCGTGATCAACGGTCCGTATCAGGCCGCGACCATCACCGCGAACGGGCAGCTCCTGAAAGCCGACGACTATCGCCCGATCACCGTCGCCTACCGCAACGGCGCGCCGGTGCGCCTCGGCGACCTCGGGCGCGTGCTCGACAGCGTCGAGAACGACAAGACCGCGGCCTGGTTCCGCGATCAGCGCGGCGTCATTCTGGCCGTGCAGAAGCAGCCGGGCACGAACGTCGTCGAAGTCTCCGACTCGATCCGCAAGCTGCTGCCGACGTTTCGTGAGGAGCTCCCGGCATCCATCAATCTGGAAATCCATCGCGATCGCGCCGAGTCGATCCGCGAGTCGGTCGGCGACGTGAAGTTCACCCTGATGCTGACCCTCTTCCTGGTCATCCTGGTGATCTTCCTCTTCCTCCGCAACGTCTCCGCGACGGTCATCCCCAGCCTCGCGTTGCCGATGTCGCTGGTGGCGACGTTCGCGGTCATGTACCTGCTCGGCTACTCGCTCGACAACCTCTCGCTGATGGCGCTGACGCTGTCGGTCGGCTTCGTCGTCGACGACGCCATCGTCATGCTCGAGAACATCGTCCGCCACATGGAGCATGGCGAGAAACCGTTCGAGGCGGCCATCAAGGGATCGCAGGAGATCGGCTTCACGATTCTCTCGATGACGATCTCGCTGGCCGCGGTGTTCATCCCCATCCTCTTCATGGGCGGCATCCTCGGCCGCCTCTTCCACGAGTTCGCCGTCACCATCGGCGCGGCCATCCTCGTCTCCGGCTTCGTCTCGATCTCGCTCACGCCGATGCTCAGCGCGCGCTTCATCCGCCCGCATCACGGCGCGCACGGCCGGATGTATCAGATGTTCGAGACGTTCTTCGAGAAGATGCTCGCGGTCTACGCCGCCGGCCTCCGCTTCGTGCTCAAGCACAAGCGCGCCACGATGGTGGTGTCGCTGGTGATCCTGCTGGCCACCGGGTATCTCTTCGTGAAGATTCCGAAGGGCTTCCTGCCGAGCGAAGACCAGGGACAGATCTTCATCCAGCTCGAAGGCGCGCAAGGGATCTCGTACGAGGAGATGGCGCGCAAGCAACAGGCCATCGCCGGCATCGTGCTGCGCGATCCGAACGTGGCCGCGCTCTTCTCCGCGGTCGGCATTCGCGGCGGCGCGTACAACAGCGGCATCGTCTCGATCCGCCTCAAGCCGCGCCACGAGCGCGAGCTCTCCGCCGACGAGATCATCACCGTGCTCCGCCCGAAGCTAAACGCGGTGCCGGGCGTGCGCGCCTCGCTCCAGAATCCGCCGCCGATCCGCCTCGGCGGACGTCTCTCGCAGGCGCTCTATCAGTACACGCTGCAGGCGCCCGACACCGGCGTGCTCTACGACTCCGCCTCGAAGATGCTCGACAAGATGCGCACGCTGCCCGGCTTCGTCGACGTCACCAGCGATCTGCAGATCCGCAATCCGCAGGTGAGCGTGGCCATCGACCGCGACCGCGCCGCGTCGTACGGCCTGACCACCCAGCAGATCGAGGACGCGCTCTTCTCCGGCTACGCGTCGCGGCAGGTCACGACGATGTACGCGCCGACCAACAGCTATCAGGTGATCATGGAGGTCGACCCGCGCTATCAGCAGGATCCGAACGCGCTGTCGATGCTCTACGTCCGCGGCGCCTCGGGCGATCTCGTGCCGCTGTCGACGTTCGCCAAGCTCACGCCGACGGTCGGGCCGCTGACGGTGAATCACTCCGGCCAGAGTCCGTCGGTCACGATCTCGTTCAACCTCAAGCCGGGTGTCTCGCTCGGCGATGCGGTGAAGGAGATCAACGACGCCGCGCGCACCACGCTGCCGGCCACGGTGACGACGAGCTTCCAGGGCACGGCCCAGGCGTTCCAGTCGTCGATGCAGGGTCTCGGCCTGCTGCTGATCATGGCCATCGCCGTGATCTACATGGTCCTCGGCATCCTCTACGAGAGCTTCATCCATCCGCTGACGATTCTGTCGGCGCTGCCGTTCGCCGGCTTCGGCGCGCTGCTCACGCTGCTGGTGTTCAAGCAGGATCTGTCGATCTACGCGTTCGTCGGCGTGATCATGCTGGTCGGCCTGGTGAAGAAGAACGGCATCATGATGGTCGACTTCGCGGTCGAGGCGGAGAAGAGCGGCATCAGCGCCGAGCGCGCGATCTACGACGCCTGCCTGATCCGCTTCCGCCCGATCATGATGACCACCATGGCGGCGCTCATGGGCACGCTGCCGATCGCGCTCGGCATGGGCGCCGGCGCCGAGTCGCGCCGTCCGCTCGGACTCGCGGTCGTCGGCGGTCTGCTCTTCTCGCAGACGCTCACGCTGTACGTCACGCCGGTGTTCTACGTCTACATGGACCGCCTGCGCCGCCGCCGTCCGGCGGAGGCGGTGGAAGCGCACGAGCATGTACACGAAGAGGTGTACGCGTCGTGAAGCAGACCATGCTCGGCACGAACGGTCCGGCGGTGTCGATCGCCGGATTGGGGTGCATGGGGATGTCCGGCATGTACGGGCCGGCCGATGAGGCGGAGAGCATCGCCACGATTCATGAGGCGCTCGATGCCGGCATCACGTTGCTCGATACCGGCGACTTCTACGGCATGGGTCACAACGAGCTGCTGATCCGGAAGGCGCTGGCCGGCCGCTCGCGCGAGCGCGCGTTCATCCAGGTGAAGTTCGGATCGCTGCGCGGTCCCGACGGTTCGTGGCTCGGGTTCGATTCACGCCCGGCCGCGGTGAAGACGTGGCTCGCGTACACGCTGCAGCGGCTCGGCACGGATTACGTCGATCTCTATCAGCCGTCGCGCCGCGATCCGAATGTGCCGGTGGAGGAGACGATCGGCGCGATCGCGGAGATGGTGAAAGCGGGTTACGTGCGCTACATCGGCGTGTCGGAAGTGGGCGCGGAGACGATCCGCCGCGCGCATGCGACGCATCCGATCGCGGAGCTGCAGTTCGAGTATTCGCTGATGTCGCGCTCGATCGAGGCGGAGATTCTGCCGACGACGCGCGAGCTCGGGATCAGCGTCACCGCGTACGGGATCCTCTCGCGCGGTCTGCTCAGCCGCAAGGACGGCGCGAACGTGGCCGCGCGCGGCGATTTCCGCGCACACTCGCCGCGCTGGCAAGGGGAGAACCTGCAGCGCAATCTCGCCCTGGTCGATCGTCTGCGCGAGATCGCGAATGAGCGCAACGCCACGCCGGTGCAACTGGCGATCGCCTGGGTGCGCTCGCGCGGCGAGGACATCATCCCGCTGATCGGCGCCCGCACACGCACGCAACTGCGCGAGTCGCTGGCCGCCCTCGATCTCACGCTGTCGGCCGAGGAGCTGCGCCGCATCGAAGAAGCCGTGCCGGCCGAGGCCGTAGCCGGCACACGCTACCGTCCCAGCTTGTCCGCGAAGGCAAAGTGCGTCACCTCGGATTATCCGAAGCGGGCGCGCGCACGATCCGGCGCGCCCACGCCGTCCATCCAATCGCCGCGCTGCAGAGCGAGTATTCGTTATGGGAGCGCAACCTCGAGAATGACATCATTCCCGTGCTGCGCGAGCTCGGCATCGGCCTGGTGCCATTCAGTCCCTTGGGCCGCGGCTTTCTGGCCGGCAACGTCCGGCGCGCCGAGGAGTATCCGGAGGACGACTTTCGCAGCAGGGACCCGCGCTTTCAGGGAGACAACTTCGACAAAAACATGCGCGCTGCTTCGGTCGTGCGCGACATCGCCGCATCGAAGGAGGCCACGCCCTCGCAGATCGCGCTTGCCTGGCTCCTGCACAAAGGAGACGACATCGTTCCCATCCCCGGCACCAAGCGCCGCACCTACCTCGAGGAAAACCTCGGCGCGGCGAACCTCGCGCTCACGACGCGCGAGGTCGCGCAACTCGACACCGCGCTCGAACAGGTCGCCGGCCCGCGCTACAACGAACGGATGATGGCCCTCATCGACCGCTGATCACTTCAGCGTCTTCAACATCTCCTCGATCGCGCGCTCGAGCTGCGCGTCGTTCGCGCGCGCCGGATCGTCTTCGACCGCGATGTCAGGCTCGACGCCGTGCCCTTCGACCAGCCAGCCGCTCTCGTCGAAGAACGGCGCGTTCGGCACGTTCGCGTAGCCGCCATCGATGAGCGCGGGCACTGGATTGAGGCCGGTCAAACCGCCCCAGGTGCGCGCGCCGATGATCGGCCCGAGGGCGAGCTTGCGGAAGTAGAGCGAAAAATTCTCGCCGGCGGACACCGTCATGTGACTGACGAGCAGCGCCTTCGCGCCAAAGTGCGCGCCCCAGCGTGGCGCGGGCCAGGCGTTGGGCGACTCGCGCACGGCGGTGAAATTCAGCGCGTGGCGTCCGAGAAGCTCGGCCAGATGCGCGCCGGTGAAACCGCCCTGGCTCCAGCGTGCGTCGACGATCAATGCCTCCTTGTCGATCTGCCCATAGAACTGCTGCGCGAATTGATTGAGACCGTTCGTGCTGAAGTCCGACACGTGGATGTAGCCGATGCGGTCGTTCGAGCGCTCGGAGGCGAACGCGCGATTGCGCTCGACCCAGTCGCGCTCGCGCAGCCCGTTCTCGTCGTCGAGCGGCGTGACCGTGACCTCGCGCGGCGGCGAGCCGACCGTCAGCGTGACGCTCTTGCCGGCCAGCCCTTCGAACGCTGCGCGCGGATCGCGCGTGACGTCGAGCGCTTTCCCGTTCACCGCGAGCAGCGGCTCGCCTTCGCGCACGCCGGCGCTCGTCAGCGGCGAGCGGAGCGTGTCGTCCCACGGCGCGCCTTGATAGATGCGGGCGATGCGGAAGACGCCGTTCGCCAGCTCGTAGTCGGCGCCGAGCAGGCCGACGTTGCCGGGCGGCGGCTGCGGCACATCGCCGCGCGCGGCCATGTATGCGTGGCCGGTGCTCGACTCGCCGATCATCTCTGCGAGCACGTCGTTCACTTCCTGCCGCGTCACGCACTGCTCGAGCAGCGGCCGGTACGCGCGGGCGATGGCGTCCCAATCGTGAGATCCGGTCTTCGGCGCAAAGTAGAAGTCGCGCTGGTTGCGGACCACGTCGGCGAAGAGCTGCCGCCACTCCGCGCGCAGATCGACGTGCAGCGGCATGGTCGTGTCGAGCTTCGTTTCTGCATTTGTGGCCAGGGTGCGCAGCGTGTTGCCGGTGAGCAGCTCCGCGCCGTCCTGCGACATCGTGAAGTCGCTCGTGCCGGGCAGCAGGACTTCCTCTTTCTTCTCGCGCATCCGGTAGACGCGCACCGAGCGTGCGCCGGCGAGATCGCTCAGCGCGTAGACCGGATTGCCGTCGCTGGTGGCGCCGAGCGCGAGGAGCGAGCCGGGCGTCGTGCCGAGGCGGAAGGCGCGGCGCTCGAATGCGGCCGTGTCGAAGGCCGTGTCGAACGCGCTGTCCAGCGGCACCGCCATCAACGTAGCCATGGCCCGATGCACGAACCGCTGCGACAGCCAGTCCGCCAGCGGCATCGAGAAGTTGCGGTAGCTGATGAAGAAGAGATGCTCGCCCCTCGGATCGAACACCGGCGTGCTGGCGTTGAACTGCGCGGCGGTGAGCTGCTGCTTCGACTGCGTGACGACGTCGTAGCGCCAGATCGTCGTGAGCCGGTTCGCGGCCGTCTTGGTGTACGCGAGCCACGACGAATCGCTCGACCACGCCAGCTCCACCGGTTCCGCCCACGGATCGCGATCGGCCTCGGACACACTCCGCGACTCGACGTCGCACACGAAGATCGCGCCGCGCTGATCGACGAAGGCCAGCCGCTTTCCGTCGCGACTCCAGACCGGACGGAAGCGAAAGCCGCTCGCCGCATGCGTCAGCGCCACCGCATTCGGCGAAGAGACCTCGCGTACGTACAGTTGATACTCGCCGCCCGCATCCGACATGTAGGCGACGCGCGCGCCGTCGGGACTGAGCGCCGCCTCGCGCTCGAAGGCGCCGCTGGTGTTGGTCAGATTGCGCGGCGTCGCGCCGCGCTCGCTGAGCCAGAGATCGCCGCGGGCCTCGTACAACACGCGGCCGTTCGCCACCTGCCGGTTGGTGATGAAGTTGCTCGCGTCGACGTCGCGCTGCAGCTCGGCGCGCGGTACGTCGATGCGCATCGCCGACGAGCGGCCGCTGCGGAGATCAAGCAGTTGCAGCTCCGGCCCATGCTGAAAGACGATCGCGTCGCCGCCGATCGAGGCATCGCGCACGTCGTAGTCGGCGAAGCGGGTGAGCTGTTTCCGCGCGCGCGTCCGCGTGTCGTACGACCAGAGGTTCGCGCGCTGCTCGGTGCCGGCGTCGGAGACGTAGTAGAGCACGTCGCCGCGCCACATCGGGCGGAGGTCGGGGCCGTTCCAGTCGGTGATCTTCGTCGAGCCGCCGCCGGCCAGGTCGACGACGGAGATGTCGGGAGCGGCGCCGCCGCGGTAGCGCTTCCAGTGCGCGATCAGCGGATTCGGCCACTGCGGCCTATAGGCGAGACGGCGGCCGCTCGCGTCGAGCGCGCCGTCGGCGCCGTAGCGCAGCGGCAGCCGCTCCGGCAGCCCGCCGCGCGAGGGCACGGTGTAGAGCTGCATCTCGATGCTGCTGAACGAGAGCGCGTCCGTGTGGAAGAGCAGCCGGTCATCGGCCGTCCATTGGGTGAGCACCTGGTGCGACGGCAGCCAGGTCACGCGCGATGGCTCTCCGCCTTTCAGCGGAATGGTAAAGATGTTGACGAATCCGCGCGTCTCGTTGGCGGTGTAGGCGAGGCGCTGTCCGTCGGGACTGAAGCGGACGTCGAGCTTCGGCCCGGGCGTGCGCGTCACCTGCGTGGCCGCGCCGCCGCCGCGCGGCACCACCCACACCTGCCCGCCGTGGATGAAGGCGACGTGGGTGCGGCTGACCGCCGGCGACTGGAAGAGCGCGTAGGCGGCGGGAGCGAGAGCGACGAGCAGCGCGGCGATGAAGGTTCTCACGCGGCGCAACGTACGCGCACCGCCGCCGCGCGCGATAGAACGCGCTTAAGCGCGCTGGGAGAACCTTAGCCGGTACTCCGCCGGTGTCACCGACATGCTCCGCTTGAAGTGCCGCCCGAAGTGGCTCTGGTCGGCGAAGCCGGCCGCGAGCGCGACGTCCGCCAGCGGCACATCGCTCTCCGCGAGCGCGCGGCAGGCGTACGCAATGCGGCACTGACGGATGTACGCAGCCACAGTCGTTCCGTAATGACGTCGAAACGTCGTGGCGAGGTGCACCGGATGGACGCCGGCTTCGGCGGCGAGCGAGGTGAGCGTGAGCCGCGCCGTCGGCTCGTCGTCGATGCGCGTTTTCACGCGCGCCAGCCAGCGCGGCGGAGCGCCGCCTTGCGTCGTGCGCGCGCCGTCGGCAGCGAGCGAGAGGATCAGCGACTCGACCGCCAGCGGCGCGACGTCGTCTTCGCGCGAGAGCTCGTCGAACAGCCGCCGCGTCGCCAGCGCGAACGGCGCGCCGCGAAAGGCCGCCGAGTCGTCGAAGAGCGGCGTGCAGCCGCGCACGCGCGCCAGCCAATGCGGCGCCAGCTCCACGTTCAGGCAGCGCCCGCCGCCGGCCGCGAAGTGGTTCGAGTGCAGCTCGCCCGCCGGCCGCACGATGACCATCCCCGGCTCGCCGTCGCGCTGCCGCGCGCCGTAGCGCTCCCGAAACGCGCCGGCCAGCACCAGCACCAGGCACGCGTACTCGTGCGAATGCGGCGCGAGCGCCGCGTCGCCGCCGTAGCGCGTCTCCGTCATCACGAACTCGCCCATCGTCCGCGAGCGCACCACCGCGGCCGGAAACTGCGCCGGCGAAAAACGCATGACGGTTCCTCCTCGTTCCATTCGACGGGCCCGGCGAGCGCCGGTTAGCTGATCCACATCGTCAGCAACGCGCTCGCCTGTCATCCCGAGCGTAGCGAGGGACCTGGGTGGGTGGGCGTGCGCTGCACGTGCCTGCCGCGCCCACCCGCCCAGGTCCCTCACTCCGCTCGGGATGACAGATTGATGACGCTCGAGCGCCGAGCCGAAGATCGCCAGCGTGGTACGCACCGCGCTGAGCATGACGTATCGTAGTGCCGCCCGCATGCGTCCGCACCTCTTCGGAATGCTTCCTGACCAACTCGCAACAACGTTGCGCGCCGCCGGCGTCGACATCCGCGATGCCGAGGCGCGGCGGATCTTGGCGCATGTCATCGCGGGTGGGCGAGATGGGTTTCCGGAGGCGCGGCCGGTGCCGCGGGAGGTGATGCGCGCGGTCGAGGCGTTGATCGAGCGGCGGCGGCTCGAGGTCGTCGAGCGCGCGGTCGATCCATCCGACGGCTTCGTGAAGTATCTCTTCCGGCTGCACGACGGCGCGCTCATCGAGGCGGTGCGCATTCCGCTCGAGGTGCCGGGGCGCTTCACCGTCTGCCTGTCGACGCAGGCCGGCTGTGCCATGCAATGCGATTTCTGCGCGACCGGGCGCATGGGGCTGACGCGCCATCTCGAGCCTTGGGAGATCGTCGGGCAGTTCCTGGCCGTGCGCGACGAGGCGCCGGGCAGCGTCACCGGCGCGGTGTTTCAGGGTCAGGGCGAGCCGCTGCACAACTACGCGAGCGTCATGCACGCCGCGGAGATCCTCGCGCATCCCTGCGGCGGACGCATTTCCGCGAAAGCGATCACCATCTCCACCGTCGGCCTCGTGCCGGCCATCGCGCGCATGGCCGCGGAGCGGCGGCCGTATCGCCTGATCGTCTCGCTCACCTCGGCCATCGACGAACGCCGCCGCGCGCTGCTGCCGGCCGCATCCGCGTGGCCGGTGGCGACGCTTGCGGGAGCGGTGCGCGACTATCAGCGCGCCGCCGGCGGACGCATCACCATCGCCTGGGTGGTTCTCGGCGGGATCAACACCGGCCGCGACGAAGTCGAGGCGCTGCGCGCGCTCTTCGCCGGCATTCCGCTGCGCCTCAATCTCATCGACGTCAACGATGCCCGTCCCGACGGCTATCGCCGCGCCACCGCACAGGAGCTGGCCGCGTTTCGCGACGAGCTGCGCACCCTCGGCGTCCCGGTGGTGCGGCGCTACTCCGGCGGCGCCGCGCGCCACGCCGCCTGCGGCATGCTGGCCGCCACGCGCAGCTTGCGCGATTCTTCGAGCAGCTCCGCGACGGCGGAGGCGACATCGCCGCCCGCGTCGTGAGCGTGATGCTCGTCGAGATCGCCCAGTCCGCTGTTGCGCTCGCGCTGCACGCCTTCGCGTAACGCGTCGCGAATCTCCTCGGCGTTGTCGACGCCGCGGAAGTAGGCGACGTGCATCGGCTCGCGCCCGAGCTGCTTCCGCTCCTCGGCGCTGCTGCGCCCGCCGCCGCCCGCCGTCTTCACCTCCACGTCGGCGATCTTCAGCAGCCGCTGCAGCGGTCCCTGGCGGATGGAGATGTTCTGGATGTTGGCCAGCGCGATCGTCTTCTCGCGCACGGTGGTGATGCCTTCGCGGATGCGGATGGCGCGGTCGGAGAGCATGTACCAGCGCAGCTCGTAGTCGAGCCGCAGGATCATCCAGCCGAAGAGGATCTGCGCCACGAGCGCGACGATGCCGAACGCTTCGCCGACGTGGAAGAGGATGGCCATGAGCCGCGGCATGTTGTCGTCGAAGTTCGCAAGCGCGACGATGGCGATGGTGAGGCCGACGATGGCGAAGAGCTGCGTGAGCCCCCAGACGAACGCGCGCAAGGCGAGGTAGTTCGGCGCGGCGCGGAAGAGGCGCGGCGGCGCGCCGGGCGGCGGCTGCGGCGTCGGCGGCACGTGCATCACGCGCAGCACGGTCTCGCGCCAGCTCACCGTTTCTCCAGCGCCTCGCGCACGCCGCGCAGCTCGGCCGCGACTTCGCGTAACGCCGCGGCGACATCGTCCGGCGCGGCGGCCGTGTTGGGTTGCGCCGGATGCGCGCGCACGCCGCGCATCTTCGAGTAGAGAAAATCGCGCACGAGCTCGAACTCGTGCAGCCCTTCGAGCGTCATCTCCGCCGCGGCGCTGGCGCTGGCGGTCTGGATCTGGATGCGCGCCAGCCGCAGCCAGCGCTCGACGACGTTGCTGGTGAGATGAATGTCCTGGATGCGCGCGTAGGTGAGGGTGATCTCGCGGCGGAAGAGGATGCCCCAGCGCATGGAGATGCCTTCGCGGTCGAAGGTGTAGCGCATGGTGTGAAAGCGAAAGTAGAGGTAGATCAGCGGCGCGATGAAGAACGGCCCGGCCAGGAACGAGGTGAGGATGTAGTACTTCCAGAGCGCCGGCTCCGGCCGCTCCATGGCATACACGCGCTGCTCGAGATCGGGCGTCATCATCGATCGTACTCGGCGATCGTACCGCGATCCCGCGGCGATATAGTCCGCGCATGGAACGCCGCAAGCTCGCCTCGCTCGAAGTCTCCGCCCTCGGACTCGGCTGCATGGGGATGTCGGAGTTCTACGGCTCGCACGACGACGCGCAGTCGATCGCCACCATTCACCGCGCCCTCGACCTCGGCGTGAACTTCCTCGACACCGCCGATGCCTACGGCCCGTTCGAGAACGAGCGCCTGGTCGGCCGCGCCATCCGCGACCGCCGCGCCGAAGTGGTGCTGGCCACGAAATTCGGCAACGAGCGCCGCGCCGACGGCAGTTGGGCCGGCATCAACGGCCGTCCCGAGTACGTGCGCGCCGCGTGCGATGCCTCGCTGCAGCGCCTCGGCCTCGAGCACATCGATCTCTACTACCAGCACCGCGTCGACGCCAACGTGCCGATCGAAGAAACCGTCGGCGCGATGGCCGAGCTCGTGCGCGCCGGCAAGGTGCTGCACCTCGGCCTGAGCGAAGCGGCGCCGCAGACCATCCGCCGCGCGCACAAGGTGCATCCCATCACCGCGCTGCAGACCGAGTACTCACTCTGGAGCCGCGAGCCGGAGGACGAGATCCTGCCGACCGTGCGCGAGCTCGGCATCGGCTTCGTCGCCTACAGCCCGATCGGCCGCGGCTTTCTCTCCGGACGCATCCGCACCGTCGACGACCTCGAGCCGGACGACTACCGCCGCAACTCGCCGCGCTTCGCCGGCGCGAACTTCGCGAAGAACCTCGAGGTGGTGAAGCGCATCGAGGAGCTCGCACGCAGAAAAGGCGTGACGCCGGCGCAGCTCGCGATCGCCTGGCTGCTCACGCGCGGCCGCGACATCGTCCCGATTCCCGGCAGCCGCTCGATCCAGCACCTCGAGGAGAACGCCGCCGCGACGCGCGTCGAGATCTCGCCGGAAGAGCTGGCGCGCATCGATGAAGTGGCGCCAAAAGGGGTAGCGGTCGGCGACCGCTACCCCAACATGGCTGCTGTGAATCGTTAGCCGGCGTCGTTGGCCTGATCCCAATCGGCGCGCGCGAGCGGCTTGATCGGGTCGAGCTTCTGCTTCGCCAGCGCGGCGTTGATCGACGGCAGCTCCTTCGCCGCCCACGCGTCGAAGCTCCGGATGACGTCTCCGAGCTCGCGCGTCAGCGCGTCGGCGCGTTCCATCTGCGTCTGCGACGGACGGCCTTCGTAGCCGTTGATGTCGCCGTAGAGACGCCCCATGTACTCGCGCAGCCGCTCCTCACCCGTGATCATGCCGCCTTCCTTCGTGGCGACGATCTTGCGGCGGAGCGTGTCGACCTGCTCGGCCGCGCTGCGCAGCCGCTTGGCCAGCGCATCGGTGGCTTTGAGCTTCGAGGCGCGGTTCTCGAGCGCGAGGCGCACGCCGTTGATGCGGTCGACGGCGTACGTCATCTCCGTGAGCTGCCCGTGCAGCTTCATGGCGAGATCGAACTGCTGCCGCCGCTCCTCGGCGTTGTACGTCACGCGCGGATCGAGCGTCACTTCCAGCGGCATCGTGTAGACGTTCTTGTCCTTGGTCATGCGCACGGTGTAGTTGCCCGGCAGCACGCGCGGACCGACCGAGACGCCGGGCGCGGCGGAGGCGGCCGTCGGCACCTGCGGCGCCTTCAGACGCATCGACCAGCCGACGCGATTGAGGCCGCGGCGCTTGCTGCTCGGAATCGTGCTGATCACCTTTCCATCCGGACCGGTCACGTCCATCTTCAGGTCGCCGAAGATGTGGCGGCGGCGCTGGTAGTAGGTGATCACCGCGTCGTCGGTCGGGTTCGGGCCGACGAATGCGGCGTCGCCGTTCACCCAGCCGCCGAACGCGTTCACCACCTGCACGGCAGGCTTCGAGCTCATGAACACGACGTCCTTCGACAGCACGTCGGCAGTGAGCGCGCGCAGCGGCGTGATGTCGTCGACGATCCAGATGCCGCGGCCGTGCGTGGCGATGACGAGGTCGTGATCGCGCGGATGAATGGCCAGGTCGCGCACGGCCACGTTCGGCAGGTCGCCGCCTTTGTACTGCGCCCACTGCTTGCCGCCGTCGACGGAGATCCAGAGACCGAACTCCGTGCCGAGGTAGAGCAGATCGTGATTGACCGGATCCTCGCGGACCACGTGCGCGTAGCCGCGCACCGGCGCGTCGGCTGCGACGAGCGCCGTCCAGGTCTTGCCGTAGTCGGTGGTGCGATAGGCGTACGGACGCATGTCGCCGAACGTGTGCAGGTCGAACGTGGCGTACGCGGTGCCGGCGTCACCGTGGCCCGCGTCGATGTACGAGACCCAGGCGTTCTTCGGCAGGCCGGCGATGTTGCCGACCGTGTTCGTCCACGACTTGCCGCCGTCGCGCGTCACCTGCACGTTGCCGTCGTCGGTGCCGGCCCAGATCACGTTCGCATCGACCGGCGACTCGGAGATCGCATAGATCGTGGTGTGCATCTCGGCCGCGGAGTTGTCGACGGTGACGCCGCCCGACTGCTCCTGCCGCTGCTTGTTCGGATCGTTGGTGGTGAGGTCGGGCGAGATGCGGTCCCACGTCTGCCCGTGATCGCGCGAGCGGAAGAGGAACTGCGAGCCGATGTAGATCACGCCCTTCTGCGTCGGGCTGACGTGAATGGGCGTGTTCCAGTTGAAGCGGAGTTTTCCTTCGTTGTACTGCGGCAGCGGCTTGATGCCGCGCGTCTCGTGCGTCTTGCGATTGACGCGTCCGATCTCGCCGCCCTGTGCCTCGGCGTAGATGTAGTCATTGTCGGAAGGATCGGCGAAGACCCAGAAGCCGTCGCCGCCGTACATGTTTTCCCAACGGCTGTTCGTAATGCCGCCCGGGTATTGTGAGTCGCCGACCCACGAGCTGTTGTCCTGCAGTCCGCCATAGACGTGATACGGGCGGTCCATGTCCACGCTGACGTGGTAGAACTGCGAGACCGGCAGGTTCTCGGCCTTCCACCAGCGGTTGCCGGCGTCATACGAATACCAGACGCCGCCGTCGTCGCCGACGATCAGGTGATCGGTATTCTCGGGATTGATCCAGACGTCGTGGAAATCGCCGTGCGCGCCGCCGCTGATGCCGCTGAAGCTCTTGCCGCCGTCATTGCTGACGATGAAGCCGCCGCCCGGTTTGTAGACGCGGTTCTCGTCCTTCGGATCGACGATGAGATTCGCAAAATAGAACGGGCGCCAGATCATGGTCTGGCTGCGGTCGCGGGCCTGCCAGGTCTTGCCGCCGTCGTCGGAGCGATAGAGGCCGTTTTTCGGCGGCTCTGCTTCGATCATCGCGTAGACCACGTTCGAATTCGACGGCGCGACCGTCACGGCCACGCGGCCCCACGGTTTTGCCGGCAGGCCGGTGGCTGCCGAAATCTCGTTCCACGTCGAGCCGCCGTCGGTCGATTTATAGAGACCGCTGCCGCTCGGCGCATTGGAGCCCTGGCCGCCGGAGCGGAACTCCCATCCTTTTCTACGGAAATCCCACAATCCGGCATAGAGCGTCTTCGGATTCTTCTCGTCCATCGACAGCATCGAGCAGCCGGTGGAGGCATTGGAGCCTTTGAGCACTTTCGTCCACGACTTGCCGCCGTCGGTGGTCTTGTAGACGCCGCGCTCGTCGCTGTCGCTCCAGAGTTTTCCGGGGACGCAGACGAAGACGGTATTGGTGTCATTCGGATCGACGGCGATCTTGACGATGCGCTCGGATTCTTTGAGGCCGAGGTTGGTCCAGTTGTCGCCGCCGTCAGTCGATTTGTAAATGCCGTCGCCGATGGAGACGCTGTTGCGCGTCCACGACTCGCCGGTGCCGACCCAGATCACCTTCGGGTTTTTCGGATCGATGGTGACGGCGCCGATCGACTGCACCGGCTGCTTGTCGAACACTGGTTTGTACGTCGTGCCGCCATTGACCGACTTCCAGACGCCGCCGCTGGCGGTGCCGATGTAGACGGTGAGGCGGTTGCCTTCGCGGACGGCGTCGATGGCGGCGATGCGGCCCGACATCGCCGCGGAGCCGATGTTGCGGGCGCCGAGGCCGGAGATCGTTTCGCTATCGACCTTGGTCGCGCGCGCCGGCTCGGGCGTCGGCGCGCTGCCGCCGCCGGTGCCCATCGGCGGAGCGCCTCCGCCGCCCGGCGCGGCGGTGACCGGCTCGTTCTTGGCGAGCTGCTTCTCGGCCTCGCTGCGCGGCAGCGTCTGCGACGCGTCGACCGGCTGTCCCTGTGCGTCGTCCGGCGTCTGCGCCGCGACCGACGGATGGGCGAAGCGCGCGTTCGGCATCGGGACGTTGACCTCGACCTTCTCGACCGTGATCTGGCTCTTGAACGGGCTGCCCTTCACGCCCGACTCCATCGAGTAGGGGATGTACCAGCCGCTGACTTCCTTGTAGTCGCCGTAGGTGGTCTCGAACTCGCGCTCGGCGCCGCGCACCATGCGCTTGGTCTCGACCTTGATCGGGACGTAGTACTCGGCGTCGATGTAGAACTGATACACGTCGCCGTTCGGCTTGGTGACGCGCAGCTTGTACGCGTCCGTTCCTTCGACCGTGTCGGTGCCGACGTATTCGACCTTGTTCCCTTTCTCGCGATAGTTGACGAGCGGCCCTTCGAAGTCGGCATCTTCGACGATGCTCTTCATCTCGTCTTCGCCGAGGGCCTCGGGATCTTTTTTGCCCGCCCACGGCTCGATCTTCCAGCCGGTGCTGCCGTCGTACGCCGTCACGCCGGTGAGGCCCTGCAGCGTGAACTCCTGGCGCACCTTGGCCGGGCGCTTGTTCTCCTGCACCACCACGGCCTCGAAGCCGCCGCCGCCGTGGAACTTGCCGGTGCGGCGGATGGTGCGGACGGCATTCATGTGCTCCATCCCGCCGATGGTTTTGATGTAGCGGGCGATGATGTCGTCCGCTGTCTGCGCCGAAACGGACGCAGCAAACAGCAACGCGCCTGCAAACGCGAGAAAGGCTCTGCGCATCAATACGTCTCCTTTGAATCGGATGTATACGAAGAAAGCGCCCGAAGGATATCGCGCCCAATCAGTGGATACGCTTCAACTCGGTCACAGTTCCGTCTTTCCGGCGAGAAGGCGCGTCACTATCCGTCCGATCGCCACCAGCAGCGCCAGCGCGAGCGCGGCCAGGACCACCGTGCGCCAGCGAAGCGCGGTCGACACCGGCTGCAGGCCTTCGCCGGTGAGGACGAAGGCGGCCCAGTAGTGAGGATGGGTGAGGGCGGTCCGGCTTTGCAGGAACTGGAGCTTGGCGCGGCGGAGTGCTTCAGCGCGTGAAGTACCTCGCTGGAGGTGGTGATAGAAGAGGCGCATGAATGAGGCGGTCGTGGCGTCGGGGACGCGCCAGAGCGCGGTCACGGTGCTGCGCGCGCCGGCGGCGAGGAACGCGCGGCTGAAGCTCTCGATGCCTTCGCCGCCGAGGAGGCGGCCGCGCTCGGTGTCGCACGCGCTCAGCACCGCGAGCTCCACGTTCTGGAGCGGCAGCTCGTAGGCCTCGGCGAGAAAAAGATACGTGGCTGCGCCGCCGGGCCGCGCGGCGGAGAAGAGGATGCGCGACTGCTCGATCGCGCCGGGATCGACGAAGGCGTGGCTGGCGATGTGGAGCAGCGGCGCGTCGCGATGGGCGAGCAGATGCTCTTTGCGATCGTCGTCGCCGATGTGGAGGATCGACGCGCCTCCGAGCTCGCCGGCGATGTCGCGCACTTCCTTCGCCGATCCCGCGAGTCGCGCGGGCGCATCGCCCAGCGGCGCGCTGCCGAAGAGTGGATCGGCGAAGGCGCGCAGGATCGTCGTCCACGGCGCGGCGAAGCGATGCGCGCGGCGCGCAGGCCGCAGCAGCAGCGCGGCGGTGGGCATGTAGGTGACGTCGCGCTGCTCGACCACGCGTCCGTTCGCGAGCGGCAGCAGCTCGAACGGAATCGAGGCGAGCACGCCGTCGGGCACCACGACGAGATGTCGCGAGGATGGCAGCGGCGGCAGGAGCTGTTTGGCGATCGTCGCCGCGGCCTGCGTCCAGTCGGCGCCGCGCGTCAGCGCCTCGTCGAGCGCGCGGATCGATGCGGCATCGACGCGAATCGGATGAATCGCCGCGCTCCGCTTCGTCACCGCCACCACCGCCGCGCCGGAGGATGACGTCCAGTAGTCGAGGAGCAGCGTGTCGTCGTCGAGCGCGTTCTGGATGGCCTGCAGGTCGACGCGTGCGCGCAGGCCGAGGCGCTCGCGCCAGCCGCGTGAGTGCCCGCGCTCGATCAACTCGAGCAGGTCCGCCGCGCTCGCGTGATGACGGAGGCGCAGCGCGACGAGCGCGTCGATGACTTCGCGCTTGTCGTTGAAGAAGCCGGTTTTCAGCGACGGCACGCCGATCGAGTCGCGGATCTTCTCGATCACCGCCACCGCGTCGCGCAGGTGGCGCGTGGCCGCGTCGTCGTCGCCGCGCAGCGCTTCGCAGCGCGCGAGACCGTAGAGCGCCTTCCACTGATCCTCGACCGTCTCGAGCCGCAGCGCGGAGTCGTACGCGGCGCGAAAATCCGCCGCGGCCTCGTCGGCGCGGCCGAGGCGGAGTGACGTCTCCGCGCCGTAAAGCTGCGCCTGCAGCGCTTCGCGCGCGTTGCCGGTCGCGCTCGCACGGGCGAAGGCCTCGGCGAACGTCGCCCGCGCCTCCTCGAGCCGCGCCAGGTCGAGGGCGAGCACGATGCCGCGATTCTTCAGCACGCCGAGCTCGCCGTCGACGTGCTGGTCGCGCGCGAAGATGGCCCGGGCGCGGTCGTAGGCATCGAGCGCCTTGTACGGATCGCCCATGCGGCGATAGAGCACGCCGACGTTCACCAGCATCTGCGCCTGCTCGTCGTCGCGCAGCTCGGCGGTATCGGCGAGCGCGCGGCGATAGGCGGCGAGCGCCTCGCGATAGCGGCCGAGGCGCTGGTCGAGCGTGGCCCGGTTCGCGAGGAGGATGCGCGTGCGGCGGCGCGTCCACTCCTCGGCACGATGCGCATCGAGCAGGCGCGACACCGCGTCGTACTCGGCCGCCGCATCGGCGTAGCGGCCGGTGAAAAAATCGACGCTGGCGAGATTCATCCGCTCTTCGACGATCCCTTCGACATCGCGCGCGGCGCTCGACACGCGCAGCGCCTCGTCGAACGATGTGCGAGCGGCGGGATAGGCGCCGGCGTAGAGCTGCGCGAGGCCCGCTTCGTTGATGGCCGCCGCCTGGCTCGCCGCATCGCCGAGTTGCGCGTAGAGCTGCGCGGCGGCACGGGCATCGCGCACCGCGCCGTCGTAGTCGCCGGCGTCGGTCTGTTCCGCGGCCCGATCGAGGAGCCGTTCGGCGGCGGCGCGATCGGGCGGCGCCGCGGCGAGCGGAACCGCAAGCGCGAGAAAAATCACCGCGCGATGAAGATTTCTGTTCCGCGCGTGCACTTCGCGTTGTCTCAACAGGGCAAGAACGAAGGACATGCGCGACGCTCACTATAATGACTTCGATGGACCAGACACCTCCGCGGCCGCCGGAGGCTGCGACTCCGTCAGACGAGACGCTGTTCCGGCAGTGGCAGCAGGCCGCGGAGCCGGAGAAACGGGCCGCCGCGGAACGTCTCTTCGCGAGCTACTACGAGCGCGTCGCCCGCTGGTCCTTCCGCTTTACCGGGGACCGCGAGTCGGCGGCGGATCTGGCGCAGGAAGTCTTCCTGAAGGCGCACCGGTCGCTGCAATCGTTCCGTGGCAGCTCGCAGTTCGGTACCTGGTTGTACAGCATCGTGCGGAACGAAGCGTTCAACCGCGCGCGGCGCGCGAACGTCGAGCTCGACTCGGAGGAGGCGCTGATCCAGGTGCCGGCGCTGGGTCCGACTCCGGAGGAGCAGGCCACGGAGCGGAGCTCGTCGGAGCGGCTGCACCGCTTTCTGCGCGATACGCTGGACGAGACCGAGCGCACCGTCTTCACATTGCATTACGGCGAGGAAGTGCCGCTGGACGCGATCACGCGGATGCTGCGGCTCGAGAACAGCAGCGGCGCGAAGGCGTACATCGTCAGCGCGAAGCGCAAACTGGCGCGGGCGGTGGAGAAATTGTTCGTGCGCGGAGAGACGCTGTGAGCGACTGGCGAACCGTCCTCGAGCCGACGCCGGAGTGCATCGAGATCGCCCGTCTCGGCGACGAGCTGACGCCGCGCGAGCGCGAGCATCTGGCCGGCTGCGTCCGCTGCCAGAGCGAGCTCGCGCTGATGTCGGAGGTGATGTCGGAGGAGAGCTCGCCGGAGTCGCGCGCCATCGCCGCCGAGCTGCGCCGCCGCAACAACATCGCTTCGTTCCGCCCGCGCGTGCCGCGCCTGCTGTATGCCATGGCCGCCGCGCTCGCCATCGTGGTGGGCACCGGCACCTGGATGCAGTTGCGCGAGCCGTCCGCCGACCTCGGCAGCGCGCCGCCGGTCTATCGCAGCGCCCGCCTGGAGACCATCGCGCCGTCGGGCGAACTGGCGTCCGCGCCGAATGAACTGCGGTGGAACAGTGTTCCAAAGGTATCGCGCTATCACGTTCGCATCGTCGAAGTCGACGCGACGGAATTGTGGAGCGCCGACACGGCGGAGACGCACATCGTCCTGCCGCCGCATGTGATCGCGCAGTTTGCCCCCGGAAAGACCCTGCTGTGGGATGTGAAGGCGATTCGGGGAAACGAGATCGTGGCTGCTTCCGACACGCAGAACGTGCGCGTGTCGGTGTCGCCGAGGAACGACCGATGAACCGAACTCTCCAACTTGCATTTGCACTGGTCGCGGCACTCGCCGCGCGCGCCGACGGCCCCGGCCTCTCGCTCCGCATCTCCGACGAAGCGGCGCCCGCGGGAAGCGTCGTGCAGATCAAAGTCGACGTGACCGAGCCGAAGCCGATCTCCACCGGACACGGCCACATCCGTCCGCGCGGCATGGCTTTCATCCGCGGCATCGTGCTGATGAACGAAGGGCAGGACACCTACGGCGTGGCCATGGTCGACGGTGACGGCATCTCCTTCCGCATCGTCTCGCCGTCCGGCACGTTCGGCACGCCCGCCGACTATCCGATCCTCGGCATCGCCGGCACGGTCGCCAACGCATCGAGCGGCACCACCTTTCTGCTGACCCTCGATCCGAGCGGCCTCGGCTTCGTCGATCCCGCCGGCGCCGTCTATCCGACCGAGATCAAAAACGGCACGCTCACCGTCACGCCGGGCGCGATCACCATCGGCGACGTCTCGCCCGGCAGCGCGGTCGTGCCGGCCGGCGGCGTCGTGCACATCTACGGCGCGAACTTCACGCCGTCGACGCGCCTGCAACTCTCCGAGACCACCATCGCCGAACAGCGCTTCATCAGCAGCGGCCAGATCGACGTCGTGGTCGCGCAGACGACGCACATGCACGGCCTGCGCATCCGCGCCCGTAACGACGACAAGAGCGGCGCGCGCTCGGAGTCGGAGTACTTTTCGTACGAGCGTACGAACGCGATCGGCGCGACCGCCGATCCGCTGTTCAGCAAGACGGTGCCGCTCTTCGCGCGGGCCACGTACACCGACGCGGTGATCGAGCTGCCGAAGCGCAGCGCCGGAAAGCGCCGCTCGGTGCGCCCGTCGCGCGGCTCCGGCCCGAGCGTCCGCGCGGGCTTCGCGCTGCAGAACCTCGCAAGCTCCACCGCCGTCGTGGCCATCGAGCTGCTCGACGCCTTCGGACATCCTTACGCCATCAACACGGTGTCGATCGGGCCCGATCAACACCTGGTGCGTGAGATCGGAGAAGTCTTCGGCTTCGTGGCGACGCCGGCGGCGCTCCGCATCCACAGCAACATACCGATCCATCTGCTCGGCCTCGCGGCCGATCCAATCACCGGCGACGCGATCCCGCTGGCGCCGCGCTAAATCAACCATTCGGGACCGCCTTCCGGACTGACGTATTGCCGGAGGTGTGTCCAGTCGACCCTGGAGGAATTCATGAAAAGAGCTTTGTTCTACGCAGTCCTTTGCATCGCCGCGGTGACGTCGGCGTTCGCGACCACGCGCATCGTGCCGGTCGCCGGTCACGTGCCGGGCGCGAACAACACCGCGTGGACGACGAACGTCAGCCTGCGCAACAACAGCGGCGCGGCCATGACGGTCGAGCTGGTCTTCCACGCGAACGGCGTCACGCGCACGCGCTCCGTCAACCTCGGCGCGGGCGCGTCGCTGCTGCTCGAAGACGCGGTCGATCCGGCCAAGTTCCCCGGCGCGAATCCGTCGTCGTGGCTCGGCCAGCTCGAGATCCGCGCGCCGGGCGACGTCTCAGTCTCCGCGCATACGTTCACGCAAGGGAAGCACGGCGGCACCTTCGGCAGCACGTATGAAGGCGTCGATCCGGCCGTGCTCTCGACCTCCGGCGTGATCGCCGGCCTGGCGAACAGCGAGAGCTTCCGCTCGAACGTCGCCTTCACCAATCCGGCCGATGCGACGATCACCGTGACTTACGCGCTGCGCCGGGCCGACGGCAGCGTCGCCGCGAATCGCACGTTCGATCTCGCCGCGCACACCACCACCCAGCTTTCCCTCGGCGACGACGTTGCCACGAGCTCCGAGCGCCTCGCGCTCTTCTGGTCCGCCACCGGCCGCGCCTACGCCGTGGCCAGCATCGTCGACAATCATTCGGGCGATCCGACCAGCGCCGTTTCCGTTTCACGCGACGCGACGTCGCTCTTCTTCCCGGTCGTCGGCCGCACCGCCGGCGGCAACTCCACGTTCTGGTCGACCTCCGCTTCCGTGACCGCCACCGCCGGCGCCGGCAGCGTGACCTTCGCTTACTCCGACTCCGCCAGCGGCCAGACTTTCACTCGCACGGCGCTCCTGCCGGCGCTCGGCAGCGTCTCGACGGATGACGTGAATGCGTTCGTCGGCGCGCCGGCCGGCACCGGCTCGCTGCAGGTGTCGTCGACGACGCCGCTCGCGGCGGTGGTGCGCGTCTTCAACACGCTGGGCGACGGGTCGACCTTCGGCTCGGCGGTGCTGCCGCAGCACGACGTGGTCCGCTCGACCAGCGTCATCATCGACGGCGTGCGCCGCGATGACGACTATCGCCTGAACGTGGCCGTCGCCAACGACGATCACGGCCGCACGGCCGAAGGCGAGATCCGCCTGTTCGACGACCGCGGAGTCGAGGTCGAGCGTCATCACTTCGTCGCCGAGCCGGGCAAGTCGATGCAGATCGGACTCTCCGGCAACGCCGCCGTCCGCGCGGGCGAGCTGCACATCGAGACCGAGCACGGCGTGCCGGTCACGGCCATCGCCTCGAACATCGACAACGTCACCGGCGACACGGTGCAGCGGGAGTCGGAGCAGGAGAACGAGCGGCAGAACGAGCTCGAGATCGCGATGAGCACGCGCACCGCGCCGGTCAGCGTGCCGATCACCTTCAGCCTCAAGCACGCCGGCAGCGACGTGACGGCGGTGCGCTGGCAGTTCGGCGACGGCACCAGCGCGTCGGGCGCGACGGTCACGCATTCGTACATCGCCGCGGGTGAGTTCGACGTCACGGTCGAAGTGACGCTGGCCGGCGGCGCGGTCGTGCGCGATCGCGAAGACGTGCGCATCACCGGCAGCAGCGCCACCGCGCCGCAGCCGTCGGCGATCGACTTCACCTTCACGCCGGCCAATCCGGCGCCGGGCGAGCAGGTCGTCTTCACCGCCACCGGCGCGACCAGCGGCGGCGTGTTCCAGTGGAAGTTCCCGGGCAACATCCGCCCGGTCGGCAGCACGGTGACGTTCGCGTTTCCGAACGCCGGCTCGTTCGCAGTGGAAGTGGAGATCGAGCATGGCGGCACGCGCGCCGAAGTCACGCGCATCGTCACCGTCGGCGGCACGCCCACCGGCAACGCCGGCCTCGGCCCGATCGACTTCACCTTCTCGCCGGCGGCTCCGCAGGCCGGCCAGCCGGTGACGTTCACCGCCAGCGGCAACACCGGCGGCGGCGTGTTCAAGTGGAAGTTCCCGGGCGACGTGCGCGTGCTCGGCAACACGGCCACGTTCACCTTCCCGTCGAACGGCTCGTTCGAAGTGGAGCTCGAAGTCGAACATGGCAGCGTGGTCGGCGAGATCACGAAGATCGTGACGGTCGGCGGCGGCAGCAGCACGACGCCGACGACTCCCGGCACCGGCTCGCTGAACTTCACCTTCTCGCCGCAGTCGCCCGCGCCGGGTCAGGCGGTGACGTTCACCGCCACCGGCAACACGGGCGGCGGCGTGTTCAAGTGGAAGTTCCCCGGCGACGTGCGCATGCTCGGCAGCGTGGTGACGTTCACCTTCGCCGCGGCCGGCTCGTACGAAGTGGAAGTGGAGATCGAGCATGGCACCGTCGAAGGTGAGATCGCGAAGATCGTCACCGTCGGCGGCGGCAGCACCGGCACGCCCGGCACGGGCACGCCGCTGAACTTCACCTTCTCGCCGTCGTCACCGACCGCCGGCCAGGCGGTGACGTTCACCGCCAGCGGCGACACCGGCGGCGGTACGTACAAGTGGAAGTTCCCCGGCGACGTGCGCAAGACGGGAAGCGTGGTGACGTTCACCTTCGCCGCGGCCGGCTCGTACGAAGTGGAGCTCGAAGTCGAGCACGGCACCGTGACCTCGGAAGTGACGAAGATCGTGACCGTGAGCGGCGGCGGCAGCAACAGCAATCCCGGCACGCCGTCGACGACGCTCAGCTTCACCTTCTCGCCGAGCGCGCCGCGCGCCGGCCAGGCCGTGACCTTCACCGCCAGCGGCGACACCGGCGGCGGCACCTACCGCTGGAAGTTCCCGGGCGACGTCCGCGTCAGCGGCCCGACCGCAACCTTCACCTTCAGCGCCGCCGGCTCGTACGAAGTCGAGCTCGAAGTGGAGCACGGCAACGGAGCGGAGGTGCGGAGGATCGTGACGGTCTCGCCGTAACGATTCGCTTGCACGCAATACGAAAAACGCCGCTCGCGAGAGCGGCGTTTTTTTTGCGCTACGAGACCGCCCGCTCTTCGCCGGCCGCTTCCTCCACGTACGACTCCAGCTCGCGTGCGCGATGCGCGGCGGTGTGCTCGCCGAGGACGCGGTCGCGGGCGCGGGCGCCGATGGCGCGGCGTTCTTCGTCGTCGAGGCGCCTCAGGTAATGCAGCACGTCGGCGGCGGTTTCGGCGATGAGGATCTCGCGGCCGGGCTCGAAGAGTGAGCCGAGGCCGTCCCACCAGTCGCTGATGATCGGCACGCCGCACGCTGCCGCTTCGAAGAGGCGCACGCTCGGTGACCAGCCGGCGCGGATCATTTCCGCGCGCGTGACGTTCAGCGCGAATCGCTGGGCGTTGTAGAACCGGCGATGCTCGCGCGGCGCGAGGTGTTCGGTGCGCTTCACGTTGCGCGGCCAGCGGATGTCTTCCGGATACTGCGGGCCGGCCACGACGAAGCGCCCTTCCTTCCACCGCTTGGCCGGATCGATGAGCAGCCGCTGCACGGTGGGCTGGCGATCGTCGCTGTACGTGCCGAGGTAGCCGAGGTCCCAGCGGATGCGCTGGCGCTGCGGAAAGTAATGCTCCGGATCGAAGGAGCAGTAGAGCGCGCGCGCCATCGGCGAGCCGTATTTCTTCTCGATGCGGCGCAGCGTCGGACCGCCGGTGAAGGAGAGATAGAGGTCGTAGCGCGGGATGAGATGCGGCGAGAGGTATTCGTAATCGCGTTTGGCGAGCTTGGCCAGAGTGACCGGCGTGTCGATGTCATAGAACGCCGTGACACCGCTCGCGATCTCCGTCACCCATTCGCCGACGGCCACACCTTCCGGCACGTACGAGCCGACCACCACCAGATCGGCGTCGGCCACGCGGCGCGCGTAGCGCTGCTTCAGTTGGGCCAGGCTGCGATAGAGACGCGTGGTGCAATACGGCGGATCGGGAAGATCGCGATTGTCGGCGTACCACGGCTGATCGCGCTCGAGGAAGAGGACGTCGTGTCCGTTCGCCGCGAGCTCGCGGATCAGGCCGCGGTAGGTGGTGGCGTGGCCGTTACCCCAGCTCGAGGTGATGGACAGGCCGAGAAAAACGATCTTCATGTTCGAGGATGGATACTACCTGCTCCGCGCGATGGGCATAGGTGTGTTCGGCCAGCACGCGCTGCATCGCCGCCCGACCGATTGCGCGCGCCCGTTCAGCGTCGAGCGACTCCACGATCGCCGCGACCTCGGCGCCGTCGCGCGCCACGAGCACTTCCTTTTCCGGCTCGAGAAAAAAGTCGATGCCTTCCCACGCGTCGGTGATCAGGCAGGCCGCGGCGCCGGCGGCTTCGAAGACGCGCGTGGCCGGCGACCAGCCGTTCGAAGCCATCGAGTCGCGCGAGATGTTGAGCACCGCGCGCGGCGTGCAGTTGAAAGCGTTGTGATCGCCGGTGAAGACGTGGCCGACGTAGCGCACGCTCGGCGGCAGCGGCTTGTCGCCCCAACCGGAGCCGCCGAGGAGAAAGCGGCGGGACGGCAGCAGCGATGCGGCGCGGAGAAAAAATTCTTCGACGCGCGCCTCGCGGTCGGGCAGTCGGTTGCCGAGGAAGGAGAGATCGGCGTCGAATTCGGCATTGGGCGGGACGGGATGATGCGTGGTCGGATCGAGGGCGTTGTAGATCGGAATGCACGACCGCGCGCCGAACGATGCGTAGTTCTCGATCACCGGATCGCCGCCGCCGTAGGTGAAGACGAAGTCGTATTGCGGCACGAGCGCGCGAAACGGATCGTCCGGATCGTTGCGCATCCGCTCGAGCGTGGCCGGCGCATCGACGTCCCAGAAGATCACCGTCTGCTCCGGCCGGCGCAGCTCGAGCACGGCGCGCTCGAGCAGCTCGTCGTTCACGCCGACGCCGCTCGCCTTCACCACCACGTCGTACTGCTTCGCCTCGTCGAGCGCGCGCTCCACATCGTCCGGTTGATAGACGACCACGCGCGCCCACTCCGGATCCTCGGCCAGGTCGCGATGCTGCTGGCGCTCGTACGCGTCGGGCTCGAAGAAGGTGACGTGATGTCCGAGCGCGGCGAGGTTGCGGATGATGCCGCGGTAGTACGTCGCCGCGCCGTTCCAGTACGCGCTGACTAGACTGCTGCCGTAGAAGGCGATGCGCATGAAACTCCGGTCTCCTGCAGGATCGACAGCAACTCCGTCACGCGGTGGGCGCAGGTGTGGCGGCGCTGAATCGTTTCGAGTCCGTGCGTGGCGAGCGACTGCGCGAGCGCGCGGTCGTTGACGATGGCGCGCATGTGATCGCGCATCTTGTCGCCGTTCTGCGCCACCAGGTAGTCCTCACCCGGCGTGAAGAGTCCCTCGGCGTCGTCCCACGGCGCGGAGATCAGCGGGATTGCGCAGGCCAACGCCTCGAACGGGCGGATGGTCGGGATGCCGCGCAGCGTCGTCACGTACGGCCGCCGCGGCACGTGCACGGTGAGGCGATGGCGCGAGAAGACTTCCGGCGCTTTCCAGTTCGGCAGCCAGCCGCCGTACTCGATGTGCGCGCGGCGCAGCGCGAGCAGCGCGTCGTCGGGATAGCGCACGCCGTAGACGCGGCCGCGCAACTTCACGTCGCGCACCGGCTCGATCAGAAACTCGCGCAGCTCCGCGCTCCGCTCGTCGTCGCCCCAGTTTCCGATCCAGACCACGTCGCCGTCCGGCTCGTCGTGCGGACGCGGATGAAAGACGCGCGTGTCGGCCGCCTCGTGCCACGTCCATGCTTGTCGCGCCCATCCGCGTTGCAGGTAGAGGTCGCGAATCACGTTGCCGTACGCGAGCACGCCGTCGTAGTGGGTGAGGTCGTACGCGGCCATCTCCTCCGGCTGCGTCGCCGCGCGGTGATGCGTGTCGTGAAAGAAGAGGCGGTACTTCGCGCCGCGCGCGCGATGCTGTCCGACGCGCCGCACCAGCTCGTGATCCGACCACTCGTGCACGATCACCGCGTCGGCGCCGTCGAGCGCCTCGTCGAGCTCCAGCGTGTCGAGCGTGTAGTGGATCGAATGCAGATGGGGAAAGGTGCGGCGGAACTCTTCGAGCGGCGCCGTGCCGTGATCGCGGATGAGGTTCTGCACCGACCAGGCGTCGGCCGGCTCGTAGACGTCGACCTCGTGGCCGCGGTCGAGCAGTTCCGTCACGACACCTCTCAGGAAGTGCGCATTTCCGTGGTTCCAGTCGGAAACGAGCGAGTGGTAGAAGAGGACGAGCTTCACCGGTGCACTCCTCGCTGGGCGAGCGTCTGATAGGCGGCGCGATAGCCGGCGGCCATCTTCTCGACGCTGTATTCGAGGGCGCGGCGCGAGGCGCGCTGGCCGAGCTCGTGGCGCAGCGGCGCGTTGCCGATCACCTCGTTGACCACGCGGGCGATGGCGGCGGGATCGCGCGGCGGCACGAAGACGGCGGCGTCGCGCCAGATCTCGCGCAGCGACTCGATGTCGCCGAGGACCAGCGCGCAGCCGGACAGCGCGGCCTCGAGCACCGAGAGGCCGAACGGCTCGTAGAGCGCGGGAAAGAGATAGATGGCGCTCTCGCCGTAGGCGCGCGCGATCTCGGGCTGTTCGAGGCGGCCGAGGTGCGTGACGTTTTCGGACGCGGCACCGCCGTCGCCGGCGATGCGCACCGGCCACTCGATGAGCGGCGCGGCCTCGACCACGGCGCGGAGATTCTTCGCCTCGTCCCACAATCGGCCGGCGGCGAACACCGAGGCGCGATGGCCGTGACCGGTGGCCGGCGAGAAACGGCGGCCGTTGTAGATCAGTTTGCGCGGCGTGGAAAAGCGGTACTGCTCGTCGAGCGCGCCGAGCATCCAGGCGCTCGGCGCGGCCACGAGATCGGCGCCGCCGAGTCCGCGCTCGACGTGCTCGCGGTACGCATTCCATTCCGCCGGCGCGTCCTCGTGTTTCACCGCGCGCCACCACGACAGCACGCACGAGTGGCCGACCACCAGCTTCGGCGCGTGCAGCGGCAGCGCGCCGTGCGCGAAACCGTTGAGGTGCACGAGATCGGGCGCGTGCCGCGCTTCGAGCGCGCGCAGCCACTCGCCGGCCTGCGCCACGTCGTCCCACGGATCGTCCTGCCATTCGAGTTTGTATTCGCTCTCGACCAGGGTCACGTTCTCCGGCAGCTCGGCGCGCTGCGCGTCGGTGGCGCGGCGGCCCATCGTCGCCAGCACGAACTCCATGTCCTGCAGCGCGCGCGTCAGCTCGATCGCGTACGTCCAGACGCCGCCGACCGTGTCGGCCGTCATCAGCACTCTCATGCCCGGCGTCCCGATTCGTAGATGGCGTCGAGCGCGCGCGCTACGTCGACCACGTGCTCGATCTCGGGATCGAAGGCGCGGCTCCTGGCCAGGCGCGCGGCCCAGTCGACGATGGCTCGTCCGCCCCAGGCGTCGCCCGGCTGCGTGAGCGTGGTCGTCTTCGTCTTCTCGTAATGCTCGGCGACGAAGTCGTAGAACGAGCCGTTCACGTTGTGGAACGACGCGGCGCCGCGCGTGCCGTAGAACGTCGCCGCGATCGCCGCATCGCGTCCGGCGCTGAGATTCCAGGAGCAGGCGAGCTGCATCGTCGCGCCGCTGTCGAGATCCATCATGGCCACCGCGTAGTCCTCGACCGCGTGGCCGCCGTGATGGGAGAGGCGGGCGTGCGTGCGCGTGACCTTCGGGAAGTCGAGCGTCCAGAGGGCGAGGTCGACCAGATGGATGCCGAGGTCGATCACGCAGCCGCCGCCGGAAAGTTCGGCGTCGTAGAACCACGGTTTGTCGGGACCGTAGGCGTTGTGAAAGACGAGATCGATCGCGTAGACGTCGCCGAGGCGCGGCATCAGCTCTTTGACGGCACGCATGCCGTCGGTGTGGCGGTAGGAGAGATCGACGCCGAGCAGGCGATCGTTCGCGCGCGCGGCATCGACCACGCGCGCCGTCTCATCGCCGTTGCGGCCGAGCGGCTTCTGGCAGAAGACCGCCTTGCCTCGCTCGAGCGCGGCGATCGCCTGCGCCGCGTGCATCGCGCTCGGCGTGGCGATGACGATGGCGTCGGCGTCGCTGCGCAGCAGATCGTCGAAGGAGAGCTCGGTGTCGACGTCGCACGTGTAGGCGACGTCGGCGAGATCCGCCTCGACGATCGCGTTCATGCGATGGCGGCCGATCCATCCGAGTCCGGCGAAGGCGAGGCGCGGACGCGCCGGCGCGGCCACGCTCACCGGAACACCACCGTGCCCTTGACGAAATGATCGGGCCGCGCCTCGAGATCGTTCAGGGCGCGATCGAGCTCGTCGAGGGCGTAGGCGTGCGTGAGCAGCGGCGTCGGATCGATGCGGCGCGTCAGCACGGCGTCGACCGCCTCCTGCATGCCGCGCACGTAGTTGCGCGGATCGCGCTCGTGCGCGTTGACGACGTCGATGCCGAGCCAGTTCCAGTTCTGCATGTTGACCTGGCGCGGGCCGTCCTGGTGATAGCCGGCGATGACCAGGCGTCCGCGCTCGCCGATGACGTCGTTGGCGATGTCGAGCGGCCACTGCGCGCCGATGCATTCGATGACGCGCTCGGCGCCGCGGCCGCCGGTGAGGTCCTGCACGCGATTGACGATCTCCGCGTGATCCTGCATCGGCACGGTCTCGTCGGCGCCGCACGCTTTGGCCAGCTCGCGCGCGGCGTCGCGGCGCGAGACCGCGATCACGCGCGCGCCGGCGTTGTGCGCGAGCTGGATCAGCAGATTGCCGAGGAAGCCGGCGCCGATCACGACCACGCTCTGGCCGGCGGCGATCTCGGAGCGGCGGAAGATGTTCATCGCGCAGCCGAGCGCCTCGCCGGGAAACGGGCGGCCGGAGAGCTCCTCCGGAATGCGCACCAGCGCATCGCTTTGGGCGAGGTCGTACTCGGCGTAGGCGCGCGACGAGAGGAACGCCACGCGCTCGCCTTCGCGCACATCGGTGACGCCGTCGCCGAGCGCGTCGACCACGCCCCAACCTTCATGTCCCGGCGCGCCGGGATCCATCGGATAGGTGAACCACGGCCGGCCTTCCCACACCGGCAGGTTCGACGCGCAGACGCCGCATCCTTCGAGGCGCACGCGCACTTCGTTCGCACGCGGCTCCGGCGGCGGCATCGTGATCACGTCGAGCGTGCGGCTTCCTGCGATGACTGCGGCTTTCATCGGCAAACCGGGGGAAGTCTATTCTTTGGCCGGTGCGGCCACTGCGGGACGATCCGAGACGCGGCCTCCGCCGCCGGAGATGGCCGCTTTCGCAGCCAGCGGCGGACGCTCGTCGGCGCGCTGCAGGATCTCCGGAACTCCGGAAGTCAGGAGCCACTCCCGAAGCGCGAGGATGCCGTCGGCGGCGCGCGTGCGCGCCGACCAGCCGGTGAGCGCCTCGAAGCGGCGCGTGTCGGAGACGTAATACTTTTGATCGCCGGTGCGCCACGCGCCCCAGTCGACGCGCGGCTCGCGGCCTTCCATGCGGCGGATCATGCCGAGGACTTCGCGGAGGCTGACCGTGTTCTCCGGACCGCCGCCGATGTTGAAGGCCTCGCCGCTGCAGGCGTCGACGTGCTCCATGGCCAGCATGAAGGCGTCGGTGAGATCGTCGATGAAGAGGATGTCGCGCACCTGCTTGCCGTCGCCGTAAATCGTGATCGGCTCACGCCGCAGCGCACGAATCAAAAAGTGCGCGACCCAGCCCTGATCCTCGGTGCCGAACTGGTGCGGCCCGTAGATGCAGCTCATGCGGAAGACGACCGTGCGCAAGCCGTAGCTGCGCGCGTAGTCGCGGATGTACTGATCGGCGGCGCCTTTCGAGCAGCCGTACGGGCTGTGAAAGTCGAGCGGCCGTTTCTCCGAGACGCCGTGGCGCGCGATCGCGGCGAGGCGCGGCGTGTAGCGCGTCTCTTCCTCGCGCATGCGGACGTCGTCGAGCCCGCCGTAGACCTTGTTCGTCGAGGTGAAGAAGAGCGGCGGACGATGCAGCGAGTGGCGCACCGCCTCGAGCACGTTCAGCGCCGAGCGCGCGTTCACCTCGAAGTCGCCGATGGGATCGTCGAGGCTCGTCGTCACCGCCACCTGCGCAGCGAAGTGGAAGATGTGCGAGGCGCGGCGGACCGCCTCGCGCACCGCCGCGGCGTCGCGCGTGTCGGCCTGCTTGAAGATGAGCGCGTCGCCATGCTGCTCGCGCAGCCATTGCAGATTGCGCTCGACGCCGGCGCGCGAGAGATTGTCGAAGACGCAGACGCGGTGGCCTTCGCGCAGGAGCCGGTCGGCGACGTTCGTGCCGACGAAGCCGCAGCCGCCGGTGATCAGGATGTACGAATCCGTCATACCGTCAGCCCTCGCGCGTTGAGCTCTGCGGCCGCCTGCTGCACGCGGTCGTCGACGCGGCCGATCTGTCCTTCCAGCCACTGGGCCAGCTCGATCAGCGCTTCTTCGAGCTGCACCTTCGGCTCGTAGCCGAGCAGGCTGCGGGTGAGGGAGATGTCGGCGAAGCAGTGGCGGATGTCGCCGACGCGATACTTGCCGGTGATCTCCGGCTCGATCTTTTTCCCCAGCACCTCGGCCAGCCGGCGGCCGATCTCATTGACCGTGTAGTTGCGGCCGCTGCCGACGTTGAACGCCTGCCCGGCCACCTCCGGCGCATGCTCCATCGCCAGGCAGCAGGCCTCGGCGACGTCGAGCACGCTCACGAAATCGCGGCGCTGCTCGCCGTCTTCATTCACCAGCGGCGCGTTCCCGTTGAGCAGGCGCGAGGCGAAGATGGCCAGCACGCCGGTGTAGGGATTCGACAGCGCCTGGCGCGTGCCGTAGACGTTGAAGAAACGGAGCGCCACGGTCGGGATGTTGTACGCGCGCCCGACCAGCAGGCAGAGGCGCTCCTGATCGAATTTCGACAGCGCGTACACCGAGGCGAGCGCGGGCTGCTTCGTCTCCGGCGTCGGGATCGGCGTGAGCACGTGGCCCGACGAATCGGTCACTTCCCACTGGCGCTCCTTGAGCTGCTCGAGCGTCCGCTCCTGCCCGGCCGCGATGTGGCCGGCGGCATCGCGGTACATCCCTTCGCCGTAGATCGACATGCTGGAGGCGACGACGAAGCGCTCGACCGGCTGTTTGATCAGCGCCTCGAGCAGCACGGCCGTGCCGCGGTTGTTGACGTCGGTGTAGTTCTCGACCGCGTACATCGACTGCCCGACGCCGACTTTGGCGGCGAAGTGAAAGACCGTGTCGATGCCTTCGAGAGCGCGCTCGACCGCGCGCGCGTCGCGCACGTCGCCGACCTGCAGCTCGACCTCGTCGTCGAGATAGTCGGGACGGCGCTGCTCGTTTCCGTGAACCTGAGGATCCAAGTTGTCGAGGACCCGGACTCGGTGACCTCGTTGAAGAAGTGCGTCGGCCAGATGCGAACCGATGAAGCCCGCTCCACCGGTAACCAGCACCGCTCTCGTCATCTAGTGGTCTCTTTCTTCACTCGTCGGTGGGACCCTACCCGCCGCTTGCTCAGCAAGCCGCGGGCCAGAGGATGCAAAATATTGCTGAGCCGTTTTGCGTCTGACGCAAAATAAATCCTTTTGCGTCAGACGTAAAGCGCGTTTGCGTGCGGCGTAATCGCTACCGGCTGGCGGTCGCGCTCGCCGTGGCCGGCGACGCGTCGCGTGCGGCCACGAAATCGAGGTGGGAAACGAAATTGCGGAAGAGCCGCTCGCTCACTTCCGGCGACGTCTGCTCTTTCGACAATTCCTCGACAGGCGAGGCAACGCGGAGCTGCAGATCTGGGTCGCGGGTGAGCATCTGGATGACCATCTCGGAGATCGCGAACTGCCGCGGTAGCTTCACGTCGTGCGCGCGCGCGGCCGCCTCGACGGCGCTGCGCGTGGCCGGCGCCAGCTCGCGCAGCGACCCGACCAGCGTCGTCTCGATGTGGCTGGTCACCGGTGTGATCACCGTGACGTGGCTCCGCTGCGGATCGAAGTCGTCCGTGGCGTCGATGATGCCGCGCGTGGCCGGCAGGAAGAGCTTGTCGCCGTTGTTCGGGTCGAGCTTGAGATAGATCTCCGGACGCATCAGCCGGCCGGAGTTGCAGGCGGAGAGGACGATGTAGCGCACGCCCACCGGCTCGAGCATCTGCTGCAGCGCGCCGACGGAAATGTACGAGCGGTCGTCGTTCGGGTCCTTCCCCTTCTGCACCTTCAGGCCGTTGCCGTTGGTGCCGTGGGTCTCGAGGATCAGCGTGCGGATGCGCCGCCCCGGGTTGTCCATGTTGTAGGTGTGGATGGCGCTCAGGATCTCCAGCCAGTCCGCCGACTCGAAGCAGGCGAAGCCGAGGGCGGAGTAGAAGCGGCAGTTGTTCGCCACCGAAAGGTCGGGGCTGAAGACGATGCCGACGCCGGAGCCGACGTCCTGCAGGCGCGCGTACGGCGCGGCCGGCCAGGCGCGGGCCAGGAGCGTGTCGGTGCGCTCGAGCGCCTGCGCGGCGCCGGCGGCGGTGAGAACGAGGATCAGGACGAGGGCGCGTTTCATGGTCTGCCGTACGAAGCCGTTGCTAGCTTGCTGCCACGTTCGCCAGACGCTCAACGATGAGTGCGGCTCGGAACTTGTATGCCGCCTCTGCCATGGAACGCATCATCGGCCGCTTCGCTCCGCACGCTTACGCTTTGCTTCGCATCATCAGCGGGATCATGTTCATGCTGCACGGGACCCAGAAGCTCCTCGGCTGGCCGGGCCAGGGCATGCCGCATCCGCTGCCGCCGCTGGTGCTCGCCGCGGGCATCATCGAGGCCATCGGCGGCTTCCTGATCGCCATCGGTCTGCTGACCAGTTGGGCCGCCTTCATCTCCTCGGGCGAGATGGCCGTGGCCTACTTCAAAGGGCACGCTTTCAACGGCTCGTTCATCCCGACCGTGAATCAGGGCGAGCTGGCGGTGCTCTACTGCTTCCTCTTCCTCTACATCGCCGCGGCCGGCGCCGGAATCTGGAGCGTCGACAACGCCATGCGCCGCGGACGCCGCGTCAGCGCGTGAGCTGGCGCAGCGCGGCGCGCAGGACGGCGGAGAACTCCGCTTCTCCGCCGAGGTCCTTGCGCGCCTTCTCCACCGCACCCTCGGCATCCTTGGCGCGATAGCCGAGGTTCACCAGCGCCGACTGCACGTCGTCGTCGACGGTGAGACGCGACGTCGCCGCCGGCGTCTGCTCCGGCAGCGCCACGAGCTTGTCGCGCAGCTCGAGACACATCCGCTCGGCGGTCTTCTTGCCGACGCCGGGGATCGAGGAGAGCTTGCGCGCATCGCCGCGCGCGACCGCGTCCGCGAGGTCGGCGGCGTCGATGCCGGAGAGCACTTTCTGCGCGAGCGTCGGGCCGATGCCGGAGATGGCGATCAGTTTCTCGAAGGCGAGCTTCTCCTGCGGCGTGGCGAAGCCGTAGAGCGCAAGGGCGTCTTCCCGTACGTGCGTATGGATTTCCAGCGCGACGTCCTTCTGTCCTTCCAGCCGGTAGTACGTCTGTAAGGAGATGTGGACTTCGTATCCGACGCCGCCGGCCAGGACGAGGGCGCGGGTCGCGTCGAGCTGGTGCAGCGTGCCCTGCAGGTAGCCGATCATTTGCGCCGCCACCGCGTGCCGGACGGGCCGTCCTCGAGCAGGATGCCGCGCGCCAAGAGCTCGTCGCGGATGCGGTCCGACTCTGCGAAGTTCTTCGCTTTGCGCGCCGCGTTGCGCGCCGCGATCATGGCGTCGACCTCGGCGTCGATGCTCACTTCGCGCGGCGGCAGCAGGTCGAGCACCGGATCGACTTTCATCAGCGCGGCGATCATGCCGTTGGCGTCGCCGGCGGAGATGCGGCCGGCATCGATGGCGGTGTTGCCGTCGCGGATGAAGGTGAAGAGCGCGCCGAGGGCGCCGGCGGTGTTGAGGTCGTCGTCCATCGCTTCCTGGAACTCGCCGAGGAACTTGCCGATCAGTCCGTCGCCTTCCTCGTCCGCGTGCGCGGCGTCGCGCGGCGCCGACTTCGACAGATCGTCGAGCCGCAGCAGGAACGACTCGATGCGCGCCAGCGCGTTCTTCGCGTCGTCGAGCGACTGCGTGGTGAAGTTGAGCTTCGTGCGATGCGGCACCGACAGCAGCGCATAGCGCAGCGCCAGCGGTGAGTACCCCATCTGCTCGACCTCGGCCAGCGTGTAGATGTTCCCGAGCGACTTCGACATCTTCTGCTGGTCGATGTTGAGGTGCTCGCCGTGGATCCAGTAGCGGACGAACGGCTGGCCGGTGGCGCCTTCGCTCTGCGCGATCTCGTTCTCGTGGTGCGGGAAGATCAGGTCGACCGCGCCGGTGTGGATGTCGAACGTCTCGCCGAGGAGATCCATCGACATGGCCGAGCACTCGAGGTGCCAGCCGGGACGGCCGTCGCCGATGGCGGTCTGCCACGACGGCTCGCCTTCCTTCTTCGCTTTCCAGAGCACGAAGTCGCGCGCCGATTCTTTCTCGTATTCGTCCGACTCGATGCGGCTGTAGTCGCTGCTGGCGTCGATCTCGACGCGCGAGAGCCTGCCGTACGACGGCAAAGTGGAGACGCGAAAGTACGTCGAGCCGTCGGCCTCGTACGTGTGGCCGCGCGCGGCGAGCTGCTGGACGAGCGTGACCATCTCCGGCACGTACTCGGTCGCGCGCGGATAGTGATCGGCGGGCTTGACGCGCAGCTTCTGCAGCGAGTCGTGGAAGGAGACGATGTACGGCTCGACGTACGTACGGATGTCCTGACCGGCGGCGCCGGCGTTGCGGATGATCTTGTCCTCGACGTCGGTGATGTTCATGACCTGCGTGACCTTCAGGCCGCGGTACTCGAGGTAGCGGCGGAGCAGGTCGCTCCAGAGGAAGGTGCGCAGGTTGCCGATGTGGGGGTTGTTGTACACGGTCGGTCCGCACGAGTACATCCGCACCTCGCCGGGGCGGAGCGGCACGAACGGCTCTTTCTCGCGCGACAACGTGTTGAACAACTTCAATTCGGACATGGAGGCGGATTATAAGGAGCAAACGATGCCGCTCACCCGTTCCGCTTTCGCCTCCCGATTCGCCGCGCGCGCGGTGTTCGGGATGATCCATCTGCGCGCGCTGCCGGGCGCGCCGCTGTTCACGTCGATGGGCGACGTCGTCGAGCTGGCGCTGCGCGACGCGCGCGCGATCGCCGCCGGCGGCTGCGACGGCTTCGTGCTGGAGAACTTCGGCGACCGCCCGTTCACGCGCGGCCGGGTCGAGGCGGAGACGGTGGCGGCGATGACGCGCGTGATCGCCGAGATCGTGCGCGAAGTGCAACTGCCGTTCGGCGTGAACGTGCTGCGCAACGACGCGCGCTCGGCCATGGCCATCGCCGCGGCCACCGGTGCGGCGTTCATCCGGGTGAACATCCACACCGGCGCGGCGGTGACGGATCAGGGCATCATCGAGGGCGATGCGTACGCGACGCTGCGCGCGCGTGCGGCGCTCGCGCCGGACGTGCTGGTGTTTGCGGATCATCTGGTCAAGCACGCCACGCCGATGGGCGAGGTGTCGGCGAAGGATCTCCGCTTGCGCGGCCTCGCCGACGCGCTGATCGTGACCGGCGCGGAGACCGGCGCGGCCGCCGATCCGGCGCGCATCGCCGCGCTGCGCGAGGAGCTCGGCGACGCGCCGCTGCTGGTCGGCAGCGGGCTGTCGGCGTCGAACGCGTCGCAATTTCGCGAAGCGGATGGCGCGATCGTCGGGACGTCGATCAAGGAAGGCGGCGCGGTCGACGGGCCGGTCGACGCGCAGCGCGTGGCCGACATCGTGAACGCGTTCAAGCGCGCATGAAGGAGTGGGTCGACTCGATCGCGACGGAGGAGTTCCGCCGCGAGCACTTTCAGCGCGCGCCGCTGGCACAGCCGCAGGCGGCGGCGTCGGCGATCGAGCTGCTGCAGTGGGAGACGATCGAGCGGCTGCTCGAAGCGGGTGCCGACTTGCTGCTGGTGCGCAACAGCGCGCTGGTGCGCGAGCCGGGCCGGGTGAGCGCGGAGGCGGCGCGCACGCTGTTCGCCTCCGGCTACTCCATCGTGCTGCGCCGCTGCGAGCGTCACGACGACTCGCTGCGCGCGCTCGCCGATGCCTTCGCCGAACAGTTCGAAGGCGACGTCTCGATCCAGGTCTACGCCACGCCGCGCGGCTTTCACAGCTTCAGCTGGCACTACGACTGTGAAGACGTCTTCATCGCCCAGACCGCCGGCGAGAAAGAGTATTTTCTGCGCGAGAACACGATCAATCCGCGGCCGCGCATCAGCGCCATGCCGCGCGACATGCAGTTCGAGCGCGAGACCACGCCCACCGTCGCCGCAACGCTGATCGCCGGCGACTGGCTCTACATCCCGCGCGGCTGGTGGCACGTCGCGAAGGCGCGCGATGCGGCCTTCTCGATCTCGGTGGGCGTGCTCGCCCCCGACGCGCGGTGAGAAGCAGGTGCTAAGTGCTAAGTGCTAAGTGCCAAGTGCAAAGTGCCGCCGCAGCGCGGCGGCCAGCACTCAGCACTCAGCACTTTGCACTTTTCCCTCACCCCCAGACCGAGGCGCGCTTGGCCCACGACGAGTTCGCGTACTTTTCGCTGAGCGTCTTGTGCGTGGCGCCGAGGTGCGACGGGTCGTCGGTGGACTTGTAGCGCGCGACGCCCGACCAGTAGACGCCTTCCGGCGCTGCTTCGGGATCGCCGCTGCCGGCCACCTCGTCGTACAGCTTCGCGGCCGAGGCGAAGTCGCTGCGCTCGAAGGCTGAGCGCGCGAGGCCGAGCTTCAGTTGCGCTGCGAACGACTCCGCGGGAAGGAACCCTTCGATGCGGTGGCGCTCTTTTCCGTCGGGATCGAGAATGATGATGGTCGGCGTCCACTGCGCGCCGAACCGCCCGAATCCTTCCGGATTTTCTTTGACGTGAAAACGGACCGGGATGAACTCACCGGTGACCATGTCCGCAATCCGCGGATCGGGATACACCTCGGCATCCAGCCGAGCGCATCCGCCTCACATCGGTGCGGCGCTGAAATCGAGAAGCAACGGCTTCCCGTCGCGCTTCGCATCCGCGAGCGCGGCATCCACATCCTTACGCCAGGAAATCTCCATCGAACACCTCCGCCGAAGCGGAGGTGCAGATTCGACGCCTGCGGCGCGACGTCAGACGACGCGCCGTCCCGTGGCCAACCGGATGATCAGCACGATCAGGGCGATCACCAGCAAGAGGTGAATCAGTCCGCCGCCGACATGCATCGTGAATCCAGCGAGCCAGAGGATGATGAGGATGATGATGATCAACCAAAGCAAATTGCCCATGGCCCGCGGGCTCTGCAATCGTGACACCAGCTTCAGCAGTTACCGGTTGATTACGTAATCTCGCCGGTGAATCTCGTCCGATGGATCGGGCATGTAGATGCGCCAGACGTAGTCGAGGGCGATGGCCAGACCCTGCCGCGCCTTCATCGTCGCCACGATCGGCACGGTGAGCGCGATGAAGAACAGCGCCGCCGCGAATTTGCTCAGCGACTGGTAGCCGAAGTAGACGGCCACGATGCCGAAGAAGATCGGGATGCGGTCGGTGATGATCACGAACATCCAGATGTCGCCGTAGTTGCGCAGGTAGACCACGCCGCAGACCGGACAGCGCTCGTGCGCGTGAATCCATTTGCGGAAGAGCGCTCCTTCGCCGCAGCGCGGGCAGCGCTGCCGCAAGCCGCGGCGGAGGACGAGACCGAGCGGGATCTTCACGCGCGCGTCAGACCGAGCGGAGGCGCACGGTTTTCTTCCGCTTGTCGCGATACATGGCCTGATCGGCCTCGCGCAGCGCGTCGTCGGGCTGGCCGCCCGGCGCGAGCCAGGCGTGGCCGACGGAGAAGCGGACGTGCGGCGTGTTCGCCTCGAACTTCAGGCGGTCGCGCACCTGATCGACGCGCGCGAGGATCTGCTCGGGCGCGGCGCCCGGCGCGACGACGACGAACTCGTCGCCGGCGTAGCGGACGACGTGATCGTCGGGACGGAAGCTGGCCTGCAGCGCGCGCGCAAAGCGCTTCAGACATTCGTCGCCGGCGTGATGTCCGTACGAGTCGTTGATCTCCTTGAAGTCGTTCAGGTCGAAGAAGAGGACCGTGGCGCCGCTCGCATACGCCTCGCGCAGGATCATCGGCAGCGCGCGGCGGTTGGCGAGGCCCGTGAGCGAGTCGCGGTCGACGAGATCCTGCAGCACGTCTTTCGCGGCGAGGAGCTCGCTGTTGGACTGCGTGAGCTCCTGCTGGATGGTGCGGTAGAGCATGAGCACGGAGCCGAGGGCGATCATCCATTCGGCGGCGGTATCGAACGACGAATGCGCGGCGAGGAAGATGCCGGTGGGTGCCTCCGAGGACCAGTTCAGCGTGACGAGATGCGAGGTGTAAGCGATGGTCTCGACGAAGGCGAGTGCGGCGCGGATGGTGAAGCCGGTGAGCAGCCAGCCCGCGGCCGGAACGCCGTTGGCGACGAGCAGCACCGCACCGGCGGCGAGGCTGATGCCGATGATGGCCGACTGGGCGATGCCGAGGTGATCGACGGATTGCGCGCCGAAGCCGATGACGAGGCCGGCGATCGCCGCGGCGATGAGGATGGCGCGGTAGCGGATGGTCGCGGAGCGCTGCGGCACGAAGCGGAGCGCGCCGCGCACGAGCAGGATCACGAAGAGCGTCTTACAGAAGGCGTACGCGCCGCGGCTGAGAATGAGCATGGCCGCCTCTTCCGGCTGCGCCATCCAGAAGACCACGGTGACCATCAGCGCCCCGAGATTCGCCACCCACGCATTCACCCACGGCCGCAACTCCACGCGCCGCACCGACCGCATCAGCACCGCAAAAAAGACGGCGATCATCGCCGCGGACGTGATCTGCGCAGCCGTGCTCCAGCGCCAGAGGAGGAGTTCCATGGATGAAGGGATTGTACGCGGGGTTCCTCGGTTCCTCGGTTCCTCGGTTCCTCGGTTCCTCGGGGTCCGAGTTCCTCGAGTTCCTCCCGAGGAACCGAGGAACCCGAGGAACCGCCCCTCAGTCTCTCCTCAACTCCACAATCTCCCGATACACCGCGAATTTTGCCTGCTGCGCGGGTGTGAGCAGCGCGTTGAAGGCGGTGGCGAAGGATTCGTGGGCGGTGCGGATCTGGTCGGCGAGGGTCTTGTTGGCGATGAGGAGTGCGCCTGCTTCGGCGGCGTTGCCGGCTTCGACGGCGGCGCGGAGCTTCTCGTTGTTGGCGCGCTGCTGTTCGCGCAGCGGCTCGACGGTCGTGCGCACCGCGTCGCGCAAGGTCTGGATCTGCGTTTTCTGCGTGTCGGTCAGCGCGAGCAGCGTGGCGAGGTCTTCGGGCGAGAGGAGCTCACCGGGCCCGACCGCGGCGCGGGCGTGCTGCGCCTGCGACGGCGGTGCGGCGGGCGCGGCTCCGCGCGGCGGCGCGGCGGACACAGCGGCGGTGAAAGCGAGGG
>DASVQE010000049.1:0-33220 GCA_036389275.1 Thermoanaerobaculia bacterium
CCCATTGATTGGCCTAGCCTCCGCGACACAGTGTCGCGAGCTTGGACGGCCGTGTCGCGGAGGCTCGGCCAATAGACGGGGTCTGGGGCCCGTGGCCCCAGCCGCCGGAGGCCTCTCGTCGTCCCCCGATCGTTACAGCAGCACCTCGTACAGCAGATCCGTCTGGCCGACGTGTACCGTGTCGCCGTCGGCGAGGCTTGCGTGGTAGACGCGCGTCCCGTTGATGTACGTCCCGTTGCGGCTCTTGAGATCTTCGAGCAGATACCCTTCGGCGCCGCGATAGATGCGTGCGTGAAAACTCGAGACGCCGAGGTCGATGATCTGGATGCTGTTCTCGCGATTGCGGCCGATCAGATACTCCGGCTCGGTGAGCGCGACGACGCGGGCGGTCCCGTCGCCGTTGGCGATGGTCAGTTGCGCGACCGTCGTGCTGACCACGTCGGAGTAGGAGAGCCGCGCTTCCGATGACACGAGCAGACTCGTGTCGTCATTCGACGCGTCGCGCAGCGTCGACTCCGCGCCGAACTGCGGCGTGCTCTGGCGGATCGTCGACTCCGCGACCGTGACCGGCCGCGTGGACGTGTCGTCGGCGATGCGCGCCGCCGGCGCCGGCTCGAGCAGTTGATTGGCGAGTAATCCGTACACGATCCGGTACACCTGCAGCGCGTCGTATTCGCTCTGCTGCGACAGCTCCTCGAGCGTGCGCTGGCCGTTGATCTGGAACAGCACCTTCCACTCCTCGGCCGTCAGCGTGATCCGCTCGTCCTTCGGCGTCGCCACGACGCGGAAGACCGCATTTGCATCGGGCAGCAGCTCGCGCACCTGTTCCCATTCGCCGATGCGCCGCGCGCCTTCCATGATCAGGTTCGCGAGATCGACTGAGATCGTCACCGCGTACGGAGGCAGCGCGGCGTCGCGGCTGAAGGCGAACGTGCCCACCGGCCAGACGAACGCGTCGTACACGATCTCGGAGACCTGCACTTTCAAAAAGTCGCGCAACTGCGTCTCGTCGATCGCGCCCTGCTGCACCGCCAACTGCCCGAACTGCGGGCCGTCCTGCTGCATGGCCGCCTCGATGCGCTCGCGCTGTTCGCGCGTGATCTGCTTTCTCCGCGCGAGGATCGAGCCGAGGCGGAAGTGCTCCTGATTCGAGCCGGCGTACACGAGCGCGCCGCCGTCGAAGAAGAGCGAGGCGCGCTTCGACTCATGCGCGACGGTCAGCGTGCCGCTCTTGCGCGTGGTGCTCAGGAACGTGAGCACTTCCGGAAGTGGAAACGCGGCGATGCTGCCGTGAAGAACCGCGTCGGCCATTGCGCCGCGGATTGTACGATCTAAACGAGCGTCGCCGTCACTGCCCACAATCCCGCCGCGGAGATCGCGAGCCAGAGCAGCACGCCGAGAATCAGCGGGCGCACGCCGACCGCGGCTAGCGTGCGGCGCGACAGCGCCGAGCCGATCAGGAACAGCGTGACGGTGAGTCCCGTGCGGGCGATGCGCACCAGCGTCTCCCACACCACCGCCGGCGCGTGCGTGTACGTGCGGATCACCGACGCCACCACGAAGAGGAAGATGAACCAGGGGATCGTCACGCGCGTCGACTTGCGGCGGAAGGCGAGTGCGGTGCCGATGGTCAGCGGCACGATCCACAGCGCCCGCGTCAGCTTCACCGTCGTCGCGATCTGCAGCGCCTCGGCGCCGTACGCCGACGCCGCGCCGACCACCGAGCTCGTGTCGTGAATGGCGATGGCCGCCCACACCCCGAACTGCGTTTGCGTCAGACGCAAAGCCGTGCCGATGAGCGGAAAGAGAAAGAGGGCGATGGAGTTGAGGATGAACACCGTGCCGAGCGACACCGACATCTCTTCGTCGCTCGCGCCGATCACCGGCCCGACCGCGGCGATGGCGCTGCCGCCGCAGATGGCGGTGCCGGAGGAGATCAGATGCGCGGTGCCGCGCTCCACGGATAGCGCGCGGCCGATGAGGAAGCCGAGGAGCAGCGTGCCGGCGATCGTGGCCAGCGTGAAGAGGATTCCGGTGCGGCCGGCCTCGACCACTTTCTGCAGATTCATCCCGAAGCCGAGCCCGACGACGCTGGCCTGCAGCAGCAGCTTCGTCACCTTGCTCGTCTTCCACGGGCTGCCGACCGTCAGCGCGAGCGCCAGGCCGAGCGCCAGCGCGATCGGCGGCGAGCACCACGGCGTGAGGCAGAACAGCAGCGCGGCGACGAAGAGCGCGACCCGGATCACAACGCGCGCCGGAAGAGCGCCAGCGTCTTCCGCCACGCATCCTGCGCCGCGGTGGGATTGTGGACTTCCGGACGGGCGTCATTGAAGAAGGCGTGATCTGCACCCGGATAGATCGCCAGCTCTACTTCTTTCCCCATGTCCCGAAGTTTCTGCGCGAGCTCGCGCCCGCCCGACGCCGGCACACCCTTGTCGTCTTCGCCGTAGATCAGCAGCAGCGGCGCGCGCAGGTTCTCCCACTGCATCTCCACTTTCTTGAAGCCGCCGTAGAAGCTCGCCGTGGCGCCGACGTGCTCGGGGTCGCTCGTGGCGGTGTACTGCGCGAGCGCGCCGCCCATGCAGAAGCCGACCACGCCGTACTTTGTCGACGAGCATTCCGGACGCTGCAGCGCGTACGCGCCGGCGCCGGCGATCTCCTTCACCGCGCGATCGGCGTCGAGCTCCATGAGCAGTTTCATGGCGTCGTCCGGCGACTTCGTTTTCTTGCCGTGATAGAGGTCGGGCGCGATGGCCACGAACCCCTCGGCCGCGAAGCGCTCGACGAGGTCTTCGATGTGCGGCACCAGACCCCACCACTCCTGAATGACGACCACCGCCGGACCTTTGCCGGACGGCGGCGCGGCGAAGTAGCCCTCGCAGGTGTGGCCGTTGGACGGGAAGGAAACGCGTTCACCCATGGCGGCGGATTCTAACGCGTTCGTCACGGACGGCCGGAATGATTATGCGAAAATAGCATCATGGCGTTGACTCCGGAGCAGGTGAAGGTGCTCTCGCAGAAGCGGAGCTGCCCGCGCTGCGATCTCGACAAGACGGTGGGAAACGCGCTCTGCCGCCGCTGCCGCGCCAAGCTGCCGGCGCACATGCGCGCCGCCGTGGAGAACATCCCGGCCAAGGACGCCGGCATCGTCGGCCAGGCGCTGCGCGCCGCCGCCAACTACTTCAACGTGCACTTCCAGTCGGTGCGCAACTTCGGCGGCGGCAAGAAGCGCTGAGCGCGCGCGCTCACATGCTCAGCTTCGCGGTCGCCGTCGCCGCCTGCGAGAGCTCCCGGGCCCGTTCGTCTTTCGGATTCTGCGTAGCCAGCTCCTCGGCGCGCCGCGCGACGTCGATGCTGCCCGCCGTGCCCTTCAGCGTCTCTCCCCAGAGGGCGCCGAGCGAGGCGAGGCGGTGGCGGCGCGAGGCCGCCGCCCACGAGCGCGTGAAGTCGGAGACGTAGAGCGTCCGCTCGATCATGTGCGGCTTGCCGTCCGCGGTCGAGACGAAGCGCAGCCGCACCGTCGCCACGCGCTGCGTCGGCTTGAGCCGCGGCCGCAACGCGATCTCGTACAGGCCGGTCACGGAGACGTTCTGCAGCAGCGTCGACTCGGTGCTGAGCGCGTCATCGTCGCCGATGCGTCGCGATGACTCGACGACGTCGCGGTCGATGTCGAGCTCGAGCCGCGCGTCCTTCGCGATCGGCGGCACCGAGGCGCCCGGCGCGACGTGTGCGGCGGCGGTGTCGATGGTGAAGCGCAGCAATCCGCGCACGCCATCCTTCGCCACCGGCGCGGGCGACGCTTCCGCTTCGAGACGCACGCCGCGGCGCACCGGCTTGGTCGGCGCGCCGGCGAAGTAGTTCACCAGCGCTTCGACGTTGACGGCGCTCGCGGCCGGCCGGCTGCCGCTCTCGATCGCGGTGCGGACGCGCTGGAACACCGACGGATCGACGGAGATGCCGAAGATGTTCGACCGCGGTCCGAGGGCGAGGTTGTCGCCGTACGCTTCGCGCACGAGCGAGGTCGATCGCGTCTGCACCGGCGCGGTGGCGCGCGGCGCTTCCGGCGCCGGGACGGCCAGCTCGGGCGGCGGCGAGACGGCCGGCGCCGACGTGGGCGCCGACATGGGCGCTGACATGGGCATCGGCGGAGGCACGGGCGCGGCGGGCGGCGGCGGCAGCGGCAGCGGCGCGGCTTCGGCGACCATCGTCGCCGCATCCCGCGCGGCGGGCTTCGTCGGAGTCGCGTTCGCAGTGCCGACCAATCCGCCGGCAACTCCGCCGATCGCTTCGCCGCTGGCGCCGCTCTCGGCGCGATCGGCAAGGCTGTACGTCGGCGCCTGAGTGGCGCGCTCCGGTTCGGCGCGCGCGGTCTCGAATGCCACGGCGTTGTTCGCGTCGGCGCTTTGCACCGCCGGCGCGGCCGTCGCCGCCGCCGGTTCCTGCGTGATGTCGACGTGCACCTCTTCGGTCGGCACTGCGGTCTTGGCCGCCACCTGCGGCATCGTGTTCGGCGCAGCCGCGCGCGACATCATCGTGCGCTGCACGCCGTCGTCATTGAACAGGTGCACCGCCACCAGCACCGCCGAGATCAGGATGATGAACGACGCCGCGACACGGAAGTTGAAGGCCATCGTGCGCGAGAGCCGCTTCCGCTCGACGTCGGCGGTCAGGTACTTCGGGATGTCGGCCTTGATGCGCTCGGCCAGCCCGTCCGGCGGTCGCGGGACCGCGGTCAGGCTCAGCTTCCGCTGCAGCTCAGCTCTCTGTTTCGAGTTCATTGCACTTCCTCATCGAGCGTCGTCCCGAGGAGCGAGAACGCGCGATGCAATCGCTTGCGAATCGCGACCGTCGTGATGTTCTCGATCCTGGCGATCTCCTTCACGGCCAGTCCTCCCCAGAAGTGCGCCGTGACGGTGAAGCGCAAATCCTCGGGGAGTCTCATCACGGCCTCGCGGAGGCGCTGCGCCTCCTCCTCGTTCATCAACACGTCGTCCGCCGCCGGGCGGTCGTCGCGGACGTCGAACGACTCCGGCTCGTCGAGCGACGTCATGCGCCGCGGACGCCGGATGTGGTTCAGGAACGTCGTGTAGGCGATACGGTAAAGCCATGTGAAGAGTTGCGAGCGGCCGTCGAATCCCGGCAGCGCGCCCCATGCTTTCTGATACGTCTCCTGCGTCAGGTCGGCGGCCAGCTCGCGATCTCCGCAGAGCCGGAACACCGATGCGAACACGGCCGAGTACGTCCGTTCGACGAGCTCTTCCGCCGCCTCGGTGTCGCCGGCGCGGATCGAGTCGAGCAACTCGCGCTCGCTGCTCCACCGAGGCGTCAAGTCACGCTCCTGCTCGCGCGCCGGAAAGGAGGCGACGTCGGCCATGATGTTTGGACACCGCTGCGCTCAGAAACGAAACCACCGCACGCTATGCTATCCGCATGAAACGCTCCGCCGCGCTGCTGGTCCTGCTCGCGCTCGCCACCTCCTGCCGTTACGAGCCGGCGCGGAACGCTCCGCCCGCCGAGGAGAGCGACGTGGTGACGGAGGTCCGCGACTGGCAGGCTACGCGGCTCCGGCGGCTGCAGGCAGAAGACAGTTGGCTGACGTTGGTCGGGCTCTACTGGCTCAATGAAGGCGACAACCGCCCCGATCCCGACACCGGCACGCTGACGTTGAGCGGCGGCGTCGTGACGCTCACGCCCGAGCCGGGGATGACCATCGACAAGAAACCGGTCACCGCGCCGACACCGCTCGCCGACGACTCCAATCCGAACGGTCCCACCGTGGTGCAACGAGGCTCGAAGCGTTTCCAGGTCATCAAGCGCGGCGACCGCCTCGGCCTGCGCGTCAAAGACGCCAACGCCCCGACGCGCACGCACTTTCGCGGACTCGAATACTTTCCGATCGACCCGCGCTGGCGCGTGCTGGCGCGCTTCGAGCCCTATCGGCCGGTCAAGAAGATCCCCATCACCGACATCACCGGCCGCACCGCCGACAGCGACTCGCCCGGCGCGCTCGTCTTCACAGTGGGCGGCCAGGAGTACCGCCTCGATCCGATTCTGGAGGAAGGCTCGGACGAGCTCTTCATCATCTTCCGCGACGCCACCAGCCGCGATACGACTTATCAGGCCGGCCGCTACCTCTACGCCGACCCACCCGGCCCCAACGGCACCGTGGTGGTCGACTTCAACAAGGCGTACAACCCTCCCTGCGCCTTTACACCCTTCGCCACCTGCCCCCTTCCACCCTTACAGAACCGCCTGCCCATCCGCATCGAAGCAGGGGAGAAGCGGTACGCGGGCGGGCATTAGGAGAAGGTAGGCGCGACGCGCGCATCCTCTCTCTCACCACCATCACCACGCGTGTTCGCGCACACCGTGGGGCATGTGCGGCGCCATGCGTTAGCGCGCTCGTGGCGAAGCACCTGCGCCGCCAGCGCCCACATCCTCACTCCCACCACCCGCCGCGCCGCGGTTGCGCCGCTACGCGTTCGCGCGCTGGTCCGCGAGCACCTGCGCGACGCACGCCGTCAGCGCCTTCGCATACGGGATGTGCAGGAACTCGTTCGGCCCGTGCGCGTTGCTCTGCGGTCCGAGCACTCCGGTGATGAGGAACTGCGCCGTCGGGTAGCGCGCGCCGAGCATGCCCATGAACGGAATCGAGCCGCCTTCGCCGAAGGTCATCGCACCTTTTCCAAAGTACGTCTTCGACGCCCGCTCCACCGCCTCCTCGAGCCACGGCGCGATCGCCGGCGCGACCCAGCCGCCGCCACCTTTTTCCGGCTCGAAGCTCACGCGCGCGCCGTACGGCGGATCGGCCTCGAGCAACTCCTTGAGGCGCCGGTCGAGATCGCTCGCGTCGAGCGACGGCGGAATGCGCAGCGACAGCTTGAGCGACGTCTTCGGCCGCAGCACGTTGCCGCCCTGCACGAGATCAGGAAAACCAGCCTGTCCCGTGTATGCGAGCGCCGGCCGCCACGTGCGATTCAACAACAGCTCGAGCGGATCGCTCTCCACCGGCCGCATGCCGGCGACAAACGGGAACTTGTTCCACACCTCGTCGCCAAGCACGCGCGCCGTGGCCCGCGCTTCCTCGAGCCGATCCTGCGGCACGTCGATGTGCAGCCACTCCGGAATGATGTTGCCCGTCGTCGCATCTTCCAGCCGGTCGAGCAGCATCCGCAGAATGCGAAAGCTCGACGGGACAATGCCGCTCGCATCTCCCGAATGCACTCCCTCGGTGAGCACTTCCACCGTGAGATTCCCGACGATCGACCCGCGCAGCGACGTCGTCATCCAGAGCTGATCGTAATTGCCGCAGCCGGAGTCGAGACAGATCACCAGATTCGGCGTACCGATGCGGTCGGCGAGCAGCTCGATGTACGACGGCAAATCCGTCGAGCCGCTTTCCTCGCAGCATTCGATCAGCACGACGATGCGCGAGTGCGGCAGCTTCTGTTGTTGCAGCGAGCGGATCGCCGCGATGGTGGCGAAGATCGCATAGCCGTCGTCCGCGCCGCCGCGGCCGTACAGCTTGCCGTCGCGCATCACCGGAGTCCACGGGCCGAGGCCCTCTTCCCAGCCGACCATCGCCGGCTGCTTGTCGAGGTGGCCGTACATCAGCACCGTCGACGACGCATCGCCATCGATCTCCATGAAGATCACCGGCGTGCGCTCTTCGATCTCGTGCACGTCGATCTTCAGGCCGTGGATTCCCTGTTGCTCGACCCACGAGCGCGCCAATGCGACGGCGCGATGCATGTGGCCGTTGCGGCGCCACTCCGGATCGAACAGCGGCGATTGATTCGGAATCTGGATGTACTGATGCAGTGTCGGAACGATCGACGAGGTCCAGTTCTCATCGACGAGACTGCGCGTCTGCTCTGCGTTCATCGCGACGGCGGAGAATAGCATCAGAGAGCGGATTCATGCGATGATGTCCATACATCCGGAAAATCTGATTCAAATTGCGGTACCCTAGACGTGTCCAGAACGGTCGTCAGAGAGGTGTCTTCTTCAGCAACGCCCCCACGGGCGGAACGTGGTAAGGTGACATGGGTCTGAAATCGAATTTACAGCCGTCCGCCAGGCAGGAGCGTGAAGGAAAGGCCGCCGTGCTGGAACAGAACGCAACCGAGGGGAACGCGCCCGCTTCACGCCGCACCGAGAAACAGGCGCAGACGCGCAACGACGCTTCAGCGCCGGCTCCGGCCGCGCCCGCACCTGCTGCACCGGCCGCATCCGCTTCACCTGCTGCCCCTGCTTCACCTGCTGCTGACGACGTCGAGGCGCTCTACCTCCAGCATCGCAACCTTCTTCTCTATGTCGCCTGCCGCAAGTTCCGCATCCCCGATTGCGATGCGGAGAATCTGATCCAGGAAGTCTTCCTCTCGTTTCTGCAGACCGGCACGCGCATCGACAACATTCGCGCGTGGCTCGTCGCCGCGATGTGCAACGCCAGCCGTCATTACTGGCGCGCACAAGGACGCACCGAGTCGCTGCCGGAAGATTTCAACGATCACTCCGATCCCGGCTCGCTTGGCCTCGCCGATCAGTTCGCGATGCGCCTGACCGTCCGCCAGGCGCTCGACTATCTGCAGCCGCGCTGCCGCGAGACGCTCTGGCTGCACTACTTCGAAGGCCGCTCGGCTAACGACGTCGCGCGCGAGCTCGAGACCACCAATCGCTACGCCGAGAAGTTGATCCACAACTGTCTCAAGCGCGTGCGCGAGATCTACATGAACATCACCGCGATGACCAAGTAGCGGATCGCGCCATGATCGAGCGGCACTACGACGAGGAAACGCTGCTGACACTCATCGAGTCGGATCGTGCCGCGGCCGATCCGCACGTGCCGTCCTGCCCCGAGTGCAACGGCAAACTGGCCGGCTTCCGCACCATCGCCGGCGCGCTCGCGCAACGCGACGTCTGGGACACGCGCGTCATCGACGCCGCCCCCGTCCCCGAGACCATCGCCCGCCTGCGCGGCTTCGCCAACCAGATGGCCCACGAAGACGCGCAGGCCGAGCTCTACCTGCGCGACCTCCTCGACGGCCCGCGCGAAGGCTGGCCCGCGAAACTCGCCGCCCACCCCGAGTACCGCACCGCCGGCGTCGTGCGCAAACTCCTCGCCGCCCACGACCGCGCCATCGACACCATGCCCCCCGACGCCGTCGCGATCACCGCCCTCGCGATCGAAATCGCCGACCACCTCGCCGCCCCCTATTCACCCGACACCCTTGCCCGCCTCCGCGGCGCCGCCTGGCGCGACCACGCCTACGCCCTCTTCTACACCGGCCAATTCTCCACCGCCCTCCCCGCCGCCGACCGAGCCGACGCCGAATTCGCCCACTGCACCATCGACGAATACGACCGCGCGCGAGTCGGCATCGTCAAAGCCCTCGTGCTGCGCGCGTTCGAGCGCACCGCGAGCGCGATTGACGAGGCGCTGGAGAGTGCGAACGTGTTCGCCAGGAGTGGGGACACACGGAAGAGTGCCACGGTGCAGTTTCTCCTTGGTCACATACGCTTAAAGGAAAGCGACTACCGCGGTGCGCGCGAGACGTTCAGGTCGGTGGAGCTACTTCCGGGCAAGATTCTCGACGATGAAACGCGCGCTCGCGTGCATGTGAACATCGCTGTTTGCGAGCGAAACCTCTGCAATATCCCTGAAGCGCTTCGGCGGTACACGCTCGCGTCCGAGATTTTCGAGGAGCTGGGCGTGCGAACCGAGGCTGCGCGTGTGCGTTGGAACGTCGCCGAACTGCTGTTGAGCGAAGGTCAACTCGATGAGGCGTCCGCGCGCTTGCAGAACGTCGCGGAAACGCTCGATGAACTCGGTATGTATTCCTCTGCGGCGCTCGCGAGGCTCTCGCTTGCCGAGATCCTGATCGTTCGCGGCGAGCACGATCACGCCGAGCATGTAGCACGCGTTGTGATGCATTCGTTCGCCGAAAGCGGCCTCGCCTATAGCAACCGCGCGCTCACTGCATTGTCGCTACTCAAAGAAGCTGTTCAGGCACGGACCGTTACACCCTCTCTGGTCCGCAAAGTCCGACAGTACGTGCGGGAGCTGGAGACGCAGCCCGACCTCCTCTTCGCGCCGCTTCCGGACTAACAAAAATCTTTTTTCGCGCCGCGTCAAGGTAGGGAATCGGCTTCGCCGGTCACTCCTGCATTAAGGGCGCGCCCTCCAAGCTCTGGAAGCCTTAGGAGGGCATATGAAGAAAGGTATTTTTCGTTGCGCGCTGGCGACAGCTGCGCTGGTGCTGATCTGTACGTCATCCGCGTTCGGTGCTGAACCGCGCGAGCCAATCGGTCCGAAGGCCGTTCGGGACGAGATCAGTCGTGTCTACAAGCTCGTCGTGCGGCTGTTCGCGCCGAAACCGACGGACGATCTTCCCTCGCCTCCCAAACCCTGACGTGCGGGCATTTGCCGCCCCTTTCCTCCGTCTCTCGCCTGATATGATCTCGGGCTTGGGACGGAGGTAGGGGGGCGCATGCAGGCGAAGACGCTCAACGACATCTACACGGTCACTTGCTCGATCGAGCGGCCCGCGATCATGAAGGTGAAGCGGGGGGGGCGGTGGGTGGACGTGACGGTGCCGGAGTTTCGGGACACGGTGCGCTGGATGGCCACCGCGCTGCACGATCTCGGCGTGAAGACGGGGGATCGGGTGGCGATTCTGGCGGAGAACCGGCCGGAGTGGACGATGTCCGATTTCGCCATCCTGCTCGCGGGCGGGGTGACGGTGCCGGTGTATCCGACGCTGCTCGGCTGGCAGATCGAGTACATCCTCAATGACGCCGGGGTCGTGGCGGTGGTGTGCTCGGACGCGGAGCAGTTGCAGAAGATCGTCGAGATCCGCTCGCATGTGCCGTCGCTGCGCACGCTGATCGTCTGCGATCCGCCGCCGGCTTTGCCAGACAAAGTGCTCACGTTCGCCGACACGGTCGAGGCGGGGCGGAAGTGGGAGGCCTCGCACGGGCCGAACTGGTTCGAGCAGGCGCGCACGGCGCGGCAGCCGGACGATCTGGCGACGCTGGTGTACACCTCCGGCACGACCGGCAATCCGAAAGGGGCGATGCTGACGCACGGCAACATCACCAGCAACGTCACCACGGTGACGGAGTTCGTGCCGTTCAAGCCGGGCGATGTAGCGCTGTCGATCCTGCCGCTCTCGCACATTCTCGAGCGGATGGTCGATTTTCTCTATCTGCGCATCGGCGGCTGCATCGCGTACGCGGAGAACGTGAACAAGGTCGCGGACAATCTGCAGGAAGTGCAGCCGCAGTTTTTCGCGGCGGTGCCGCGCCTGTTCGAGAAGATGCGCACGCGCATTCTCGACAACGTGGCCACGGCGCCGAAGGTGCGGCAGAAGATTTTCCATTGGGCGCTCGGCATCGCCGAGGAGCGGCTGCCGTATCGCGTGGAACACAAACCGCTGGGGGGGAGTCTGAAGATCAAATCGGCGATCGCCGACAAGCTGGTCTTCAGCAAGATCATCGCGCGCCTCGGCGGGAAGGTGAAGTACGTCGTCTCCGGCGGCGCGCCGCTGTCGGCCGATCTGGCGGCATTCTTCATCGGCGCCGGCGTCGAGATCCTCGAAGGCTACGGCCTCACCGAAACCTCGCCCGTCATCGCCGTCAATCGTCCCGACCAGCGCCGCATCGGAACGGTCGGTCCGATCGTACCGGGCGTCGAAGTGAAGATCGCGGAGGACGGCGAGATCCTGACGCGCGGACCGCACGTGATGAAGGGCTACTGGAACAATCCGGAAGCGACGGCGCAGGCCATCGATCCGGAAGGATGGTTCCACACCGGCGACATCGGCGAGATCGACAAGGATGGGTTCCTCAAGATCACTGATCGCAAGAAAGACATCATCATCAACGCGTACGGCAAGAACATCGCGCCGCAGCCGCTCGAGGCGCTGCTCAAGAGCTCTCCGTACGTCGGCACGCCGGTGCTGATCGGCGACCGCCGCAAGTACCTGTCGGCGCTGATCGTGCCGAATTTCGACAAGCTCGAGCGCGACGCCGCGGCCCTCGGCATCGACACGAAGTCGCGCGAGCTCCTCGTGGCGAACGAACAGGTGCGCAACCTCATCCAGACGGAGATCGACCGCTTCAACCAGAACCTCGACCGGCAGGAGAAGATCCGCCGCTTCGCGCTGCTGCCGCGCGACTTCACCATCGAAGAGGACGAGATCACGCCGTCGCTGAAGGTGAAGCGGAAAGTGATCGACAAGAAATACAAACAGATCATCGATCAGCTCTACGCCGACGAAAATCTGGTGGAAACCTCCGCATGACATCCGCAGCCGAAGCACTGCCGGGCACCGCGACGGCCAGCGCGTTCACGCTCGAGCGCGAAGGCGACCTGGCCATCCTCTGGTTCGATCTGCCGGGCGAGAAGGTGAACAAATTCTCGAGCGCGGTGCTGCATGAATTCTCCGCGCTGGTCGACCGCGTCGCCTCGATGCAGGAAGTCAAGAAGTTGATCATCGCCTCGCGCAAGCGCGGCATCTTCATCGCCGGCGCGGACGTGCAGGAGTTCACCACCGTCACCGGTCCCGACGCGGCGAAGGCGTACGTGCTGCTCGGGCAGCAGGTCTTCACCAAGCTCTCGAAGCTGCCGCAGGTGACGGTCGCGGCGATCGACGGCGCCTGCCTCGGCGGCGGCTGCGAGATGGCCATCAGTTGCGACTGGCGCGTGATCTCCGACTCGCCGAAAGCGCAGATCGGTTTGCCCGAGGTGAAGCTGGGGATCTTTCCGGCATGGGGCGGCACGAGCAAACTGCCGCGCCTCATCGGCCTGCCGGCGGCGCTCGACATCATCCTGAACGGCAAGGCGCTCGACGGCCGCCGCGCGAAGAAAGCAGGCCTGGTCGACGAAGTGGTCGAGCCGGGAATCCTGCTCGACGTGGCCAGACAGTTCGCCCAGCGCGGCAAGCGCAAAGGCGGCGGGCGGGCGAAGATGTACGTCGAGGGCAACCCGATCGCGCGCAGCGTGATCTTCGGCAAGGCGCGCAAGGCCGTGCTCGCGCAGACGCACGGCAACTACCCGGCGCCGCTCAAAGCGATCGAGGTGATGGACTACGCGCTCTCGTCCGGCGTCGAGCGCGGCATGCAGCGCGAGGCGGACGAAGCGGCGGCGCTGGTCACCAATCCGGTTGCACAAAACCTTGTGCGGCTCTTCTTCCAGATGGAAGAGTCGAAGAAGGATCCGGGGAGCGCGAAGGCGGCCGACGTCCACTACGTCGGCGTGCTCGGCGCGGGCGTGATGGGCGGCGGCATCGCCCAGATCGTGGCCGACAAGACCGACGCCGAAGTGCGCATGCGCGACATCAACTGGAAAGCGATCGGCGGCGGGATGAAGGCGGCCTCGAAGGTGTGGCGTAAGAAAGTGGAGCGCCGCCGGATGACGCGCGGCGAGATGGCGCGCAAGCTGGCGCGCATCACCGGCGCCACCGACTGGAGCGGCTTCTCGCGCGCCGACGTCGTCATCGAAGCGGTGGTCGAGAACCTCGGCATCAAGCGGCAGGTGCTGGCGGAGTTCGAAGGGCTGGCCAAGCCGACGGCGATCTTCGCCACCAACACCTCCACCATTCCGATCACGCAGATCGCGGCGGAGGCGAAGCGGCCGGAGAACGTGGTCGGGATGCACTTTTTCAATCCGGTCGACCGGATGCCGCTGGTGGAAGTGATCCGCGGCGAGAAGACCTCCGAGGCGGCGATGGTGACGGTGGCGAACCTCGCCAGAAAACTCGGCAAGACCGTCGTCTACTGCAACGACGGGCCGGGCTTCGTGGTGAACCGCATCCTCGGGCCGTACATGAACGAGTCGGGCTTTTTGCTCGAAGAAGGCAACTCCATCGAGTCGCTCGACAAGGCCATGGTCGACTTCGGGATGCCGATGGGACCGATGGCGCTGCTCGACGAAGTGGGCATCGACGTCGCCGCGAAAGTGGCCGGCATCCTCACCGAGGCCTTCGGCGCGCGGATGCAGAAATCGACGGTGGTGGAGAAGCTCTACGCCGACGGACGGCACGGCAAGAAAAATAGTAAAGGTCTTTACCTTTACGAAAACGGCAAGCGCAAAGGCCCAGACGCGAGCGTCTACAAAGTGCTCGGCGTGCGCGCGCCGCGTCCGGCCGACGAGAAGGCGGTGGTCGAGCGGATGCTGCTGGCGATGATCAACGAGGCCTCGCTGATCCTCGACGAGAAGATCGTGGCCTCGGCGGGCGAGCTCGATCTGGCCATGATCATGGGCACGGGCTTTCCGCCGTTCCGCGGCGGGCTGCTGCGCTACGCCGACGCGCTCGGGCTGCCGTACATCCTGGCGCGGCTGGACGAGCTGTCGACGCGCGTCGGCCCGCGCTTCCGACCGAACGAACCGCTCAAGCGCCTGGCGGAGCGCGACGGGAAGTTCTATCAAGCCTACGGGCGTTCCTAGCCCCGTTTTGAGCCTTTCCGAGCCGCTCACCGGCCGACCGCGCGCGATCTGGTGGATCGTGGCGCTGCTCTGCGCCGCGTCGCGTTTCCTGGCGCGGGCGCGCTCGGTGTGGGATTGGGACGAGGCGCTCTTCTGCCTCGGCATGCGCGACTACGACGTCACGCTGCACCATCCGCATCCGCCCGGCTTTCCGCTGTACATCGCCATGGCCAAAGTGGTGCGCTTCGTGATCTCGGACGATTTTCGCGCGCTGCAAACGGTGAATCTCATCGCCGGCGCGCTGGTGTTTCCGGCGGTCTATCTGCTGGCGCGCGAGCTCGGGCTGCGCTTCCGAACGTCGGTCATCGCCGGTGCGCTCTTCGCGTTTTTCCCGAACGTCTGGTTCTTCGGCGGCGGCGCGTTCAGCGACGTGCCGTCGATCGTGCTGGTCGTCTTCGCCGCGGCGCTGCTGCTGCGCGGCGCGCGCGACCGCAACGCCTACTGGCTCGGCACGCTGCTGCTCGCGATCGCCATCGGCATCCGTCCGCAGAATCTGCTGGTCGGACTCTTCCCGGGTATTTACGCCACACGCAAACGGCGGCCGCACGAGATTTTCATCGCGCTGCTGATCGGCATCGTCGTCGTCAGCGCGGCATTCGGCGGCGCGGTCTACGCCACCGGCTCGTGGCCGCAGTATCTGCGCGTGGTGCGCGAGCATGGCGACTACATCGCGCGCGTCGACTCGTTCCGCAGTCCCGAGCGTCCGGCGTTGTGGCGGCTCTTCGACCGCTTCTTCATCAAGCAGTATCAGTCGCCGGCGCTGAGCATCCTCACGTCGATCTTCGTGGTGATCTCGATGGCCGGCGCGATCCGCGAGCGCTCGCGGCCGATGCTGTGGAACGCGCTGACGTTCGGTCCGTTCGCACTCTTCGCGTGGCTGATGCTCGACCGCTTCAGCATCAGCCGCTTCTCGATCGGTTACGCGCCGATGTTCGCGCTCTTCGCCGCCGACGGGATTCGCAGGGCAGGCGAGAAGCGCCACTGGCTCGAGCCGACCCTCGCCGTCGCGCTGATCGCTGCGTTCATCGGCTACACCGCGCCGTCGCTGAACGTGGTGCGCAACGAAGTGGCGCCGTCGATCCGCGCGGTGCAGGCGGTGGTGCAGCACGTCGATCCGTCGCGCGACCAGCTCTTCGTCGGCCACACGATGTCGAAGTTCATGGACCTGGTCGCGCCGGGCATGGCGTACACGCGGGTGATGGACGATCGGGCCATGCCGCTGGCCGCGCGCGAGCGCGCCTGGCTGCTCGCGGAGATCACCGAAACGAAGCCGGAAGGATTCGTCTTCACGCGGGAGCGCGGGCATCTGTGGAACATCGCCCGGCGGCACTACTTCGAGATCAAGCTGGCGCCGCTGCGCGAGCGGCCGCGCTTTCTCTCCGGCTGGTATGCGCCGGAGTCGATGGACATTCACGAGTGGCGGTGGATGGCCGGGCATTCGCTGACGCTGCTGCCGCCGGCGCACGGGCGGACGATGTTACGCATGCACGTCGGCGTGCCGGCGGAGCTGATGCCGCAGAATCCGCTGATCACGGTGAAGGTGAACGGCCGCGTCGTCGACGCGTTTCACACGACCGAGGGATATCTGGAGCGGGACTATCGCGTGGAAGCGGCGCCGCGCGGGCTGCCGAACGTGCTCGAGCTCACCATCGACCGCACCGTGAATCCGGCGCGCGCACGCACCGGCGACGACACTCGCGAGCTCGGCCTGCGCGTGCGCTACCTCGGCTGGGGTCCGGCCTAAAGCCAGCGCCGCACGCGTGCGCAGTAGGCGCGATAGGCGTCGCCGAATTTCGCCGCGAGGTATTGCTCCTCGCGCAAGACCACGCCGCGGTGCAGCACGACCAGCATCGGAATCGCGAGCAGCAGCGGCGCGAGCGCATCGAACCAGAGCGCGATGCCGAGGTAGATGCAGGTGGCGGCGACGTAGAGCGGATTGCGCGTGAAGCGGAACGGGCCGCTCGTGACGAGCGCAAGCGCCGGCTGCGTCGGCAGGACATTCGTGCCGGCGCGCTTCATCACACGCTCGGCGGCGATGGCGAGGATCGCTCCGGTGCAGGTGAGCGCGACCGCGGTGATGCGCGCGACCGAGATCGGCAGCGGCGCGTACGGCCGGAGCCAGTGCCAGAGCAGGCCGGCGACTAGCGTGCCGGCGAAGAGAACCGGAGGCAACACCACGATATCGGGCGCGTCGGTGGAACGTCGCATGCGCAGTAGAGTAGCGAAATGAACCTGCTCCTCATTCTCGCGCTCGCCGGCGCGGCACCGCGGTTCCGGGCCGAGCCGATCCGCGCGCACATGACCTTCCTCGCGAGCGATCTGCTCGAAGGCCGCGGCACGGCCACGCGCGGCCACGAGATCGCCGCCTCGTATGTCGCGTCGCAATTCGAGGCGGCCGGACTCGAGCCGGGCGCGAACGGCAGTTGGTATCAGCGCGTGCCGTTCCTGCAGACCACGGGCGATCCGTCATCGACCGTCACCATCACGCGGCGCGGCGCGGCGCCGGTGGTGCTGCGCAACTTCGAGCGATTCACCACCTATGGCGATCCGCTGCGCGACGACAGCATCATCGAAGGCGACGTCGTCTTCGCCGGTTACGGCGTCACCGCGCCCGACCAGGGCTACGACGACTACGCGAACGTCGACGTGCGCGGCAAAATCGTGGCGCTGGCCAGCGGCGCGCCGCCGCGCTTCGCGAATCCGCTGCGTGCGCATCACAGCTCGACGATCGTGAAGATGGAGAACGCCGCGAAGCATGGGGCAGTGGGACTGATCTTCATCCGCACGCCGGCCGACGACCGTCGCGCGCCGTGGGCGCGAAGCGTGCGACAGTCGCGCCTCGGCTCGATGCACTGGCTGCGCGCCGACGGCACGCCGAACGCCGTCTTTCCGGAAGTCAGCACCTCCATCAACTTCGGCGCCGACGCAACGAGCCTGCTGTTCGACAACCCATCCGAAGTCGCCGAGACCATCGAGCGAGGCACGCCCAAAGCGGCGGCGCTGCCGGTGCACGTGCGCGCGCACCTCGTCAGCAAACATGCGAAGGTCTCCAGCCCGAACGTGGTCGGCCTCCTGCGCGGCTCCGATCCGCAGTTGCGCGACGAGTACCTCGTCTACACCGGCCACCTCGATCACCTCGGCATCACCGAGGCGGTGAACGGCGACGGCATCAACAACGGCGCGCTCGACAACGCCGCCGGCATCGCCATCATGCTCGAGGTCGCGCACGCGCTCGCCGCCGGACCGCGGCCGCGGCGCTCGATCCTCATCGTGGCCACCACCGCGGAGGAGAAAGGGCTTCGCGGCGCCGATTACTTTGCGAACAATCCGCCGGTGCCGGCTTCGCAGATCGTGGCTGATCTCAACATCGACATGCCGATGCTGCTGCATCGCGCGCGCGATCTCACCGCCATCGGCGCGGAAACGAGCGACCTCGGCGACGTTGCTCGCGAGGTCGCGCGCGACATGCAGGTCGAGCTCAGTCCCGATCCGATTCCGGAGGAAGTGATCTTCGTCCGCAGCGATCAATATCCGTTCATCCGCCGCGGCATCCCGTCGCTCTACATCGACTCCGGCTATCACGCCGTCGAGGCCGGCGTTGACATGCAGCGCGAATTCGAGGAGTGGCTGGCGACGCGTTATCACTCGCCGTCGGACGACCTGCAGCAGCCGATCGACTACGAGGCCGCGCTGCCGCTGACCGAATTCGAGTACCGCCTCGGACTGGCCATCGCCAACCGCACCGAACGGCCGCGCTGGAAGCCCGGCGACTTTTTCGGAATCACTTACGGACGTGCGGCCGGCCGATGACTGACGCGGCCGCGCAACTGTGATATGCAAGCGCCCATGACGATGACCGCAGAACAGCGACAGGTCGACCTCGTCGACCGGCTTGCGGCGGAGGCGCGGAACCGTGTGACGCCCGAACAGGGCGACAGCGCCGAGCACTTCGTCCGCCGCTACTTCGCACACGTCGCACCCGACGACGTGATCTACAGCTCCTTCGAAACGCTGCTGGGCGGCGCGCTCTCGCTCTGGGAGTTCGGCGCGCAGCGCGAGCCCGGCAAACCGAAAGTCCGCCTCTTCAACCCGACCGCCGACGCGAACGGCTGGGGCACCGAGCACACCGTGGTCGAAGTCGTGAACGACGACATGCCGTTCCTGGTCGACTCGGTGAGCGCCGAGATTCAGCGCAGCGACCGCAAGATCCACCTGCTCCTGCATCCGATCATCCACTCGCGCCGCGACCGCGCCGGCAACCGCGTGGAGATCACCGACACGCTGGCCGCGCACACCGACGGCGTGGTCGAGTCGTACATGCACATCGAGATCGACCAGGAGAGCGAGCCGGCGGAACTGGCGGCGATCCAGTCGGGCCTCGAGCGCGTGCTGCAGGAAGTGCGGATGGCCGTGGCCGACTGGCGCGAGATGCGCGCGCGGCTCTCCGCCGACGTCGACGAGCTCGAACAGGCGCCGCCGCCGATGCCGCCGGAGGAAGTGGAGGAGGCGAAGGCATTCCTGCGCTGGCTCGACACCGGCAACTTCATCTTTCTCGGCCACCGCCGCTACACCTTCGAGACGCGCGGCGGCGAAGACTTTCTCAAGCCGCTGCCCGACACCGGCCTCGGCATCCTGCGCGAGATGCGCCCGGAGTCGATCGCGCGCGGTGACGCGCCGCTGTCGTCGGAGTTCAGCGAATACGCGCGGCGCAAAGACCTGATCATCATCACCAAGGCCAACAGCCGCAGCATGATTCACCGCCCGGTGTCGATGGATCGCATCGGCATCAAGCGCTACGACTCGGCCGGAAACCTGATCGGCGAGGATCGCTTCCTAGGCCTCTTCACCTCGGCCGCGTACAACCGCAGCGTGCGCGACATCCCGATGCTGCGCCTCAAGGCCACGCGCACGCTCGACCGCGCCGGGCTCGATCCGCACTCGCACAACGGCAAGGCGCTGGTCGACATCCTCGAGACCTTTCCGCGCGACGAGTTTTTCCAGATCACCGACAGCGACCTGTTCGACATCGCGCGCGGCGTGCTGCTGCTGCAGGAGCGTCAGCGCGTGGCGCTCTTCACGCGCAAGGACGTGTTCGAGCGCTTCATCGCCTGCTACGTCTTCGTGCCGCGCGATCGCTACACGCCGGAGTTCAAGGAGCGCGCGCGGCAGGTGCTCGAGGAGCAGTTCAACGGGCGCGACACCGAGACGTACGACCACATCACCACGTCCGCATTGGCGCGCGGCCTCTTCATCGTGCGCACGACGCCGGGACAGATTCCCGACGTCGACATCCGCCGCCTCGAGGCGCTGATCGGCGAGGTGGCGCGCACCTGGAGCGACCGGCTGCTCGACGCGCTCGCGCATGCGAAAGGCGAAGAGGTCGGGATTGATCTGCATCATCGCTACAAGAAAGCCTTTCCGGTCGCGTACGCCGACCGCTTCAGCGCCGAGGCGGCGCTGTACGACATCGAGCACGTCGAGCACGTGATGGCGACGGGCGAGCTGGTGGTCGATCTCTACCGCCATCGCGCGGACCAGCGGCAGTTCCACTGCAAGATCATTCACGCCGGTGCGCCGGTGCCGCTGTCGGAGATCATGCCGCGCCTCGAGAACATGGGGCTGAAGGTGCTGGCCGAGGTGCCGTACGAAGTGCAGCCGCTCGGCGCGCCGTTCGCGGTGCGCATCCGCGACTTCAGCCTCTCCAGCGAAGGGATGCAGGACGACCTCGCGCCGGTGAAGGAGAAGTTTCAGGACGCATTCATCCGCGTCTGGACGAACCAGGCGGAGAACGACGGCTTCAACCGCCTGGTACTCGGCGCGGAGTTGGAGTGGCATGAGGTGGTGGTGCTGCGCGCGTACGCAAAGTACCTGCGCCAGGTCGGCGTCACGCTGAGCGAGACCTACATTCAGCAGACGCTCGCGAAACATGCGGACATCACGAGAAACATCATTCAGCTTTTCCGCAACTACTTCGATCCGTCACTCGGCGAAGTGGGCATGGGACGCAAGGGCGCGTCGCTCGGCATCCGCTCGCAGATCGAGGACGCGCTCGAGCGCGTCACCAATCCCGACGAAGACCGCATCCTGCGCCTCTACGTCAGCCTGATCGAGGCGACGCTGCGCACGAACTACTTCCAGGCCGACGAGAACGGCCAACGCAAGGTGTACCTCTCTTTCAAGCTCGATTCGCAGAGCGTGCCGGAGCTCCCGCTGCCGCGGCCTCTGGTGGAGATCTTCGTCTACGCGCCCTGGATGGAAGGCATTCATCTGCGCGGCGGCAAGGTCGCGCGCGGCGGCATCCGCTGGTCGGACCGGCGCGAAGACTTCCGCACGGAGATCCTCGGCCTGATGAAGGCGCAGATGGTCAAGAACGTCGTCATCGTGCCGATGGGCTCGAAAGGCGGCTTCGTGGTGAAGAACCCGTCGGCCGATCGGGCGAAGTTCCAGACCGAGGGCGTCGAGTCGTACAAGACGCTGCTGCGCGGTATGCTCGATCTGACCGACAACCTGCGCGGCGACGAGGTGGTACCGCCGCGCGACGTGGTGCGGCGCGATCCCGACGATCCGTATCTCGTCGTCGCCGCCGACAAGGGCACGGCCACCTTCTCCGACATCGCCAACAGCGTCTCGGCCGACTACGGCTTCTGGCTCGGCGACGCCTTCGCATCGGGCGGCTCGGCCGGCTACGACCACAAAGGCATGGGCATCACCGCGCGCGGCGGCTGGGAAGCGGTGAAGCGCCACTTCCGCGAGCTCGGGGTCGACACGCAGAGCGAGGACTTTACGTGCGTCGGCGTCGGCGACATGTCGGGCGACGTGTTCGGCAACGCCATGCTGCTCTCACCGCACATCAAGCTGCTCGGCGCGTTCAATCACTCGCACATCTTCGTCGACCCGAATCCCGATCCGCAGGCGAGCTTCGCCGAGCGGCGGCGGATGTTCGACAACCGGCTGAACTGGAACGGCTACGATCCGACGCTGCTCTCGAAAGGCGGCGCGGTGTTCGAGCGGAGCGCGAAGAGCGTGACGGTCTCGGACGAGGTGCAGGCGCTGTTCGATCTGCCGCGCAAGACGGTCGCGCCGGCGGAGCTGATGCGGGCCATTCTGCTCGCGCGCGCGGACCTGCTGTGGCTCGGCGGCATCGGCACGTACGTGAAGGCGTCGTGGGAAGACCACGCCGCGGCGCGCGACCGCGCCAACGATCCGCTGCGCGTGAACGGCAACGAGCTGCGCGTGCGCGTCGTCGGCGAAGGCGCGAACCTCGGGTTCACGCAGCGCGGCCGCATCGAGTTCGCGCTGGCCGGCGGCAAGATCAACACGGACGCCATCGACAACTCCGCCGGCGTCGACACGTCGGATCACGAGGTCAACATCAAGATCGCCCTCAACGACGCCATCGCGCGCGGTGAGCTCGGCGGCATTCCGGAGCGCAACGCGATCCTCGCGGAGATGACCGAGGATGTGGGCGGGCTGGTGCTGCGCGACAACTACGAGCAGACCCAGGCCATCTCGGTGGTGCACGCGATGGGCGAGCAACTGCTCGACGTGCAGGCGCGCTTCATGCGCGGACTGGAGAAGCAGGGCAAGCTCGATCGCGCGCTGGAAGGATTGCCGGACGACGAGACCATCGCCGAGCGTCACGCGCAAGGCATCGGCCTGACCCGGCCGGAGATCGCGGTGCTGCTCGCGTACTCGAAGATGGTGCTGTTCGAGGATCTGCTCAAGTCCGATCTGCCGGACGATCCGCAGCTCGTCGAAGACCTCGTGCTCTACTTCCCGGACGATCTGCGCGCGCGGTTCCGCCCGGCCATCGAGCGCCACCGGCTGCGCCGCGAGATCGTGGCCACGGTGCTGACGAACGCGATGATCAACCGCGTCCGTCCGACGTTCGCCTGGCAGATGTGCGAGGAGACCTCGAAATCGCCGGCGGACATCGCCCGCGCCTTCATCGTCATGCGCGACTCGTTCGACCTCCGCACGGTGTGGCGCGAGATCGAGGCGCTCGACAACAAGCTGCCGGCGGCGGTGCAGACGGACATGACCATCAGCGTGGCGCGGCTGCTCGAGCGCGCCATCCTCTGGCTGCTGCGCAGCACGTACGAGCGGCTCGACATCGCCGCGCTCACGGGCGAGTTCCGGCCGCGCATCGCCGCAATCCAGGATCAGCTCGTGCGGGTGCTGCCGGCGACGATGCTGGCGAACGTGCGCGTGCGGCAGGCGGAGCTGATGGAAGACGGGATCCCGGAGTCGCTCGCGAAACGCGTGGCCAGCCTCGACGTCATGAGCTCGGCCATGGACATCATCCGCATCGCCCGGGCGGAGGCGGAGCAGGGTGTGGAAGCGGTGGCGCGGGTCTACTTCGGCGTCGGCGCGCGGCTCAGCCTTGACAAGCTGCGCACGGCGAGCAGCGGCATCGCCGCGGAGACGCCGTGGCAGAAGCAGGCGCTGACCACGCTCGTCGACGATCTGTACAACTACCAGACCGCGCTCGCTTCGCGCGTGATCACCGAGTCGAACGGCGCGCGCAACAACGGCGACCCGGTGGAAGCGTGGCTCGCTCAACGGCCGCGCGTGGTCGAGCGCGTCGACCAGACCATGCTCGAGTTCCGCACGGCGCCGGCGGTCGACCTGGCCATGCTGACGGTGGCGAACCGGCAGTTGCGAACGCTCGTGGAGAGCTGAACCTCTCTACTGATCTTCTTCCTCGTCGGGTGCATCGCCGGCGAGCGCGATGCGGAAGCAGGCATCATCGCGGCCGACCGCGGCGGCAGGCACGACGACGTTCGCCTGCCGCCGTTCGGCCATGAGGCCGCCGCCGGCGGCGAGGTCGGGCGCCTCGCCGCCACGTACGTCGCGTTCGGCGCCAGCGTCTGCTCGAGCGTCCGGCCGAGCGGCTGCTGCTGCGCCGTCCGTTTGTCGCGCGCGCGCGCCAGCGTCAAGTCGTGCTTGTTGATGGTGATCACCACCGCGTGCTGCGCGTGCAGCTTGCTCACCCAGCTCACGTGGCCGGCCGCGTCCTCGTCGGAACCGGTGATGACGATGTTGGCGAACAGCGGTGCGCGTGAGGTGTCGAGCGTCGCGCCCAGTTGAATCAGCACGCGCACGTCGTAGTCGCGGTCGATCGTGCCGACGAGATCCTTGCGCAGCGTCTTCTTCGGGGATTGTCCCTGCCGCCTCACTCCCGTTGCGCTTCGATGAGTCCGAACATGCCGCCGGTCGGGATCACGCGCCGCGGCGCGAAGCCGGTGCGGCGCAGCAGCTCCTCGTATTCGGCGACGGTGCGCTCGCGGCCGCCGAGCATCACCAGCATGTTCATGTCCATGAACGAGACGGGCGAGGGCTGCGGCGCGGGCGGCAGGATGGTCTCGACCACGAGCAGGTGCGCGCCGGGTGCGGCCGCGCGATGGATGTTGCGGAGGATCACTTCGCAGCGGTCATCGGGCCAGTCATGAAGGATGGACTTGAGGACGTAGAGATCGCCGTCCGGCGGGACTTCCGCAAAGAAGTCTCCGGCGACGTTCTCGATGCGGTCATCGGCCGGCGCGCCGGCGACGATCTCAGCGAGATCGAACAGCACGCCGCGCGCTTGCGGCGCGCGCGAGAGCAGCGCGCGCAGCAGCACGCCCTGGCTGCCGCCGACGTCGACGATGCGGCGGAACGGCGACGGATCGTAGAGGCGCACCACGTCCTCGGCCACGAGCGCGGAGAGATTGCCCATGCCGCGCGCGAACGAGAGCGCCTCCTCCGGATGTTGCGCGTAGTACTCCCAGACCGGCATGCCGAGGGTCTCGCCGGTGACCGAGCCGCCGCGCATCACCGCGTCGTAGAGGCGGCCCCACGGTTGCCAGTGGCCGGGCGCGGTCTCGGCGATGAGAAAGTCGCGCAGCGAGCCGGGAGCGTCGTCGCGCAGGCACTCGCCGGCGGGCGTGAGCGCGAAGACGCGCGGCTCGCTCTCGACGAAGAGGCCCGCCGCCGCGCCGGCGCGCAAAAACCGGTAGAGCGCCTCGGCATCGGCGCCGGTGGTGCGCGCCAGGTCCGCGGCGCCGGTCGTACCGGAGGCGATCGCGTCGGCGACGCGCAATCGCGCGGCGGTCGCGGCGATCTGCGCGACCCACATCCCCATCATCATCTGCAGCACTTGCACGGGCGGCGGCGGTACTTCGGCGGACATCGCTTCTCCTTCCGCCGAAAACTACGTGCCGCCGCGGAAAACGGATGTCACTGCCGCGCGCGCGTGCCGACCAGCGTGACGTCGCTCCAGCCGGCGGTGCGGCAGGCGGCGAGGACGCTGGCCACTTCGCCGTAGAGCGCGCGCTTGTCGGCGCGCACGGCTACGGCGCGCGACGGCGACTGCGCGTGCAGGCGTTGCAGCGCGCTCGTCACCTCGTCGCGGCGGATGACCAGCGTGTCGAGGTAGACCGTGCCGTCCGCTTTCACCGTGACGGGCAGCGGCTTCTCCTCGAGCGACTCGCCGCTCTGCACTTCCGGCAGTTCGATCGTGCCGGTGTTGACCATCGACGGCAGCACGACCATGAAGATGATGAGCAGCACGAGGCAGACGTCGACCAGAGGCGTGACGTTGATGTCCGATTGCAGCATGCGCGTGTCTCCTCATCTGGTGAGACACGCGCGCGGCGCGCCGCGAAACTACGAGCCGGCGATGCGCAGCGATTCGAGCAGGCCGCCGAGGTTCCAGGTGTCCCATCCTTCGACGAGCTGCCCGTCGCGGATGACCAGCCAGGTGGTGCCGCGCACGTTGACGGGCTGGCGCGTGCCGGGAAAGCCGAAGCCGTCGCCGGTGTGGGTGCCGCTGACGCGCCAGCGCACGGCCACGCGCTCGCCGCTGGCCAGCACGTCCTCGATGTGGATGTGGAGATCGGGAAGCGCGGCCAGGAACGTGTCGCGCATGCGCCGGAAGTCTTCCGGCCCGCGCACGTCGCCGCCTTCCACGTGGCCGTACGACTCCGGCGCCATCAACTGCTCGACGGCGGCGTCGTCGCGGCCGTTCCAGACTTCTTCGAACCAGCGCCTGGCGATCGTGGTCGGGTCGTCGCTCATGACATTGCTCTCGCTATTCGGTAAAGGCGTCGCTGAGGACGCTGGCAAAGGCTTCCTGCGGATTCGAGCCGACGCGATAGATCTCGTCGGGCAGTTGGTAGCGGAAGACGACGCGTCCGCGCTTGGTGATGATGGCGCTGGCGGCGCGGCGCTTGCGGCCGCGGCCGAGGCGTTCCATCACTCCATCGAATTGGATCACCACCTCGGCGTGATCGAGCACGTTGAGCGACGGGATCGCTTCGTTGAGCGCGTTCACGAGCAGCCCCTGCATCCCCGGCGCGTGCACCTCGACCGCGGAGACGCCGCGCATCTCGCGCTTGAGGCGCGCCAGGGCGCGCTCGTTGCCGTCGGGATCGCCGCCGCCGTCGACGTAGACCTCGCCGCCGCCGCCGGAGTAGCTCGGCGCGGGCGCAGGTGTGTCGTCCTCGCGCGGCTCGGCCGGCGCGGGACGCGGCTCGCGCGGACGCGGCGTCTCGGCGGGCGGCGGTGCGGTGGTGGCGGTGGCCACCTGCGGCGGCGCGGTCGTTTGCGTCGCGGCGGTGGTGGTCGTCTCCGGAAGGATCACCGGCGTGGCGGTGTCGGTGACGTCGACTGTCGTCTCCGCGCGCTGCGGCGTGCCGGTTTGCGTCTGCTGCAAAGGCGCCGATGCGGTCGTGGTCGTGGTCTCCGTCGTCGCCGCCTCGGTGCCGCGGCGCGGCCACAGCATCACCGCGGCGATGCCGGCGCCGACGACGAGCAGCACCAGCACCAGCACGATCCAGATCGGGTTCATGCCGGGCGTGAGGCGCGGCTGCTGGGCGGCCGCGACGGGCGGCTCGGGAAACGGCGTGCGCACGGTCGGTTCTGCGAGCGGCTGCTGCTGCGGCATCGGCCGCGCGACGGTCGGGTCGTACGCCGGCGGCCGCGCGATCGTGGCGTCATTCGCGCGCGGACGCGCCGCCGTGGCGTCGTTGGCCGTGCGCACCGTCTCGCGATGCAGCGTGTCGGGCGTGGTCGCGCCGAAGCCGCCGCGCGAGCCGGGACGCACCGTCTCATCGCCATCGAGGGCGATGGCCATGGTCGGCATGTCGTTCGGCCGCGGCAGCGAGCGGTCGATCTCCTCGAGTGCGTGCGCGAACTCGCGCGCGCTCGACCAGCGCTCGTTGCGGTTGCGGGCGAGCGACTTCTCGATCGCCGCCGACAGCGCCTGGCCGCCGGGCAGGTTGATCGGCAGCTCGACGGTGCGCACCATCTGCTCGCGCGCGTGCAGCAAAAAGTACTCGTGCGGCGACTTCGCCTCGTACGGCGGCCGTCCGGTCAGCAGCTCGAAGAGCACCATGCCGAGGGCGTAGATGTCGGTGCGGCCGTCGATCTTCTCGCCTTCGTCGAGGAAGCCGAGCTGCTCGGGCGCGGCGTAGCGCAGCTTGCCGACGAAGATGCCCGTCTGCGTGGCCGAGGTCGACGCCGAGTCTTCGACCTTCGCCACGCCGAGGTCGATGATCTTCACCTCGTCGTCGCGCGTGATCATCAGATTCTCGGGACTGATGTCGCGATGGATGATGCCGGCGCGATGGATCGCCTCCAGTCCGTGCAATGCCTGGATGGCGATGTTCACCGCCTGATGCGGCGGCAGCGTGCCGCGCTCGCGCAGGCGCTGGGCGACGTTCTGCCCGTCGATGAACTCCCACACCATGTAATGCGAGCCGTCGGGCAGCGCGGAGAAATCGTGCATGGTGGCGACGTTCGGATGCTGCACCTTCGTCGCCGCGCGCGCCTCGCGCAGGAAGCGCTCGTGCGCGTCGCTGCTGCCGGAGATGTTCGGATGGACGACCTTGATGACGCGCGTCGAGCCGAGGTAGGTGTGGACCGCCTTGTAGACCTCGCCCATGCCGCCGGCGCCGAGGCGCTCGACGATCTGATACTTGCCGTCGAGCAGCTCGCTCGAATACTTGCGCGCGAACTCCGTCACCGGCTCGCCGCAGTGCGGACAGGAGCGGCTGGACGGATCGAGCTCGTGTTTGCAGCGGAGGCAGACCATGTGCCGCTGATGATAGCGGATCAGCGGCGGGCGAATGCCGCCACGGCGTCGTAGTAGCGGCGCCCTTCGAAGGCCGGAATCTCGCAGTGTCCGGCGTTGTCGGAAGTGAGGAACTCCTTCGGCACGCGCAGCCCGTCGAAGAGCGCTTTACCGAGGCGATAGGGAATGACGGCATCGCGCCGGCCGTGCATCACCAGCACCGGCAGGCCGGCTTCATTGAGCCAGTCGGTGGTGCGCATCGACAGCGGCGCGGCGTAGCCGAGCGGCAGCGGAGCGTAGAGCGCGTTGCCGAGGGCGGTGAGCGACGGGAACGAGTTCTCGATCACCACGCCGCTCGCGCCTTTGCGCTCTTTCGCCACGTACGCCGCGTACGGTCCGCCGATCGATTCACCGTACAGGATGATGCGCGACGGCTGCAGCGTGCGGACGTAGTCGAACGCCGCCAGTGCATCGCGATAGCAGCCCGACTCCGAGGGACGTCCTTCGCTTTTTCCGAAGCCGCGCCAGTCAAAAACGAACACCGACACGCCGCGCCGCGCCAGCTCGGCCGCCGTCTCCGCGCGATCGGTGAGATTGCCGGCGTTGCCGTGAAACCAGAGCAGGAGCGGCGCGTGCGGATCGGCCGCGCGAAAGAGCCAGGCGTGCAGGCGAAGATGGTCGCTGGTGCTGAACGTATGTTCGGCCGGCGTCACGCTCCAGGCGTTGACGTCCCAACGTCCTTCCGGATATCGGGAAGGAAAGAACATCGAGCTGCGGCGGAGGTAGTGCGTGAACGCGAGCACCGCCGCGAGCAGCACCGCCAGGAACGTGAGCACTCGCAGCGCGACGTGCATACGCGACTATTCGCTCGTGAATGCGACGCGCCGCCCGCCGCAATCGAGCGTGATGATGAGGTTCGTTCGCGGCGCAGACTGCACCGGCACGTTCATGCCGAGCGCATCGACGAGACGGGAGATCTCCGGCGCGGCGGGATCGTGCAGCTCGAGCGAGGCGAGCGTGCAGCCGGTGGGACTGCTGCTGGACGGGTGGCGCGTCGACGTGCTCCATTGAATGAAGAAGGGAACGGCGTCGGACGACGCGGACGAGAGACCGAACGCCGTCCATTCGAGCGTGTCGCCCGACGGCGTGCGGCGGCTGCCGGGCGCCGGCTCGCTCACCGCAAAGCCGCGGCTGCGGAGCGCTTCGCGTGCGGATGCGACATCGTCTACGCGCACCGCCCAGCCGACCGCGGTCAGCTTCGGCAGCGCGCGCAACGCCTGCACCATCGGGTCGTCGCCGGCCGCATCCCGCTGCGGCGCGATGAGCTCGAGGTAGGTGCCGCTGCCGAGGGAGACGAGCGCGTTCTCCGTGCCGCGGCCGGGATGCTGGCCGCCGCGCACCGGCGTGACTCCGGTGGCGGCGGTGAACGCGGCCATGCCGGCTTCGAGATCGGCGGTGCCGACGATCAGATGATCGATGGCCGCGTGCAGCGCCGCAGGCGGTGTGGCCGTGCGGCACGCCGCGATCATCAGCATCGCCGCGGCGAGCTTCTTCACGCCGACAACTTTTCCCAGTCGCCCTCGGGTGCGTCGATGGCCAGCGCCAGTCCGCCGTCCGAGCCGACGAAGACCGGGTCTTCCATGTAACGCACCTTGCCGCCGCCGACCGCGACCAGCGCGCTCTCGAGCGCTTCCGGCAATCCGCGAATCAGGCCGCCGCCGCCGGAGAGGATGATGTTCGTGCGCACGCGCTCCTGGAACTCCGGCTCGACGCGCGCGAGGAGATCGACCATCGTCTCGCTCACCGGCGCGAGCAGCGTCTCGCACGCGGTCTTCATCTCTGCGGTGATGTCGAGCTCCGTCGGCACGCCCTTGACCGGCGCGGTGACGATGCAGCGCTCGGCGCCGTCGCCGACGAAGCTGTACTTTTCCTTCCACTCGCGAACCATGAACACGGTGACGTTCGCCTGCGGGTAGCGCTCCTCGATGAGCTTGAGCAGTTGCGTGTCGATGGAGTCGCCGGCGACCGTCAGCGTGCGCTGGTCTTCCTCGGTCGGGTAACGGCCTTTCATCACGCAGAAGTCGGTGGTGCCGGCGCCGATGTCGATGATCATCGTGTGCAGCAGCGCGTCGAGCCCGTACGCGACGGCGAACGGCTCGGAGACGATCAGCAGGCTGTCGACGATGCCTTTCATCGAGTTGCGCAGGTACTGCTTGTTCGTGCGCAGCGCGGCGGCCGGGACGCCGACGACGGCGCGCACGTTCGACGCCGAGATCTTGCCGCCGTTCACGCCGACGAGCCGCAGCAGATGCTTGAGTAGCTCGCGCACGGCCTCGACGTCCTTGTCCGAGCCTTCCTTCAGCAGGCCGCGCTCGAGCGGGCGGTGCAGGTCGAGCATGGTGCGGTTGGCGACGGCCTCGTGGCCGATCAGGACGTCGCGCTTGAGGACTTTCTTCGCGACCATGTCGAGCGGCCAGCCGACGAAGCTGTCGACGACGAAGCGCTCGCCGTTGGAGGCGGAGATCGCGCTGCGCGAGGTGCCGAGGTCGATCCCGACGTTGAGGATGTCAGCCATTGTTCTCGCTTCCTTTCTTCTGCGGCGCATCGTTCGCGCTCGCGTAGCCGCGGATCCCGTGGAAGAGCGCCTCGGCGATCTTCTGCCGGTACTCCGGCCGGGCCAGCATGGCAGTTTCTTTCTCGTTCGAGAGGCAGCCGACTTCGGCCAGCACGGCCGGCATGTCGGTGGCGACGAGCACGAGGAACGGCGCGCGCTTGACGCCCCAGTTCTCGAGCCCCGGATCGGACGCGCGCAACGTAGAGACGAGCTGCTGCTGCACCGCGCGCGCGAGCTCCTGCGACTCGTCGCGGCGCGCGTCGGCGTAGACGCCGTCGAGGAGCTTGCGCATGTCGGCGATCGAGTAGCCGGAGACGCGGTTCTCGGTCGCGGCGAGCTCGGTCAGCGACGGATCGTTGGTCGGGCCGAGGTAGTACGTCTCGACGCCGCGGCTGGCGGTGTGGCTGACGATCGAGTTCACGTGGATGGAGACGAAGATGTCGCTCTGCGACGCGTTCGCGAGGCGCGCCCGTTCCTTGAGCGGCAGCGTGCGATCGTCGCCGCGCGTGGCCACGACTTCAAAGCCTTCGCGCTCGAGCAGCGCGCGCAGGCGCTGGCCGATGTCGAGCGTGATCGTTTTCTCGGTGATGAGCGCGGAGCCGGCGCCGGGATCGGAGCCGCCATGCCCGGCGTCGAGCACGATGCGGCGCACGGCCAGGGGAAAGGCTGCGGAGGTGACGCGTTCGAAGCGGTTCCCCGGTTCCTCGGTTCCTCCGGTTCCTCGGGCGGCGACCGGCTGCGGCATGCGCGGCACCGCTGCGCCGAGCATCGCGCGCGGCGCGGGCGGCGCCTGCCGCACCAGCACCGTCGCTCCGATCAGCGTGGCCGGCACGAGCAGCAGTGCGGCGCGGCGGAGCCAGATGCGCGTCCAGCGGCGGGTGCGGCGCAAGGCACGGGGCGGCAAGCCTCGGATCACGTCGAGGTTCTCGGCCACCGCCTCCTGCAGCATGCGGCGTTTGACACGCTCGATGTTGGCCGCTCTCATACCCATCGCACCCGGACCGTCCATTGTAGCCGAGCGCTACAAATCGATCGCGGCCGGCTCGGGAATCTCACGCAGCAGCTCGACTCCTTCGCTGCGCGCGACGTAGGTGGCGATGGTGATGTCGCCGGTCACGTTCAGCACCGTGCGGCACATGTCGAGGATGCGGTCGACGCCGAGGATGATGGCGATCAGGGCCGGGTTCACGCCGATCTGCGCGAGCACGACGATGATGAACGGAATCGATCCCGACGGCACGCCGGCCGTGCCGACGCCACCGAGGATCGCGAGGTAGACGACCATCAACTGCTGCCCGAGCGAGAGATCGATGCCGGCCAGCTGGGCGAGGAAGAGCACCGTCACGCCTTCGTAGAGCGCGGTGCCGTTCTGATTCGCCGTCGCGCCGACGGTGAGCACGAACGAGTTGATGTCGCGCGGCACGCCGAGGTTTTCCTCCGAGACGCGCAGCGCGGTCGGCAGCGTCGCGTTCGACGACGAGGTCGAGAAGGCGGTGATCATCGCCGTCTTGATGCGCGAGAAAAAGACCAGCGGGTTGATGCGCGAGAGCAGCCAGACGCTCAGCGAGTAGACGCCGAACATGTGAATGGCCAGGCCGAGAAGCACCGTGCCGACGAACCAGCCGAGGCTGGCCAGCAGGCCAAAGCCGAACCGCGCGGTCATCGTGAAGAGGAGACAGAAGACCGCGTACGGCGCGATCAGCATCACGATCTGGATGCCGCGCTCGACGGCGGCGAAGATCGCCTCGAGCACGCCGATCAGCGGCGCCTTCGTCTCGTCCGGCACGAGCGTGAGGCAGATCCCGAAGAAGAGCGCGAAGAACATCAGCCCGAGCATGTCGGGCGTGTCTTTCGAAACGGCCGCGAAGACGTTGGTCGGGACGATGGTCTTGACGGCCTTCAGCAGCGGCGCGTCGTCCGACTTTGCGCCGCTCACCGCCGTCTCGACGGTCTTCGTGGCGTCCTTGCTGTACTGCTGCGCGAGCCGCGCGCTGATCTCCGGCGAGATGCGCTTGCCGGGACGGATCGTGTTGGCGAGCGTCAGGCCGATGATCACGCTGATGCCGGAAACGATCAGCGTGTAAACGAGCGACTTCACGCCGATGCGTCCGATTCGCCGCAGATCGCCGAGCCCGGCCACGCCGAGGACGAGGCTGGAGAAGACCAGCGGCACGACGAGCAGCAAGAGCAGGCGGAGGAAGAGCTGCCCGATCGGATTGGTGATGTTGTCGGCGACGAAGGTGAGCGCGGGCGCGCCGGCGCCGAGCATCGTGTTGAGCGTACCGCCGACGATGGCGCCCGCCACCAGGCCGATCAGGATCTTCGTGTGCAGCGGAATCGCGCGACGCTCAGCCATGGGCGTCGATGGTACACGAGGCGATGGTACACGACTCACTCCGCGGTCTTGGTGCTGCTGCCGCTTTCGATCTGGCCCTGCGGCGCGCCGATGGCGAAGCTCTCCCGGATCTCGGTGGTGGTCATGTAGTGCAGCTTGGCGTTGCGCTGATACGCCGCCGCGTCGGCGACGAGTCGATTGAGCGTGCGGGCGTGACGCCGCTCGTGCGTGTAGCGGTTGATCTCCGGATAGAGAAATCCGGCCGCGGCCAGCGCGAACGCGAACATGGCCTCGAAGATGGCGATGAACGGCAAAGCGATGATGATGCTGCCGATCACGAGACCGATGAGCGCGAAGACGAAGCGCGCCAGCGGATCGCCGCCGCGCCAGACGCCGTACGCATTGCGCTCGAGCGCGTTCATCGACCGGGCGTGGTCGATGTACTGCGGCATGGCCGTCTCCAGCACTTCCGTCTCGAGCGATTTCCAGTACGAGGCCGCGCCGCCGAATTCATCGTAAGCCGCCTTGATTTTGGCGAGCTTGCCGCGGGCGACGTTCAACAGTTGCGCCTCGAGCTCGTCGTCGTCGAAGCCGCGGCGGCGGTGCTCGCATTCTTCGAGCACCACGAAGACCACGCTGCCGAAGTCGTATTCGGGGCCGGCGATGTTCAGGACCATTGTTTATTGCTGCTGCGGCGGCGCCGCCGCAGCCTCGGTGGCATAGCGGATG
>DASVQE010000050.1:0-33297 GCA_036389275.1 Thermoanaerobaculia bacterium
CATTATTTTTGCCATGAACGATGCCATCACCATTACCATCGATCGTGCCGGACGGCTGGTCATCCCGAAGGAGATCCGCGAGGCGGCCGGCATCGAGCCGGGCATGCCGCTGGTCGTGACCTGCCGCGATGGGCGCATCGAGATCGAGCCGCGCCGCCGGCCCGTGCGCATCGTGCAGAAGGGACGGCTGCAGGTAGCCATCTCCGCCGACACCGACGATCCGCTCACGCGCGAGGTCGTCAGCGCCACGCAGCAGAAGGTGCGGCGGTGAGCGCCCGGCCGCGCGGACTCGTGGCGGCCGACGCCACCGTGGTCGTGGCCGCGCTGGTCACCTGGCACGAGCGCCATCGCGCCGCCGGCGCGGCCATCGAGCAGGCGCTCGCGCGCAAAGCGCTGGTCCTGCCGGCGCCGGCGCTCGTCGAGAGCTACGCCATCCTCACGCGATTGCCGGCGCAGCACCGGCTCGCCCACGCCGACGCCTTTCACCTGCTGCGCAGCAGTTTCGCCGCGGCGAAGCTCTCCGGCCTGCGCGCGAGCGAGACCTGGAGCCTGCTGCGCAAGTGGTCGGTGGCGCCGGTCGGCGGCGGCGAGACGTGGGACGCGATGCTGATCGACGCAGCCATCGAGGCGGGCGCGAAGACGCTGCTGTCGTTCCGCAGGAGCGAGCTGGAACGGATCGCGGCCAGCGCGATCGAAGTGGTGGAGCCGGTATGACCGGCCGCCCGGGCGAGCGGCCGGTCACGTCAGGCGTTGGTTACCAGATCCGGACGCGCTCTTCCGGCTTGATGTAGTTCGCGTCGCCTTCCTTCACGCCGAACGCCTCGTACCAGGCGTCGACGTTGCGGAGCGGTGCGAACGCGCGGACCATGCCGGGCGAGTGCGAGTCGGAGGTGAGCTGCTGGCGCAGCGCGTCGTCGCGATACATCGCGCGCCAGAGCTGCGCGTAGCCGAGGAAGAAGCGCTGCTCGCCGGTGAAGCCGTCGAGGACCGGCGCCGGCTTGCCGTGCAGCGAGATGCGATACGCCTCGAGCGCCATCAGGATGCCGCCGAGGTCGCCGATGTTCTCGCCCATGGTCTGGCGGCCGACGATGCGCACGCCCTTGGCCTGCGGCAGGTCGATCGCTTCGTACTGCGCGCCGAGGCGCGCGGCCTGCGCTTCGAACTTCGTGGCGTCGTCGGCAGCCCACCAGTCGGTGAGCACGCCGTTGCCGTCGGACTTGCGGCCCTGGTCGTCGAAGCCGTGCGAGATCTCGTGTCCGATCACCGTGCCGATGCCGCCGTAGTTGACGGCCGGGTCGGCCTTCGGATCGAAGAACGGCGGCTGCAGGATGGCGGCCGGGAAGACGATCTCGTTCTTCGGCGGGTTGTAGTAGGCGTTGACGGTCTGCGGCGTCATGCCCCATTCCTCACGGTCGACCGGCTTGCCGATGCGGGCGATGTCGTAGGCCCACTCGAATTGCGCGGCGCGCTCGGTGTTGCCGGCCAGGTCGCCTTCGCGCACGTCGAGCTTCGAGTAGTCGCGCCACTTGGTCGGATAGCCGATCTTGACCTGGAACTTGGCGAGCTTGTCGAGGGCCTTCGCCTTCGTCTCCGGCGACATCCACTGCAGGCCTTCGATGCGGGCCTTCATGGCCGTGCGAAGGTCGGCCACGAGCTGGTCCATCTTCGCCTTCGACTCCGGCGGAAAGTACTCGGCCACGTAGGTGCGGCCGATGGCTTCACCCATGGCGTCTTCGGCCGCGGCGACGGCGCGCTTCCAGCGCGGCTTCTCTTCCTGCTGCCCGCCGAGGAACTTCGCGCGGAACTCGTAGTTCGCGGTGACGAAGCGCTTCGAGAGCACCGGCGCGGCGTCGTCGACGATGTGGAACGCTTCCCACGCCTTCAGCGTCTCGAGCGGCGTCTCGGCGAAGATCTGCGCCTGCTTCGGGAAGGCGGTGTTCTGCATGACGATCACGCCGGGCGCGTTCTTGATGCCCGACTCGCTGAGCCACGCGGTCCAGGGGAACTGCGGCGCGTACTGCTCGAGCTCCGCCACGGTCATGGCGTTGTAGGTCTTGTCACGGTTGCGGCTCTCGGCGCGGCTCCAGTGCGCCTCGGCGATGCGCGATTCCATCGCCACGACGGCTGCGGCCTGCTGCTCGGCGTCGCTCCAGCCGGCCATACGCAGCATGTCGGCGACGTACTGCTGATAGCGCTCTTTCTGCGCCTTGAAGTTCTCGCGCAGGTAGTACTCGCGGTCGGGCAGTCCGAGGCCGGACTGGACGAGGTAGAGCGCGTAGCGGTCGGGATGCTTGAGGTCGGCCATCACGCCGGCGGCGAAGAAGGTGCTGCCGAAGCGGCCGGCGCTGCGGCCCATCACGCGCGCCATCTCCTCGCGCGTCTTGACGTTCTTCACCGCGTCGAGATGCGGCTGGATCGGCTTGATGTCGAGCTTCTCCGCAGCCGCCTCGTCGAGGAAGGTGCGGTAGACCGCGGCGACCTTCGCCTCGTCGCTCGACGGCGCCAGCCCTTTGGTCGAGGCCCAGCGGTCGAGCAGCGCCCGCGTCCGCGCCTCGGAGAGCTCGCGCAGCGTGACGAACGTGCTGTACGAGGTGCGGTCGGCCGGGATCTGCGTGCTCGCCGCCCACTTCCCGTTGACGTAACGGAAGAAGTCGTCGCCCGGCTTGACCGAACGGTCCATGCCGGCCAGGTCGAAGCCCCAGGTGCCGTAACGCGGCGCCGCGGCAGAGGTCGTGGTGGTCGTCTTCGTGGTGGTCGTGGTGGTGGTGACGGTGGCGGTGGCGGGCGGTGCGGCGACGGCGCTGAGCGGCAGCGCCGCGGCGAGCGCCGCCGTGAGGATGGTGGATCGGATGTGCATAGGTCGCACAAAACACTTCGGCGGCCGAAGAAATTCATCTAACGAACGCTGCGGCGGCGCGTCTACGGATTTGTGACGAGAACGCGCCTGCTCCTCCTTTCCGTCGCGCTCGCCGCCGCGCCGCTGGCGCTCGCGGGCGATTTGTCGGGGCTCTGGAAGGCGAAGCTGCGCTTCGGCCCCGACGCCCGCGGACCGCTGCTGATCGTGCGCAGCGGCGAGAGCTACACGGCCGATTTCAATGGGCGGACGCTGCCGGTGCAGGCGGCGGGCGGCGAGCTGTCGTTCGCGCTGCCGAATGACGCCGGCGCGTTTCGCGGACGCATGTCGGGCGCGCGCATCACCGGTCACTGGTGGCGTTCGCCGCTGCCGACCAACAGCAGCCGCTTCGTCTCGCCGGTCACGCTCGAGCCCGACGGCGCGAACCGGTGGCGCGGCGTGGTCGCGCCGGACGAGGAGACGTTCACGTTCTACCTGCTGCTGCAGCCGCGCGCCGACGGCACGCTGGCCGCGCTGCTCCGCAATCCGGAGCGCGACGTCTACGGACAGGCCGGCATCGAGTCGCTGGCGGTGGACGGGACGATGGTCAAGCTGTTGACCAAGTCGGGGAAGAGCATCGCCGCCGGCAGCTACGATCCGGAGGCGGACGTCATCACGCTCGCCTTTCCCGGCCGCGGCGGCTCGTACGACTTCCGCCGCGAGGGCGACGACAGCGAGTTCTATCCGCGCGGCCGCCATCCCGCGCCCTATCGCTACCGCGCGCCGCCCGCCCTCGGCGACGGCTGGGCGGTGGCGTCGCTCGAGGAAGAGCGGATCGATCGCGGCGCCGTCGAGCGCTTCATCCAGCGGATGCTCGAGCTGCCGATGGACGCGCCCGACGCCATTCAGTCGCACGGCTGGCTGATGGCGCGGCACGGACGGCTGGTGCTCGAGGAGTACTTTCACGGCGAGCATCGCGACAAGCTGCACGATACGCGCTCCGCGTCGAAGAGCCTTACGGCGACGGTGATCGGTGCGGCCATGCAGGGCGGCGTGCCGCTCTCGCTCACTAGCGGCGTCTACGAGACGTTCGCTACGCCTACGGACGATCCGCAGAAGCGCAGCATGACGCTCGAACATCTGCTGACGATGTCGTCCGGCTTCTTCTGCGACGACACGAACGAGAACGCGCCGGGCAACGAAGAGGTGATGGCGGAGCAGACGGCGGAGCCCGACTATTACCGCTACACGCTGCGGGTGCCGCAGGCGACGCCGCCGGGCGAGAAGTCGGTCTACTGCAGCGCCAGCCCGAATCTCGCGCTGGGGATGCTCGGGCGCGCCACCGGCCGCTCGCCGGTGGAGGCGTTCGACCGCTGGGTTGCCGCACCGCTGCAGATCCGGAATTACTCCTGGATCCTCGATCCGGCAGGAAATCCTTATGGAGGCGGAAGCGTGCGCCTGCTGCCGCGCGACTTCCTCAAGCTCGGCCAGCTCATGCTCGACGGCGGCGTCTGGAACGGCAAGCGCGTGCTGCCGGCGGAGTTCGTGCGCCGCGCCTCTTCGCCGCTCTACCACCTGCGGAACTGGTATTACGGCTACCTCTGGTGGAGCACCGACTTTCCGTACAAGGACCGCACCGTCCGCGCCTTCGCCGCCCTCGGCGCCGGCGGCCAGACCGTCTACGTCGTCCCCGAGCTCGACCTGGTGGTGGCCACGACCGCCGCGAACTACAGCAGCGGCCGACTCACCCGCGACTCCTCGACGAACCTCATCCCGCGCTTCCTCCTGCCAGCGGTGCGCGAACGGAACGACGATCCCAACGCGCCGGTGGTCGAGCGCGAGTACAAGAATGAGTACGGACCGTCGGAGGATGGGAGTCGGGTGAAGCCGCAGGGGTAGGAGAGGAAAAGCGTGCACGGCCGATGGCCGGCACCGCGGCGTTGTCGTGTTGCGCCGCGAGGCCGCGGATGGCGATGTGGATCACGTCGCAGCTGCCGATGTGATCGCGCGCGGCGGCGGCGCGGGCTGCGCGCGTCGAGCCCGCGGCAGCAGCTCGCGCGAGCGTACGGTCCGTCGCACCACGGCAGCCGCATGAAGCCGCAGGGGCAGGGCGGCTCGTCTCTACCTCACCGATAGTTCCGCCGCGCGATGCGCCGCGCCGCAGGCGACTCGAAGCCGTCCAGCAGCGGCAGAAGCTCGGCGGCGCGGCTTCCGAGCGAGTCGAGGGCGCGGCCGATGGCCGGGACGGCGGTCTCGTCGTGTTGCGCGGCCAGGCCGCGGATGGCGATGCGGATCACGTCGAAGTCGGCGATGGTGAGCGCGCGCAGCAGGAGGTCACGCGAGCGCGGGTCGGAGGCGATGGTGCGGAGCGCCGCGCGCGAGACCGCCATGTACTTCCACGACTCGATGTCGTGAGCGCTGCACCACTCGTCAAAGTCGGGATCCCGTTCCCGCATCACGCCTTCGGCCGCGGTGAAGAGCTCGTTCCAATAGGCGGCGTCGTCCGGGACGTGGCGCAGCAGCGCGCCGGCGATCCGGTGGCGCTCCTCGTACGTCGGCTCCTCCTCGTGGCGGCTGCGCAGGAGCGCGATCACCGACCGATCGCCGCGGTCGAGCGAGCGGATCAACGCGACATCGCGCTCGCGGTCGGCGCAGCGCGGCGAGTCCCAGGGCGATTCCGGCCGCGCATCGAAGCAGATCGCGCGTATGGATTCCATCGGCGCGTGCGGCTGCACGCGCAGCTCCTCCGGCGCCTGCCGGTTCTCGCCGGCGACGACGGTGATCTCTTCTTCTCGCGGCAGAAGCCCGGCCAGCTCGAAGCGAAGCGTCGCCGTGCCCGGAAAGACATCTTCGATCCGATAGACGCCGTCGTCGTTCGCCGTCACCGTCTTATCGCGATCGTTCTGCGTCAGCGTGACGCGCACGCCCGGCAGCGGCGAGCCGCTCACCGTCACGGTGCCGGTAATCGACGCGGCGAGGATCAGCGCGGCGGCGAACATCGCTTCAGATTACGCCCAGATCGTTGCGCGCGATCGACGGCAGATATTCACCGACACGATTTCGTTTCCACCACGCGCCCGTCTCGCGCTTCTCGCGCGCGCTCGTGTACTGGTAGCGGTAGTAGCCGGCGCGGAGGAAGCGCGGCGGCCGGTCGGGGAACGGGTTGTGGCGGATCAGCGCGAGCGTCTGCGCGTCGTTCTCGAGCAGCCGCTGCACGAAGCGGATGAACCACACCTCGTAGCCCGGCACGAGCACGCGTCCCGGCAGCACGCGCACGGAAAAGGGGAGGAACCACATCAGCCAGTCGAGCCGGAGGTGATACGGCGCGACCTGCGGCGGGCGGCGCATCGGGTCTCCCGGCTTCGCGCGGAACTCGTACTCGCGCCACGTCTGCTCGTCGTCGCTTCCTTCGAGGACGATCTCGTAGCGCTCCTTGGTGATGCTGCCGAAGGCGCCGTAGGCGTTGACCAGATGCAGCCGGTTCCAACTGTAGTTCATCATCTGATCGCGCGAGAAGAGATTGATGGCCGGCTTCACGCTGAGCACGAGCGTGACCGCCGCCAGCGCGTAGAGCGCGATGTCATACCCGAGCGGCCGCGCCAGCAGCGGCGGCGGCGCGAAGCGGAAAAAGCTGTCGCCGAAGCCGCTCACGCCGAGAACCACCGTCAGCCAGTTCAGCCACGAATAGTTCCCGCTGATGATGAGCAGCAGTTGATGGAGGATGATCAACGCGGCGGCGATCGACGCGACCGGCTGCGGCGCGAAGAGGCCGAACGGCACGAGCACCTGCACGAAGTGGCTGAAGGCGACGCTGAAGCGGTGCATCGGCTTCGAGAATTTGTGGAACGCCCAACCGAGGGCGTTCGGCAGCGGCTGCGTCTCGTAGTGGTAGTAGAGGCAGGTGAGATTGCGCCAGCACTCGTCGTGGCGCAGCTTGATGAGGCCCGCGCCGAACTCGACGCGGAAGAGCATCCAGCGCAGGATCGCCATCACGATCCACGGCGGCGCGAGCTCGCGCGGGCCGAGGAACGCGGCGAAGAAGCCCGCCTCCACCAGCATCGACTCCCAGCCGAAGCCGTAGAAGGTCTGGCCGACGTTGACGATGGAGAGATAGAGCGCCCAGAGGATCAGCCACACCGTCGCCACGCACCACCACGGCGTGAGCTCGGTGAGTCCGACGAGCGTGAGGCCGGAGAGCGCGATGCCGAGGGTGGCCACGGTGCGGAGCAGCGCATCGGAGTAGCGCCACTGAAAGAGACTCGGCGCGTAGCGGAACGGCACCTGCGCCAGGAAGTCGCGCACCGGCAGCAGCCCGCGCTCGCCGAGGAGCGCCGGAAACTGATTCAGCGCGGAGACGAACGCCACCAGGTAGATCGCTGCCAGCCCGCGGGTGAAGAGCAGGCGCGCGAGCCAGGTGCCACCGAGGTAGTGGTCCACGGGGGTGCGTGTGTGCCAGAGGCGGACCAGGATGCATGCCGCGCTTGGCCCGCGATTCGCTGCGCCGCGTGCGCATGACGTTCCGCACGCTTCTGCTCCTCGCGCTCCTCACGTTCATCGGCTGCACTTCGACCGTCGCGCCGCCAGCCGCGGCGCCCGCGCCTTCGAATGCCGACGACGATCCCTACCTCTGGCTCGAAGACGTCGACGGCGCGCGGGCCATGGACTGGGTGAACCAGCAGAACGAGCGCACGAAGCGGGAGCTCGCCTCGTCGCCGGAGTTCGACGCGCTCTATCGCGACGCGCTGGCGGTGCTCAACTCTGCCTCGCGCGTGCCGGTGGTCGAGTACCACGGAGCGTACCTCTACAACCTCTGGCGCGATGCCGAACATCCGCGCGGCCTCTATCGCCGCACCACCGTCGATGAGCTGCACAACGCTTCGCCGCGCTGGACCACCGTCCTCGACATCGACGAGCTCTCGCGCCGCGAAGGAAAGCCGTGGGTCTTTCACGGCATGACCTGTCTGCCGCCGCAGCACCGGCAGTGTCTGGTTACGCTCTCGCCGGGCGGCGGCGACGCGGCGGAGATCCGCGAGTTCGACGCCGAGTCGCTCCGCTTCGTCGAAGGCGGCTTCTTCCTGCCGGTGGCGAAGACGAACGTCGCCTGGCGCGACGAGAACACGCTCTTCGTCGCCACCGACTTCGGCGCGGGTTCCACGACGGAGTCGGGCTACGCGCGCATCGTCAAGCTCTGGAAGCGCGGCACGCCGCTCTCCGCCGCGACCACCATCTACGAAGGCTCGCCAAAGTCGGTCTCCGTCTCCGCGCGCCGCTACCGCAGCGGCGGCGGCGTCATCGATCTCGTCTCCGAAGGGACGACCTTCTGGAACAACAAGTATCAGCAGCTCGACGCCAACGGTCAGCTCCAACTGCTCGCGCTGCCGGAGACCGCGGAAGTGGTCGACGCCTTCAATGGCCGGCTGGTGGTGCGGCTGCAGGATGACTGGACGCGCGGCGGCACGACCATCAAGGCGGGCTCGGTGATCCTCGCCGATCCGGCGGCCCTGCGTGACGGCGTCGGCGGCAGCGGCAGCGTCGACGTGCTCGTCGCGCCGACGGAGAGCGAGGTCGTCGAGCAGGTCGAAGTCACCGACCGGGAGATCCTCGTGGCCATGCTCGACAACGTGCGCGGCCGCCTCGACCGCTTCGCGCCGACGGCCACCGGCTGGAACCGCGACCACGTGCAGTTCCCGGAGAACGGCGCCATCTCGGTGATGACCTCGCATCCGGAGTCGGGCGACGCCATGGTCCTGTTTCAGTCCTTCACCGTGCCGCCGACGCTTTACCACGTCGCCGGCGGCGGCGGCGCGGTCAGCTCCATCGTGTCGCAGCAGGCCACCTTCGCCGGCGACCGCTTCGAGACCACGCAGCAGTGGGCGACGTCGTCCGACGGCACGCGCATCCCGTACTTTGTGGTCGGGCCGAAAAACATGAAGCGCGACGGCTCGAACCGCGTGCACATTTTCTCGTACGGCGGCTTCCGCAACTCGCTCACGCCGTCGTACTCCGGCTCGTACGAGCAGCTCTACGGCGCGTACGGAAGGCTCTGGCTCGAGCGCGGAGGCGTCTTCGTGCTGGCGAACATCCGCGGCGGCGGCGAGTTCGGCCCGGCCTGGCACTCGACGGTGCTGAAGGAAAATCGCCACAAGGTCTTCGAGGATTTCGAAGCGATCGCGCGCGATCTCGTCGCCACCGGCATCAGCCGTCCGGAGCGCATCGGCATCGAAGGGCGCAGCAACGGCGGCCTGCTCACGCTGACGACGATGTCGCGCCATCCCGAGCTCTACGGCGCGATCATCAGCGGCTCGCCGCTCTCCGACATGCGCCGCTATCACGAGCTGCTGGCCGGCGCGAGCTGGATGGCGGAGTACGGCGATCCGCGCATCGCCCAGGAATGGGAGTGGCTGCGCGCCTGGTCGCCGTACCAGAACTTCCGCCGCGACGCGAAGTACCCGCCGCTCTTCGTCTACGCCTCGACCCGTGACGACCGCGTGCATCCCGGCCACGCCCGCAAGACGGTGGCGCGGCTGCAGGAACAGGGTCACCCGGTCTGGTACTACGAGAACATCGAAGGCGGCCACGGCGCCTCGAGCACGAACGAGCAGCTCGCGTATCGCCTCGCGCTCAGCTACGTGCATCTATGGAGGAATGTGGGGCGGTGAGGCTCACTCGCCAATGTCTTCGTTCCACAGCTCCTGATTCGCGGCGATGAAGGTGCGCATCAACGCGACGCACTCACGGTCATCGAGCACGCTCACCTCGACGCCGCGCGAGCGTAGCAACGCTTCCTCTCCCAGGAACGTCTGGTTCTCGCCGACGATCACGCGCGGAATGCCGTAGAGCAGAATCGCGCCGCTGCACATCGCGCAGGGTGACAAGGTCGTATAGAGCACGCACTCGCGATAGACGCTGGCCGGCTGGCGTCCCGCGTTTTCGAGCGCGTCGATTTCCGCGTGCAGCACCGCGCTGCGACGCTGGATCCGACGGTTGTGACCGCGGCCGATGATCGTGCCGCGGTGCACCACGACCGAACCGATCGGGATGCCGCCTTCATCGCGACCGCTGCGTGCTTCTTCGATCGCGGCCAGCATGAATTCGTCCATCGCCTCTGCATACCATCGATCCCGACCCACTTACAATCGTCCGATGCCGCGCAGCACGCGCTCGAAATGGCTCTTCAGCGGGTGCGTGCTCGCCGCGGGCGCGGTGCTCGGGACGCTGTCCTTGCTCGCCATCGGCCTCGGCACGGGGCTCAGCGGATTCGTCACCGGGTTCGTGATGGCGGTGGTGCCGGTGCCGTTCTACATCGCCATGGCCCTCACCATCGATCGTTTCGAGCCGGAGCCGCCGTGGCTGCTCGCCACCGCGTTCGTCTGGGGCGCGACCATCGCCATCTTCTTCGCCCTGGTGGTGAACACGGTCAACGAAGGGTTGCTCTCACTCGTCGCCGGCGCGAATGCCGCCTCGACCCTCGGCAGCATTCTGTCGGCGCCGTTCGTCGAGGAGCTCACCAAAGGCGCCGCGCTGCTGCTGCTCTTTCTCTGGCGCCGCGACTATTTCGACGACGTGACCGACGGGATCGTCTACGCCACGATGGTCGGCCTCGGCTTCGCCATGACCGAGAACGTGCAGTACTACGGCCGCGCCGTGACCATGCCGCAGGAAGGCAGCGCGGCGGTGGTGTTCTTCATGCGCGGCATCATGGGTCCGTTCGCGCATCCGCTCTACACCAGCGCCACCGGCATCGGCTTCGGCGCCGCGCGCGAGAGCGACCGCACCTGGGTGAAGTGGCTCGCGCCGCCGCTCGGCCTCGGCGCGGCGATGCTGCTGCACGGCATCTGGAATCTCTCTGCGAGCTTCGGCCTGGTCTTCTTCGCCGCGTACGTGGTGATCATGATGCCGGCCGCGCTGGCGGTGCTGGTGATCGCGCTCTTCTCGCTGCGGCGCGAGGCGAACATCATTCGCGCGCATCTGGAGAAAGTCGTCTCCGAGGGAGTGCTCAGCCACGACGATGTCCTGGTGGTGACCTCGGTGCGGCGACGCATCGGCGAGTCGACGCGCGCGCTGCTCGAAGGCGGTGTGCGCAAGTGGAGAGCCCGGCGCCGCTTTCACGCGCTAGCCAGCGAGCTCGCCTTTCACTCGTGGCGCAGCAGCCGCGCCGCCGGTCCGGATGCGTTCGAGATCCGCATGAAGCTCGTCGAGGCGGTGCGCAACGCGCGGGCGCGACTGGGACTGCCGCAGGAGGTGCGCCAGCCGGAGCCGCAGCTCGTGGCGCGCCTCACGCGCGAGATGCCGCTGCCGGTCACACCGGAGCTCGCGCGCGAGCAGAACGCCACGCTGATCTGCACCGCCGGTCCGCTGGCCGGACAGTCCTTCCTCATCGGATACACCGGCGTGCAGATCGGCCGCGATCCGGCCTCGTCGGAAGTGGTCGTGCGCGATCAGCGCGTTTCGAAGCGGCATGTCTGGATCGGCCACGGCGCCGACGGCGTGGTGGCCATCGACCGCGGCTCGACCAACGGCACGCGCGTGAACGGTGCGCTCGTCTCGCGGGCCACGCTCCGCTCGGGAGATCGCGTCGAGATCGGCGCCGGCGCGGCGACGTTCGAGCTGCACGTCAGCCCTGCGACATAATCGCGCCTCATGAAAGCGCTGCTGCTGCTCGCGGTCCTCGCCCAGGTGCGTCCGGTGCACACGTTCTCGATCGTCGCGCGCGATCCCGCCTCGGGTGAGATCGGCGTGGCCGTGCAGTCGCACTGGTTTGCGGTGGGGCAGGTGGTGCCGTGGGCGGAGGCGGGCGTCGGCGCGGTGGCCACGCAGAGCTTCGCCGATCCGTCGTACGGCAAGCTCGGACTCGATCTGCTGCGCGCCGGACGTTCCGCGCCGCAGGCACTGCGCGCGCTGCTCAGCGGCGATGTTGCCTGCGACGTGCGCCAGGTAGCGATGATCGATGCGAACGGCGACGTCGCCACCTTCACCGGCTCGCGCGACATCGCCGCCGCCGGCGGCATCGCCGGCTCGCCGAGCGGCATCGCCAACGCCACCGGCGACACGCTGCGCGTGCAGTGCGGCGCGAACGGCGGCGACCTGATGGTCGGCCGCGACTACGCCGTGCAGGCCAATTTGATGTCCAACGATCAGGTCTGGCCGGCCATGGCCAAAGCCTTCACCGCCACCAAAGGCGATCTCGCCGAGCGCATGCTGGCCGCGCTCGATGCGGCGCAGTCGGTCGGCGGCGACATCCGCGGCAAACAGTCGGCGGCGCTGATCGTCGTGAATGCGAAAGCGAGCGGCAAGCCGTGGCAGGATCGCGTGTTCGATCTGCGCGTCGACGACGCGCCGGCGCCGCTGGTCGAGTTGCGTCGCCTCGTCGCCTTGCAGCGCGCCTACAACCACATGAACGCCGGCGATCTCGCCACCGAGCAGAAGGACAATGAAGGAGCGCTGCGCGAGTACGCCGCGGCCGAGCAGATCGCCGCAACGACGCCCGGCATTCCGCAGAGCCGCTACGCGGAGATGCTCTACTGGCACGCCGTGGCGCTGATCAACATGAACCGCCGCGACGAGGCCATGCCCGTCTTCGCGAAAGCGTTCGCGCTCGAGCCGTCGTGGCGCGAGCTGACCACGCGACTGGTGAGAGCGGGACTGCTGCCGGACGATGCGAAGCTCATCGGCCGCATCCTGGAACAGGGGAGGTAACGCATGCCCGAGGTGAAACAGATCGATCCGCAATCCGGCGATGTGCTGCTCATGGTCGGCACGATGAAAGGCGCCTTTCTCTTCCGCTCCGATGCGAAGCGGAAGCAGTGGCAGATGGGTGGGCCGTACTTTCCCGGCAGCTCCGTTTACGCGCTCGCGTACGACCGCCGCGCCGGACGGCAGCGGCTCTGGGCGGGCGCGTTCAGCATGCACTGGGGCGGGCTGTTGCGCTCGAGCGACGACTTCGGCCGCACCTGGACCAACCCCGAGGAAGCGAACGTGAAGTTCCCGCAGTCGACGGGCGCCGCGCTCAATCAGATCTGGCAGATCGTGCCCGGCCGCGACTCCGAGCCCGACACGCTCTACTGCGGCGTCGAGCCGGCCGCGCTCTTCGTCTCGCGCGATGCCGGAGAGACGTGGGCGCTCGACGAGAATCTCTGGAACCATCCGCAGCGCGCGAAGTGGGTGCCGGGCGGCGGCGGGATGTGCATGCACACCATCCTTCCCGATCCCGCCGACCCGCGACGGATGCGCATCGCCGTCTCCACCGCCGGCATGTACGTGACCGAGGACGGCGGCGCGACGTGGCGTCCGTCGAATCAGGGCGTCCGTGCGGACTTCCTTCCTGACAAATATCCGGAATTCGGGCAGTGCGTCCATAAGGTCGTGCAGTCGCGGCAGCGCCCGGAGCGGATGTATCTGCAGAACCACTGGGGCCTCTACCGCAGCGACGACCGCGGCGAGTCGTGGACCGACGTCGCCAACGGAGTGCCGTCCGATTTCGGCTTCGCCATCGGCATCGACTCGCGCGACGCCGACTGCGCCTGGATCGTGCCGCTGGAGTCGGATCAGTTCCGCTGCACGCCCGAGGGACGGCTGCGCGTCTACCGCACGCGCGACGCCGGCGCGTCGTGGCAGCCGATGTCGGAAGGGCTGCCGCAGGAGAACGCGTACGAGACCGTGCTGCGCGACGCGCTGGCCGTCGACACGCTCGACGCCACCGGCGTCTACTTCGGCACGCGCAGCGGAAAGCTCTTCGCCTCGAACGACGCCGGCGAGAGCTGGACGGCGCTGGCCGAAGGGCTGCCGCCGGTGGTGGCGGTGAAGACGGCGGTGCTCTGATGTCGCTGAATTTCGTGATCTCCGGACCGCTGCGCGAGCTCGCCGGCAACGTCGGCGAGCTGCGCCTCGACGGCGAGGCGCGCTCGCTCGACGACGCGCTGGCGCTGCTCTGGAGCGCCTACCCGTCCTTCCGCGACCGCGTCCTCACCGAGCGTGGCGAAGTGCGCCAGCACATCAACATCTTCGTCGACGGCGAAAGCATCCGCTTCTCCGGCGGCTTCGCCACGCCGGTCCGCGACCGGAGCGAGATCGTGATCCTGCCGGCGCTCAGCGGTGGGTGAGGCGGATCAACGCCGCGGATCACACAAGGCATCAACGAGCGCGCGCACGTCCGCGACCGGATCGCCGCGCAGCACGACCGAGTCCCGCGGGCGCGGCACTCGATGCTGATGGTTGGGCGGCGGATCAAGACCAGCGTGCGCACGACCGCGGCCGGATCGCTGCGCGGTTCGACAGGTCGCGCGCGCGCCGGACTCGATGCGCATGAGGTTGGGCGGCGGATCAAGACCAGCGCGCGAACGACCAGCCGGATCGCGGCGTAGCACGAGCTAGGTTCGCTGGCGTGCCGCTCTCGATGCGCGTGAGCGTGCGCGGCGGATCATTCCTCGCTCCGATACACGACCCTTGCGCCGCGAATCACATACCGCACCTCGACCAGCGCGCGCACGTCCTCGCCCGGATCGCCGCGCAGCACCACTACGTCCGCGGGCGCGCCCGCTTCGATGCGCGCCACTCCGCCGAACCGCGCTGCCGGTGCGGTGGTCAGTGAGGTCAGGATCTCGCGCGGCGACATGCCGGCTTCCTGCATCGCCAGATATTCGGGGAGCGGGTCGGGGTCGACGGCGCCGAGGTCGGTGCCGAAGAGGACCGTGCCGCCGGCGGCGCGCCAGGCGCGGAGCTGGGCGAGCGAATTTTCGGCGATGCGCTCGCGCACCGACCAGCGGTCGTGACGGAGGAACGTGCGCCAGAGCGTGAGCGTCGGCGTGAGCGCGGCGCCGCGCAGCTCCGGCAGTTCCCACGGCGTCGACGCCGGTGTGGTGTGGGCGATGACGTCGATGCCGGCCTGCAGCGACGCCAGCACGTCTTTGCTCCGGTTCGCATGCACGAAGGCGAGCTTGCCGGCGCCATGCGCCGCGTCGGCGATGGCGCGCAGCACCTCCGGCGCGAGCGCCGCGCCGCGCGGTGCGGAGGCGAAGACTTTCAACGCGTCGACGCCGAAGTCGAGCAGCGACGCCGCCGCCGCACGCGCGGAGTCGACGTCCGCGAGCTCCGACGATTCGAGCGGCATCACGCCCATCACATTCAGCACTTCCTGCGACGGCATCGCGCCCGGCGGCACCATCCCTTCGCCGGTGGTGAAGATCCGCGGCCCGGCCACTTCGCCCGACTCGATGCGCTCGCGCAGCGCCCGCGTGTTCGCGCGCGGCGAGCCGAGGTCGAACACGGTCGTGAAGCCGTAACGAAGGAAGGTCGTCTCGAGCTGTCGCGCCAGTTCCGGCGCCGGCAACTCGGAAGCCTTCGCCCACTGCCGCTCGAAAAAGTGCACGTGGCTGTTCCAGAAGCCGGGCACGATCGTGCAGCCGCTGCAGTCGAGATCGGCCCGCGCGGCCGTGTCGCCGACCGCCGCGATCGCATTTTCTTCGACGGTCACCGAGGCGCGCCGCGGCGCCTCGGACGGAGAGACGTACACCGTTCCGCCACCAAGAACCAGAGTCATCCGCAGATCATACGACCTCAACGGGAACCTCTCTTGCAGTGCGCCGCGACTGACAGTGCGACGATCGATCACGATCACCTGTGCCGATTGCGCGAGCATGCAGACGATTCCGGACCTGCCGCCGGGAGCGACGGCGCGGTGTCACCGCTGTGACCGCCTGCTGGCGCGCCGCTCGCCCGTTAGCTTCGACGTGCCGCTCGCGCTCGCCGCCGCGCGCATGCTCCTGCTGCCGCCCGCCTTCTTCATGCCGCTGATGGATTCCACCATCCGCAACCTGCTCTACGAAGAGAGCCGCCTCGTCTCGAGCGTCGGCACCATCTACTCGGAGGTCTGGTTTCCCTTCGCCTTCGGCTTCCTCTTCTTCGCCTTTCTCTTTCCCGCGTTGCGCGCCGTCTTTCACATCCTCGTGCTCGGCTCGGTGCGCTGGGGCTGGAAGATCTGGCAGCGCGGGCGGATCTTCCGCTGGAGCGAAGAGCTGCGCATCTGGAGCATGACCGACATCGTCGTCTTCGCCGGCGCCATCGCCTACTTCCGCGCCTCGATTCCGGCGCAGGTGGACGTGCGCATCGGCGCCTGGTGCTACATGGCCGTGGCGGTGCTGGCGATGGCCACCGACCTCACCCTCGATCGTCGGGAAGTATGGAATGCCATCTATCCGGATCTCCAGGAGTATCCGCATCGCCACGTCGCCTCGTGCGACGTCTGCGAGCTGGCCGCGGTGGCGCGCCGCGCCGGCGATCACTGTCCGCGATGCGGCTCGCGTCTCGACCGCAACGTCGCGCCGCGATTCGCGCCCGCGCTCGGCGCGGTGGCCGCGGCGATTCCGCTGGCGATCCCGGCGTACGGCGCATCGGTGATGGTCAACGACCAGCTCACCGGGGTCCTCGAGCACACGGTCATCGGGACGGTGCAACTGCTCGCGGATCGCGGCTACTGGCAGGTGGGCGTGGTCGTGCTGATCGCCGGCGTGGCCGTGCCGATCACGCTGCTGATCGGGCTGCTCTGGCTGCTCGCGCGCGTGCGCTTCCCGAACAAGGAAGGTCTGGCCACGCGCACGCGCGCCTACCGCATCCTTCACCGCATGGCGCGCTGGCCGATGATCATCCCGTTCATCGCGGCGCTGGCCGCGCCGATCGTCGACTTCCGCGGCCTCGATGACATCGTCTCCGGCCCCGGCGCGACGCCGCTGTTCATGTTGATCGCCCTGCTCATGCTGGCCATGCGGCTGTTCGAGCCGCGGCTGATGTGGAAGACCGCCGGAGAGGCTCGATGAGCGAGTACGACGAGATCGAGAACGAGCGCGACCGGCGCGAGCCTGCACCGCAAGCGGGCGTGCGCGTGCGGCACTTCTCGCCGTGGATCTGGGTGATCCCGGCGCTGGCGATTTTCTTCGTCGGCTATCTGATCGTGCGCTACGGCTTCTTCGGCGGCGGCGACATCACGGTCCGTTTCGCCGAGGCGCGAGGTCTCGATCGCTATTCGCCGGTGCGCTTCCGCGGCGCGAAAGTCGGCACGGTGCAGAAGATCACCATCGATGAAGAGCTGAACGCGGTGGTGGTGCGCATCTCGATGGATGCCTCGATGAACTACGCGCTCCGCAAGGGGACGAAGTTCTGGATTCAGGAGTCGGGGCTCGAGAGCGGCGGCATCGGCGGACTGCTCTCCGGCACGTCGGTCGGCATCCTGCCGGGCGAAGGAGAAGAGACGCGCGAGTTCGTCGGGCAGGAGTACGCGCCGATCCTCGCGCCGTCGGAGGCAGGCAAGACGTTCATCCTCGAGGCGCGCGGCGCGGGCGGCATGGCCGCGGGCGCGCCGGTGCAGTTCAACGGGATGCGCGTCGGCCGCGTCCTCGGCAGCGAGTACGACGCGGCGCGCGGCGTGAGCGCGATCCATGCGTTCGTCTCGCAGCGTTACGCCGATTACGTGCGGCAGTCGACGCGTTTCTGGCGCGGCGGCGGCTTGAATGTCTCCCTCGGCGGCGGTGGGCTCTCGCTCGGCGGCGGCGGCGTGGCCTCGCTGCTCAGCGCGCCGATCTCGTTCTACACGCCGGAGGTCATGGCCGGCGCGCCGGTCGCCAGCGGCACGCACTTCGAGCTCTTCGAGTCGCAGAACAGCGCCGTCGCCGCGGCCGACGGTCCGCACCTCACGTACCTCACGTATTTCCCCGGCTCGGTGCGCGGGCTGACCGCCGGCACGCCGGTGCAGATGAAAGGCGTGCAGGTCGGGCGCGTGCGCGACGTGCATCTCCGCTTCGTGCCGTCGACGGCCAGTCTCGAAACGCCGGTGACGATCGAGATCGATCCGCGCCTGATGTCGTTCGACGTGCGCGATCCGATGACGCGCGCCGAGCTGCGCGCCCAAGTCAACGACGCGCTCGGGCGCATGGTGAACAAGGGCATGCGCGCGGCGCTGGCGACGTCGCTCGTGCTGCCCGGCGCGAGCGCGGTCACGCTCGACTTCGTGGCGCGGCCGGGCACGGGACGTCTCGTCACCACGAGCGAGCCGCCGATCATTCCGGCGGCGTCGGCAGGCAGCGGCATCGAAGGCGCGCTGTCGGCGGTCAACGACGTCGCCGCGCGCATCCGCAATCTGCCGATCGAGGAGATCGCCGGACATCTGCGCAGCACCGCGCAGCGGATGGATTCGCTCGTGCACGACCCGGTGCTCGATCAGAGTCTGCAGCGGCTGAATCGCTCGCTGGCCGACGTCGAGCGCATCACCGCCACCACGCGCGAGAACATCGGGCCGGTGGTGCGCAGCGTGCGCAATGCGGCGACGTCGGCGGAGAACGCGGCGAAGACCGTGGAGGCGACGGCGACGACGGCCAGCCAGAGCGTCGCGCCGATCGTGGAGAGTCTGCGCAACGCCGCCGGTTCGGCGGAGGCCGCGGCCGCGCGCGCCGAGCAACTGATGGGGAGCTCCGCGCGGCAGAACTACGACCTCGGCGAGTTGATCAAGGAGCTCACGCGCGCCGCCGAGGCCGTGCGCGGGCTGGCTTCGTACCTCGAAGAGAACCCCGACGCGCTGCTCAAAGGAAGAGGAAAATCGAAATGACGCGCCGCGGCTTCGCTCTCGCTCTCCTGCTGCTCGCCGCCGGCTGCGGCTTCTTCTCGCGCTCGAAGAGCCGCTTCTTCACGCTCGAACGGATCGCCCCGGCGACGGCGCCGGTGGCGTCGGTGGTCGGCGCGCGCGGCACGCCGGTCGGCATCGACACGCTCGAGCTGCCGCCCGGCTTCGACCGCCGCGACATCGTCGTGCGCAAAGCGAATCAGCAGCTCGACGTTCGCGGCACGGACCAGTGGTCGGCGCAGCTCGAGCCGCTCGTGCTGCACACGCTGGCCGCGAATCTGGCCGCGCGGGTGCCCGAGGGAATGGTGATCCTGCCGGGACAGGCGAAGCCGCTCGGGCCGATGCGCGCCATCGACGTGGCGGTCGAGGAGTTCGCGGCCGGGCCGGAGAACGTCGTCGTGCTCGACGCGCATTGGGTGCTGCGCGAGAACGGGCGGCCGGCGGTGTCGCATCACGAGAGGATTCGCATCGACCTGCCGTCGCTTGAGAGCGCGAATATCGCCACGGGGTTCAGTCAGGCGCTGGCCGCGCTCGCGGATCGGATCGCCGCCGGGTTGTCATCCCGAGCGAAGCGAGGGACCTGTGTGGGTGGGCGCGACGCACGTGCAGCGCGCCATCCGCCCGCCCAGGTCCCTCGCTACGCTCGGGATGACGGGCGCACCCGCGGCCGAGGGTGTCGCATCCGCATCGACTTGCCGTCGCTCGAGAGCGCGAACATCGCTACGGGGTGATCGGATCGCCGCCGGTTTGTCATCCCGAGCGTAGCGAGGGACCTGGGTGGGTGGGCGCGCGACGCACGTGCAGCGCGCCGTCCGCCCGCCCAGGTCCCTCGCTACGCTCGGGATGACAGGCGCGATAAGCTCCGCGCCATGAAACGCCTCCTCCTTCTCCTTCTCCTCGCGCTGCCGGCGTTTGCACAACAAACCGACGTCGCACGTTTGCATGCGCTGTTCGACAAAACGTGGGAGCGGCAGCTTCGCGAGGATCCGCTCGCCGCCACCTCTGTCGGGCGGCACGAGTTCAACGACCGGCTGCCGTCGATGACGATGGCCGATCTCGAGCGGCGGGCGAAGGACACGCGGGCCACGCTGGCCGAGCTGGCCGCGATCGATCGCGCGAAGCTGCCGGCGGACGAGCAGATCAACTACGACATCTTCCGCTCGCAACTGGCCAACGACGTGGCCGGCTTCGAGCTCGGCGACTACCAGATGCCGTTCACCGCCGACTCCGGGTTTCACACCGGCTTCGCGCGCCTCGGCAGCGAAGTGCCGCTGGCTACGGTGAAGGATTACGAGAACTACATCGCCCGGCTGCGAGCCTGGCCGCGGCTCGTGCGCGAAGAGATCGCGCTCATGCGCGCCGGCCTGGCGCGCGGCATGACCGTGCCGCGCGCGACGCTCACCGGCTACGACGTCACCATGTCGACGCACGTGGTCGATGACGTCACGAAGTCCGTCTTCTGGCAGCCGTTCGTCACGTTCCCGAGCTCCGTGCCCGAGGGTGAGCGCGAGCGGCTGCGGCGCGAAGGACGCGCGGCGGTGACCGAGGGTGCGATCGCGGGATATCGCGAGCTCCTCGACTTTTTTCGCAACGAGTACATGCCGAAGGCGCGCAAGAGTCTCGGCGCGTCGGAGCTGCCGAACGGCCGCGCGTTCTACGCGCAGAAAATCCGCGAGTTCACCACCCTCGATTTGACGCCGGAAGAGATCCATCGCATCGGCCTCGGCGAAGTCGAGCGCATCGACCGCGAGATGAAGCAGGTCATGCAGAAGGTCGGGTTCCAGGGCGACTTCGCCGCCTTCCTGCAGTTCCTCCGCACCGATCCGCGCTTCTACGCGAAGACGCCGGAAGAGCTGCTCATGCACGCCTCGCGCATCGCCAAGCGCATCGACGGCAAGCTCCCGTCGCTCTTCAAGACGTTGCCGCGACTGCCGTACACCGTCGAGCCGGTGCCGGCCGACATCGCTCCGAAATACACGTCGGGCCGCTACGTCGGCGCGCCGCAGGGCAGCACCCAACCGGGCATCTACTGGGTCAACACGTACAAGCTCGAGACGCGCCCGCTCTACAACCTCGAGGCGCTCACGCTGCACGAGGCCGTGCCCGGACATCACCTGCAGATCGCGCTCAGCCGCGAGCTCGAGAACCTGCCGAACTTCCGCCGCTTCTCCTACATCTCCGCCTTCGGAGAAGGGTGGGGTCTCTACTGCGAATGGCTCGGCCGCGAGGCCGGCATGTACACCGATCCGTACTCCGACTTCGGCCGCCTCACCTACGAGATGTGGCGCGCCTGCCGTCTCGTCGTCGACACCGGCATCCACTCGATGGGCTGGACGCGCGAGCAGGCGCTCGAGTATCTCGCCTCGCATACCGCGCTGCCGCTGCACGAAGTGGAGACCGAGGTCGATCGCTACATCTCGTGGCCCGGCCAGGCGCTCGCGTACAAGCTCGGCGAACTGAAGATCAAGGAGCTGCGCCGCCGCGCCGAGACCGCCCTCGGGCCGCGCTTCGATGTGCGCGAGTTCCACGACGTCGTCCTCGGCAGCGGCGCGGTGCCGCTGGGCGTGCTGGAAGGAAATGTGGATCGGTGGATCGCCTCCCAAAAATGATTTACGGCACGGCGTGGAAGGATGAGGACACCGAGCGCCTCGTCCGCATCGCCATCGAGGCCGGCTTTCGCGGCATCGACACCGCCAATCAGCGCAAGCATTACTACGAGGCGGGAGTCGGTGCCGCGGTCGCCGGCGCGATTCGCGACGGCGCGGTCGCGCGCGATGACCTCTTTCTGCAGACGAAGTTCACCTATCGCGACGGCCAGGATCACCGCCTGCCGTACGATCCGAAAGCCGATCCGCCCGAGCAGGTGAGACAGTCGTTCGCCAGCTCGCTCGAGCATCTGCAGGTCGAGTCGATCGACTCGTTCGTGCTGCACGGTCCGTCGCGCGCGCGCGGCCTCGGCGCGGTCGATCGCGAGGTGTGGCGCGCCATGGAAGCGCTGCCGGTGCGTTTCTTAGGCGCGAGCAACGTCGCCCTCGAGCAGCTCGAGGAGCTGGTCGACTTCGCGAAGATCCGTCCGCGCTTCGTGCAGAACCGCTGCTTCGCCCGCAACGGCTGGGACTACGAGGTGCGCGCCTTCTGCCGCGCGCACGACATCGTCTACCAGGGCTTCTCGCTGCTGACCGCGAACCTCGGCGAGTTGCGCGGCGCCGCCTTTCGCGACGTCGTGCGCCGCAACTCGATGACGGCAGCGCAAGTGGTCTTCGCCTTCGCGCGGCAGGCCGGCATGCTGCCGCTCACCGGCACGACCGACCGCGCGCACATGGACGAGGATCTCGCGTCGCTGTCGATGACGCTCAGCGACGACGATGTCGCGCGCGTCGAGCGAATCGCTATCCTTTAGCGATGATTCGGAAGCTGATCGTCGTCGTCGCACTTTGCGCGCTCGCCTGTGGGAAGAAGGAAGCGAGCGCGCCGCCGCCCGCCGCAACGCCCACCACGAACACCGCCACCGCCGCCGCGCCGGCGCAGAGCGCGAGCGCGCCGAACGGCGAGCCCGACCTGCTGGCCATCGCCGCGGGCGCGCTCGTCGCGCAGAAGCCGTCGGAGCTGAACGACGCGTACGGCGCCTACCGCATGCTCGACGAAGCGCCCGACCGCGGCTGGTCGACGCCGGAGAACGACGTCGCGCCGCAGACCATCGTCATCGCGCTGCCGGAGCGGACGCAGCTCTCGCGGCTCGAGTTCGACACCGCCGGCGTCGACGGCGACGACGGCCGCGCGGCGAAAGACATCACCGTCGAGATGTCGGACGCGAGCGCCACGTCCGGCTTCCAGAAAGTCGCCGACGTCTCGCTCGCCGAACACACCGATCATCAGTCGTTCGCCGTCACCGGAGCGCCCGGCCGCTGGCTGCGCCTCAATGTGAAGAACAACCACGGCTCGAAGAGCTACATTGAGTTGATGGAAGTGCGCGGCTTCGGCAAACAGCTCACGCGCACGCCGTTCCCGCCGGTGAGCGGCACGTATCAGACGAACAACGGCGATCTGCATCTGAAGCAGGACGGCACGTCGGTGAGCGGCTGCTACGGCACCGCCGGCGGCTTGATCAACGGCGGCATCGACGGACGTGTCATGAAATTGACATGGCGCGAAGGCTCCGGCGACGCCGGAACCGCGGTGCTGGTCTTCTCCGCCGACGGCAAGGAGCTCTTCGGCTTCACCTGGAACGACGGCGAAGACCTCGGCGCAGGACGGGTGTGGGACGGCACGAAGCAGTCGGCCGACATCGGCGGCTGCGCGAACTGGTCGGGCGGCAGCGCGCCCGATCCGATGGCCGCCGAGCTCGAGTCGGCCGGACGCACGCGCGTCTACGGCATCAACTTCGACACCGACTCCGCCACCATCCGTCCCGAGTCGAAGCCGACTCTCGACAAGCTGGTGGCAATCCTGAAAGCGAAGCCGGAGTGGTCGCTCACGATCGAGGGACACACCGACTCGACCGGTGACGACGCGCACAACCAGCAGCTCTCCGAGCGGCGCGCCGAGTCGGTGAAGCAGTACCTCGCCGGCGCCGGCATCGACGCGGCGCGGCTGAGCACGCAGGGCTTCGGCGCGACGCATCCGGTGGCGAAGAACGAGACGGAGCTCGGCCGCGCGCAGAACCGCCGCGTGGAGCTCGTCCGCGCCGGACAGAGCTGATCGTGCCGACCGTCCATCTCATCGACGCCAGCCCGTATCTCTTCCGGGCCTGGTTCTCGCTGCCGCGCACGATTGTCGACAACAACGGCCGGCCGCTCAACGCCGTCTACGGCTTCGTGCAGTTCCTGAAAAAGTACCTCGCCGACGAGCGGCCGACGCACATCGCCGTCGCATTCGACAGACATTTCAATCAGAGTTTTCGTAACGATTATTATGCTGATTATAAGGCGCACCGCGAAGCCTCGCCGCCGGAGCTCGACGCGCAGGTCGATCCCTGCGTCGAGGCGGTGCAGGCCCTCGGCGTGGCCACCTTCATCGACGAGCGCTACGAAGCGGACGACCTGATCGCCACGATCCTGGCGAAGACGCGCGCGTCGAAGGCGAGCTACGTCATCGTCACCTCCGACAAGGATCTGGCCCAGCTCGTCGACGAGCGCGTGACGCTCTGTGATCCGGCCCGCAAGCTCCGCTTCGACGCGGCGGCGGTGGAGGAGAAGTTCGGTGTTCGGCCCGATCAGATCGTCGACTTTCTCGCGCTGGCCGGCGACGCCGTCGACGACATCCCCGGCGTCCGCGGCATCGGCCCGAAGACCGCTGCCGATCTGCTGCGCCGCTTCGGCACGCTCGAAGGGATCTACGAAGCGGTCCCGCGGCTGCGCCTGAGCGGCAAGCGCGCCGAGGCGACGCTCGCGGCGAAACTCGCAGAGGATGTGCAGCTCGCGGGCATGTCCAAGCGCCTGGCCACCGTCGCTGCCGACGCGCCGATGAAGAACGTCACGCTCGACGATCTCCGTTATCGCGGCTGAAACGTTGTCACCTTTTCGTGCGCGGCCACTCCCATGTACAGGAGGACTGTGCATGCTCAACGGGTCCATCATTCTGTTCGCCATCGCCGCCCTCGGCGGCATCGTGCTGGCCGTCATCCGTTTCCGCGGGACGCCGATCCCGCCGATGGCGCTCGCGCTGATCCACGGCCTCGTCGCCGCCACCGCCCTGGTGCTGCTGCTGATCGTCGCCCTCGGGACGCAGGGAACGCAGATGCAGAAGATCGCCCTCGGCGGCTTCGTCGTGGCCGCGCTCGGCGGCTTCTTCATCTTCTCCTTCCACGTCCGCAACAAGCCGCTGCCGATTCCGATGATCGTCGTGCACGCGCTCGTGGCCGTGGCCTCGTTCGTGACGCTGCTCGCCGGCGTGTACGGGTCGTAAGCGATGGAAGCGCGCGCGAAGCTGTTCGGCCACCCGATCCACCAGATGCTGATCGTCTTTCCGCTCGGCCTCCTCGGCGGATCGTTTCTGTTCGACCTGGCGTTCCTCTTCCTGCACAACGGCGAGCTGGCCATCGCCTCCTACTGGATGATCTTCGGAGGCGTGATCGGCGGCCTGGCCGCGGCGCTCTTCGGCGCGATCGACTGGCTGGCCATTCCCGACGGCACGCGCGCGAAAGCGGTCGGCATGTGGCACGGCGGCGGGAACGTGATGGTGGTCGGCCTCTTCTTCGCGAGCTGGTTCCTGCGCCGCCCGTCGCCGCCGTCGCCGCCGATCGCGGCGATCGTCCTCAGCGGCGCCGGCATGGCGCTGTCGGTCGTCACCGGCTGGCTCGGCGGCGAGCTGGTCGACCGGCTCGGCGTCGGAGTCGACGACGGCGCGCATCTCGACGCGCCGTCGTCGCTCAGCGGTCCTGTCAGTCGAGAAGCCAGGCGCTGAGAAACGCCAGCAGTTGACGGACGATCGCGCGCGACGCGTCGCTGTCGTCGAAGAGGTCGAAAGCGTGCGGGCCGCTCGGATGATTGGCGAGCGCGATCGGCAGGTTGCGATGCAGCGCGTCGATCACGAAGCGGTCGAGCGTCGCGTTCAGACCGGGACAGGCGTCGGCGCCGGCGCGCGCGAGAAACAGCGGCACATCCGCCGGCACGTCGCCCGCGGCCGGGTTGACGAAGCCGAAGCTCTTCGACGCCTCGGCCACGGCGGTCGAGCCGTCGCGGTCCGTGAGATATCCGTAGCAGAACGCCGCGCAGCGGAAGCGCCGCTCGCTCAGCATCGCCAGCGCCACCGGCACGTTTCCCGAGGTGGCGAAGAGCGCGACGCGCTCGTGCTCGCGCAGCACCTCGTCGGCCACGGCGCACAGATCGCGCAGCGGCTCTTCGTTCGTGTACGTCACGGCCACGCATCCGGCGGCGGCGATCAGCCGCGCCCAGTCGCGTACCGACTGCATCTCCCGGAACGGCACGCCGACCACGCGCTCGAAGCCCGCGTCGGGATAGCCGGAGACGAGGATCACCGCCGGCCGCGGCGCGTCGTCGATCCGGTGAAAGCGCATCGCGCCGCGCTCGCGCACTTCGACCGCGACATCGGTTCGCACGACCAATCCCTGTGTTGCCACGCTCATGCTTTTCCTCCAAATGAAAAAGCCGCCGGGCAGCGCATGGCTGCCGCGACGGCTTTCTTTCGTTCGTCCGACGATACCGATAAAGTGAGCTCATGAGCAAGAAGGATCTGGCGGCGCTGGCAGGCATGAGCGACGAGGCGGTGGAGAAGGCCACCGGACGCACGTGGGCGCAGTGGGTCGCGTACCTCGACGACTTCGGCGCGAAGGTGAAGGAGCATCGCGACGTCGCCACGCATCTCTCGTCGATCGGCGTGAAGAACTGGTGGTCGCAGATGGTCACGGTCGGCTACGAGCGCATCCGCGGACTGCGCGCCGTCGGCCAGCGCCGCGCCGGCACGTGGGAAGCGACGAAGACCCGCACCGTGGCCGTGCCGGTCGACCGCCTGTACGACGCTTTCGCCGAGGCGAAGCAGCGTGCGCGGTGGCTCCGCGGAGTGAAGCTCAACGTGCGCACCGCCACCAGGCCGAAGTCGATGCGCATCACCATGGACGACGGCACCGACCTGCAGCTCGGCTTCTACGCCAAAGGCGACGGCAAAAGCTCCGTCGCCATCCAGCACGCGAAGCTGGCCGACAAGAAAACGGCCGACGAGATGAAAGTCTTCTGGAGCGAGCGCCTCGACGCGCTGGTCAAGATGTTGACCAGTTAGGCTTCAGGTCAGATCGTCGAGCGACAGCTCCTCGAGCAGCTTGCGGCAGACTTCCCGCCGCCCGTTGCGCCGCGCCAGCAGCCACGGTTCGGCGCGCGGCGGCAGCCACTCCGGCACGGCCACGTCGCTGAGCGCGTTGCGCACGATGTCCATGAGCGAGCTGCCTTCGCGCCGCGCCCGGGCGAAGTGCTCGGTCAGGCCGCGCACGCCGGCGCCGTCGATCAGCACCGCCGCCGCCACCGCCCGCTCTTCCTCGCTGACCGGCTCCTCGAGCCGGCGGATCGAGGCCGACGTCCGCCGCAGCTCCTCCTCGGTCACATTGCCGACGACGAGCACCACGCGCGAGATGTTGCCCACTTTCTCCAGCCATTTGCCGAGGGCGTGAAAGAGGAGGAGCAGCTCGAATGAGCGCGCGTCGGCCGGTGAGTGGAGGCGGCGGGCGATCTTCGCGATCCGCTCGACCTCGTCCATGCGCGAGGCGCCGTCGAGATCCTGATAGAGCGGCCGCAGGAATTGCTCGAGACGCTGCCGCAGCTCGCGATCCACGCCCGGGAGTATACGGGCGCGGCCGCGCGTTGCCGCGATCGAGACCATGAGAACCCTCGCCGCCACCATCCTTCTCCTCGGCACCGTCAGCGCCTTCGCGCACGCCGGCCACCAGCACAAGATCCTCGGCACCGTGAAATCGCTGCAGGAGAACCGCCTCGTCGTCACGGCACGCGAAGGCAGCGACGTCGCCGTCACGCTCACCCCGTCGACCTCCTTCGAGCGCGGCACGCGCGCCGACGTCACCGCCGGCACGCGGATTTCCGTCGAAGTCGACAACGACAACCGCGCGCTGCGCGTGAAGGTGGGTACGAAAGAGCAGTGAGCGGCGAACTGCTCGACTACTTCGAGCGCGTCCGCGCGCGCACCATGCGCGTCGTCGCCGCGGTGCCGCCGCAGCACCTCGACTGGACCTACAAGCCGGGCAAGTTCACGTTCGGCGATCTGATGCGCCACATCGCGTCGATCGAGCGCTGGATGTTCGTCGAGAACGCCTGCCTCCGGCCGAGCCTCTATCCCGGCCACGGCCGCGAGCTCGCCGACGGCTACGACGCGGTCGTCGCCTACATGGAGGCGATGCACGCCGAGTCGATGACCATTCTGCGCGGACTCGGGGAGGACGGCTTTCGCGCGAAGACCACGACGCCCGGCGGCGCGGAGCTGAGCGTCGGCAAGTGGATTCGCGCGATGATCGAGCACGAGATCCATCATCGCGGCCAGCTCTACCTCTATCTGTCGCTGCTCGACCTCCCGTCGCCGCCGCTCTACGGCCTCTCCGAGGAAGAGGTGCGGGCGCGCAGCGGCCGCTGAAACCTTCGCCGCGGGCCTGCGTAAGTTTTCCCCGGAGGGATCTCGATGCGAGTTGCGCTTGCGGCGATGGCCACGATGCTGGTTGCAGGGACTGCCCTGGCCGGCGGTCTATTCGATGAGGACGACTGCCGATACACCGCGCCGCGCCGGGTCGCCGCCGCGTTGAACGGCGTTACGCGCGTGGTCGTGCACGCCGACTCCGGCTCGCTCACGGTCACGGGCGGCAACGTCAATCAGGTCGTCGCCGCCGGCACCGCCTGCACCTCCGACGAGGATTTCCTCGACCGGATGACGCTCACCATGCGCCGCTCCGGCTCGGAGCTCTACATCGAGGCGAACATTCCCGAAAAAGTCGTGCTCTTCGGCTTCTTCCAGGCGCGGCTCGACTTCTCCGTCTCGCTGCCAGCCGGCATGCCGGTGACGATCGACGACGGCAGCGGCTGGATGAAGGTGGCCAACACCGGCATCACCACCATTCACGACGACTCCGGCTCGATCGAAGTGCGCGGCGTGCGCGGCAATCTCACCATCCACGACGACTCCGGCGCCATCGACATCGACGGCGTGACCGGCAATGTCAACGTCGAAGACGACTCGGGCGAGCTGGCCGTGAAAAACATCGGCGGCAGCGTCGAGATCGAAGACGACTCCGGCTCGATCACCGTCGCGCGCGTGGAAGGCTCGCTGCGCGTCCGGCAGGACGACTCCGGCTCGATCACCGTGACCAACGTCCGCCGCGACGTGACCATCGACGACGACAGCTCCGGCGCCATCGACGTAGCCGACATCGGCGGCAACTTCACGGTGGGCCACAAAGGCAGCGGCAGCATCGACTACGCGCGCGTCGCCGGACGCGTGTCGATTCCGGAAGAGAAGAAGCGGCGGTAGGAAAGTGCGGCTCCTCGGCTCCTCGGGTCCTCGGGTCCTCGGGAGCACCGAACCGGACGCACCCCGAGGAGCCGAGGAGCCGAGGACCCGAGGAGCCCTACCCGAGGATCGCCCGCAGCATCGCGTGAAGATCCTCGGCGCTGCTGAAAAAATGGCTCGGCTTTTCCGCGCGTAGCAGTTCCGCCGGCGTTTTGCCGGAAGCGATGGCGATGGTCGTCGCGTCGTACGGGACGCCGCAGCGGACGTCGTAGATCGAATCGCCGAGGATCACCACTTCGTTGCCGGAGAAACGGTGGCCGGTCTGCTCGGAGGCGCGGCGCACCGCGAACGGCGGCAGCTCGTTGCGATCGGCGGAGTCGCTGCCGAACGCGCCGAACGGAAAGAACTCGTTCAGCTCCGCGGCCGCGAGCTTGAGGCGCGCGCCCGGCTCGATGTTGCCGGTCAGCAGCGCCAGCACCACTTCCTCATGACGCGAGAGCGCGTCGACCAGCTCGCGGATGCCCGGCAGCGCGCGCACGCGCTCGCGCGTGGCGTTGCGCGCCAGACCTTCGAGATAGCGCTCCCAGAGGCGCGGCAGTTGCGCGTCGATCGCGGAGTCGGGGAGGCCGGCGTCGCGCAGCACCATGCGCGCGATCTGCGGATCGGTGCGGCCGGAGAAGTCGTAGCGCGAGAGATCGCCGCCGTACGCGTACACCGACGCCAGCGCCTCGCCGAACGCTTCGCGCGCGGCGCCGTGGTCGGACAGCAGCGTGCCGTCGATGTCGAAGAGCACCAGACGCATGGCCGCGCGCATTGTAGACTTCGCGCGCCGTGAGAAAGTCTTCGCTGCTCGTCCTGTTTCTGATCGTCTTCATCGACTTGATCGGATTCGGGATGGTCATCCCGTTCCTCTCGTACTACGCGCGCGAATACGGAGCGAGCGGCATCGCCGTCGGCGCGGTGGTCGGCATCTACTCGATCATGCAGTTCTTCTTCGCGCCGGTGTGGGGCCGGCTGTCGGACCGCATCGGGCGCCGTCCGGTGCTGCTCATCAGCCTCGCCGCGAGCGCGAGCGGCTATTTTCTGTTCGCCTTCGCGCGCAGCCTCGGCGTGCTCTTCGCCTCGCGCATCATCGCCGGCGCCGGCGGCGCGAACATCGGCACCGCCCAGGCCTACATCGCCGACACCACCACCGCCGAGAACCGCGCCAAAGGGATGGGACTGATCGGCGCGGCGTTCGGCATGGGCTTCATCCTCGGCCCGCCGCTCAGCGGCTTTCTCTCGCACTTTGGCGCGCAGCGCGGGCTGCACGGCAATCTGCTGCCGGGACTCGTCGCCGGCAGCCTCTCGTCGATCGCCTTCATCATCGCCATGATCGTGCTCGCGGAATCGAAGCCCGACAACCTCGTGCCGCGCAGCGGAGTGCCGCCGCAATTCGACCGCCGCCTCTGGGCGGTGCTCGGCCGCAACCGCCTGCTGGCCTCACTCATGGCCGCGCTCTTCCTGACGCTGCTGGCCGTGGCCGGCATGGAGATCGGCGTGACCCTGCACGCGCGCGACCGCTTTCACTTCCGCCAGCTCGATATGGCGTGGTTCTTCCTCTTCATGGGCTTGATCGTCGCCGCAATCCAGGGCGGTTTGATCGGCCGGCTGGCGAAAGCGCTCGGCGAGAAGAGTCTGATCATCATCGGCGCCGCTTCGTTCACCCTCGGCTTCGCGCTCGTACCGTCGATCTGGCGCGTGCCGATGCTCTACGGCGTCGCGTTCTTCATCGCCATCGGCCAGGGCTTCTGCTATCCGTCACTCACTTCGCTCGTGTCGAAAGTCGCGCCGGAAAACGAGCGCGGCAGCCTGCTCGGCCTGGCCACTTCCGTCGGCTCGCTGGCGCGCTTCCTCGGGCCGATCGTCTCGGGCGTGCTCTACGACTTCGCGCAGGCGCGCGGCGCCTTCTACGGCGGCGCGGTGATCATGGCCTGCGCGCTCGCCATCGCGCTCTCGATGAGGCATTTGCCGATCGTCGAGCATGGCGCGGTCGGCTAAACTGCGCGCCGATGGCAATCCTGAAAGTGGCCCGACTCGGACATCCCGTTCTGCGCGACCGAGCCTCCGACGTCGAGGTGAAGGACATCAAGGCCGGCAAGTTCCGCACGCTCGTGGCCGACATGGTCGAGACCATGCACGCATACGAAGGCGTCGGCCTGGCCGGACCGCAGGTCCATCTGCCGCTGCGCATCTTCGTCTTCGAGGTGCAGGAGCGCGTGGCGCGCCGCCGCGGCGTCAAGCAGGTCGGCGCCGGCGCCATCTTCAACGCCACCTACGAGCCGGCCGGCACCGACCGCGTCATCGATTGGGAAGGCTGCCTCAGCGTCCCATTCCTCGGCGGCGAGACCCCGCGCTACAAACGCGTCCGCCTGCGAGGCATCGACCACGACGGCGAGCCCGTCGAGATCGAAGTCGAAGACTTTACCGCGCGTATCTTCCAGCACGAGATCGATCACACGGATGGGCATGTGTATCTGGATCGGATGCCGGATCTGCGGACGCTCGGGTACACGATCGTGTTGTGAGGCGGCTCCTCCCACCAACTTGGTTTATAATCCGCCGCGCTTCAGGTAACTTTTTCCGATGGACGCGAAGCATGAGTCGACCACGGTCGAGATCTTTGGTCAGACATACAACGTTCGCGGAGACGGTGACCCGGGCTATTTAGCGGAGCTTGCGCGGTTTGTCGATTCCAGGATGCGCGAGGTCGCGGGGCAGGTAGCTACCGTCGATCCGATGAAAATCGCCATCCTGGCGGCGTTGAACATAGCCGACGAGTTCTCGAGATACCGGAGACAGCGGGAGGATGCCGCGGGAATTTGGATCGAGAGAACAGAGGAAATATCGGATCGGCTCAGCGAGGTAATAGGCTGAGCAACTGGTAAGAGTTAAAAACTGTTCGGAGTCCCCTGCAGAGTTCGTGATGCACGATCTAACACTTGAACCGTACTTCTTATCTCGGGTAGCTCGCGTCTCGGGTCGCGTGCACGCCTTCGTTCCGCCAGAAGCGGAACCTCAGAAGGTAGCCTAAACGGCACGAGTAGGGCGCCCACCTGTCTCGTACAGGTTCAGGTAAGAATCACTCACACGGCTCAGGCGGGGTACTTCGAAATCCTTCCTCACACAGCGCAAGCCTCCCACGTGGAGGTGCAGTGTTGAACATCATCCAGGTACTGATTGCATTCGGCGTCGGGATCGTTCTCGCCGTCGTGCTCGCCGCCGTCTGGGCGGCCATTTATCGGAAGCGCGCCGCGGCGCAGCTCGACGAAGCGCGCCGCTCCGCCGACCGCATCGTCGACGACGCCCAGAAACAGGCGGCCGCGCGCGTCAAGGAAGCCGATCTGGAGGCGAAGGAAAAACTCCTCCAGATGCGCTCGGAGTTCGACAAGCAGGCGCAGGTGCGCCGCGACGAGATCAAGTCCGTCGAGCGCCGCCTCCAGCAGAAGGAAGAAGGGCTCGACAAGAAGACGCAGCAGGTCGAGTCGCGCATCGCTGAAGTCGAGAAGCGCGACCGCAGCCTCGGCGACCGCGAGAAGCGCGTCGAAGCGCAGGAGCGCGAGCTCGAGAACCTCGTCGAAGAGCAGCGCCACAAGCTCGAGCAGGTGGCCGGCCTCACCGTCGAGGAAGCGAAGCGCGAGCTGATCCGCGGCATCGAGAACGAAGCGAAGCTCGAAGCCGCCAACATCATCAAGCGCATCGAGAGCGAGGCCACCGAGCTCGGCAACCAGAAGGCGAAGAAGATCCTCGGCATGGCCATCCAGCGCATGGCCTCCGACTACGTCGCCGAGAACACCGTCTCCGTCGTCGACCTCCCGAGCGAGGACATGAAAGGCCGCATCATCGGCCGCGAAGGACGCAACATCCGCGCGCTCGAGCTGGCCACCGGCGTCGACCTCATCGTCGACGACACGCCGGAAGCGGTCATCCTCTCCGGCTTCGACCCGATCCGCCGCGAGATCGCCCGCATCTCTCTCGAGCGCCTGATGCAGGACGGCCGCATTCACCCGGCGCGCATCGAGGAGCTGGTCGAGAAGGTTCGTCAGGAACTTGACCAGAAGCTCTTCGAGGAAGGTGAGGCCGCCGCGTTCTCGCTCGGCATCACCGATGTGCATCCCGAAGTCCTCAAGCTCCTCGGCCGGCTGCGTTACCGCACCTCGTACGGACAGAACGTTCTCGTGCACTCGCTCGAAGTTGCGCAGCTCGCGGCGCTCATGGCCGTCGAGCTCGGCGTGAACGACACCATCGCCAAGCGCGGCGGACTGCTGCACGACATCGGCAAGGCCATCGACCGCGAGATGGAAGGCACGCACCTCGAGCTCGGCCGCCAGGTGCTCGAAAAGTACGGCGAGAAGCGCGACGTCATCCACGCGATGGAGTGCCATCACGGCGACTACGATCCGACCACCGTCGAAGCGGTGCTCGTCAACGCCGCCGACGCGCTCTCCGCCGCCCGGCCCGGCGCGCGCCGCGAGATCCTAGAGAACTACGTCCACCGCCTCGAGCGCCTCGAGTCGATCGCCAACTCGATGGACGGCGTCTCCAAGAGCTTCGCCATCCAGGCAGGGCGCGAGCTTCGCATCATCGTCAACTCGGAGAAGATCACCGACGAACAGTCGATCTGGCTCTCCAAAGACGTCGCCCGCAAGATCGAGTCGGAGCTCCAGTACCCCGGCCAGATCAAGGTGACGGTGATCCGGGAGATGCGAGCTACGGAGTACGCTAAGTAAGGAGTTCCTCGGGTTCCTCGGTTCCTCGGTTCCTCGGTGGATAAAGCCGAGGAACCGAGGAACCCGAGGAACCGAGGAACCGTTTTCATGATCCGAATCCTCTACATCGGTGATGTCGTCGGGCAGCCTGGGCG
>DASVQE010000051.1:0-8530 GCA_036389275.1 Thermoanaerobaculia bacterium
CTCCGCGACACTGCCGTCCAAGCTCGCGACACAGTGTCGCGGAGGCTAGGCCAACCAATGGGGTCCGGGGCCTGTGGCCCCGGCCGCCGGAGGCCCCTCGTCGTCCCCCATTCGCCGCCGAAAGCTCAGAGCATTCGCCCCAGCTCCCCCGACTCGAGCTCGTCGAAGAGTTGCTGCAGGCGCGTGGTCACTTCGCCGCGGCGGCTGTTGCCGATCACGCGGCCGTCGATCTCGGACACCGGCATCACGCCGAGGGTCGTGCTGGTGATGAACGCCTCATCGAGATCGAACAGCTCCGCCTCGCGCAGCGGACGCTCGTCGACGCGGATCTTCGCGGCGAGCGCGAGATCGATCAGGCGGTCGCGCACGACCCCGGGCAGGATGTGCTCGTCGAGCGGATGCGTGACCAGGTGCCCGTTCTTCACGGCGAAGAAACTCGACGACGCCGCCTCGCGCACGAACCCTTCGGCGAGCAGCAGCGCCTCGTCGGCGTTCGCGCGCTGGGCGCGCTTCTTCGCCAGCGCGTTGCCGAGGAGATTGACCGACTTCATGTGGCACCCGCGCCAGCGGAGATCGTCCGTGGTGACGAGGCGGATCCCGCGCTCCTTCTTTGCCGCGTCGGGAAACGTGAAGGCGCGCGAGTAGATCACCACCGTCGGCGGCACCGACTCCGGCCAGAAGTGCGCGCGCGGAGCCTCGCCGCGCGAGACCTGGATATACACGATCCCGTTCGGAAACGCGGTGCGGTCGAGCAGCTCGGCGATCGTGGCGGCGAACGACTGCTCGTCGAATGGCTGGGCGATCTCCAACTCGCGCAGACCATGCTCGAGGCGGCGGTAGTGATCGAGGAGAAAGGCCGGACGTTTCGCCACGAACTTGAACACTTCGTAAATCGCGTCGCCGAACTGGAAGCCGCGATCCTCGACGCCGATCACGCGCTCGTCGGTCGTAGTGAAGCGGCCGTTGAAGTAGAGGACGTCGCTCATACGTCGATGGCCTTGACGATGACGATGGTGCGGTCGTCCTCTCCTTCGCGGCCCCATTTGGCGACGCGCGCCAGCACGTCCTGGCAGATCTCCTGCGCGCTGCGCTCGCGGTTCATCTTCACCGCGCGCAGCAGCCGCTCCGTGCCGAACTCCCGATCGCGCGCGTCGTGCGCCTCGATGATCCCGTCCGAGTACATGCAGAGCAGATCGCCCGGCTCGAGCTTGGCGAAGCCGCGCGTGTAGGTGGCGTCAGGCGTGGGACCTAGAACCGGACCTCCGTTTCTGAGGAACTCCACCTTTCCATTCTTCAGGAGGAACGGAGGATTGTGTCCGGCGTTCGAGTAGATGAGGATCCCGCCGGTTTCGAGCTCGCCGTAGAACAGCGAGACGAATTTCGTGGTCAGGCGCCCGCGGTGGATGATGTGGTTGAGCTTCTCGAGCGTCTTGACGATCTTGAAGTCGCGGTCGGTGGCCATGCGCAGGCCCATGTAGATGTCGCGCACGACCAGCGCGGCCGGCAGCCCGTGGCCGGAGCCGTCGGCGACCGCGAGGCCGAGGATGTTGTCGGAGATCGGGATGAAATCGTAAAAGTCGCCGCTGACGATCTCCGCCGGCACGGTGCGGCCCCAGATGTCGTAGCCGGCGTACTGCGGGATGCGCTGCGGCAGGATCGACTGCTGGATGCGCTGCGCCTCGACGATGAGCGACTCGTAGCGCGAGGTGCGCATCTTCTGGTTGATGGCGTAGCGCACCAGATTCAGCGAGAAGAGGATGTCTTCGCGGCCGAGCTCCGGCGCGACGTTGAAAGCGACGATGAACGCTTCGTCGCCGACCGAGATGGCGCAGAAGCGGCGCGCGCCGAGGCGCTCTTCGAGGACGGGATCGACGCCGGGATCGTTCGGATCCATGACCACGATCCCGTTCTCGAGCACCAGCTCGATCGGCTTGTAGTCGCGCGGCACCTCGATGCCGAGCGTGCCGTCGTGCTCGCGCCCGAAGCGTCCGACCAGCTCGTACGACTCGTCGCGGCACTCGTACACGCGCCCGCCGGTGATCCCCAGCTCCTCGCGGAAATTCGTGGCGATCGTCTCCGCCACCTGAGCCACGGTCGGACTGCTCTGCTCCGGCGTATCGATCTGCTCGAGCGTCCGCTCGACCTTGGTGAGGAGGCGCTTGTAGTCCATTACTTGGGGAGGCGGGCTTCGCGAAGGCGGTTGATGCGCTCCTGTTCCCACGCGTCTCGGTCGGCCTGCGCTTCTTCGATGGAGCGGTACTTGCGGACGCCGCGCGGAATGCACGTACCGACCGGCGCGAGCAGGGTCTCGGAGAACCACCAGAGATAGCGGATCTGCCGCGGCACGGCCGGATCGCCGGTCGGCAGCCAATCCTTCTCCGCGTTCATCTCTTCGATCGACCGGAATTTGCGAACCGGCATCAATCCTCCTCGAACCCGAACTTCGCCTTGAGGCTCCCGGCGTCGGCGCGGTCCTGCGGCCGCACCGTGTTGCGCTTCATCTCGTAAAGCTTGGCCGCGGTGACGACCCGAATCGGGATGCCCTCGTATTCGACGACTTCCGACGGCAGGTTCTCGTATGAATACATCTCGCCGAGGCGCGTGAGGAAATCGAAGCTGAAGGTCTCGTCCGGCGGGCCGTACATCACCGACGGATAGTCGCCGAGCAGATCGTCGGCGCTGATCTCGTCGATGTGCGGATCGTTCCAGACGCTTCGCAGGGCGCGTTTGAGGCGCTCGATGTTCTCGCGATCGGGCCGGATGAAAAAGTCGGCGTCGGTCGTGGCACGGATGACGCCGTGAACGTTGAGCGCCACGCCGCCGAAGGTGACGTACTCCACACCTTCGCGGTTCATCGCGTCGATGAATGCGAAGACCTTCCCGAAATCCATCTCACTTCAACTCTACCCCATCCAACTCGTACGGCGGTTTCACGCCGAGGGCGCCGAGGACGGTTGGGTAGATATCGGCGATGTAGGGAGCGCGGCTGGTGGCGAGTTTGTGGTTGGTGAAGAAGATGCCGCGCACGATCTGCGGGTCGACGGAGCAGTGGTCGCCGCTCCAGACGGCTTTGTTGTCATCGAAGATGTTTTTCGGCACGCCGCCCAGCGACGTCTGCCAGGAGACGCGGTAGCCGTCGTTGTTCATCACGAAGAGGTCGGGAATCATGTTCGGGTCGAACTTGCGGTACACCTCTTCGCGCATCAGGGCGCGGCGCACCGGATGCTCGCCGGTGGCGGGATCGACCATCGCCACGAGGCGCTGCTGCAGCTCGCGCTTGAGCGCGTCGTACTCGCCGCCGGGGTTGACGATGCCCTGCGACTCGCGCCCTTTGAGGTTGATGTAGACCTCACCGAGTCCCATCGCGTACGCGCGCGTCTTCGACCAGTCGACGTTCTCCCAGAACTGTCCCTGATCGAAGAGCATCTCCAGGTTCCGCTCCTTCACCTGCACGCCCGTCTTGAGCACGAGGTAGCCATTGAGCACGAGCCAGGTGTTGTAGTGGACGTTTTTCCGGAAGGACGCAAATCCGTGATCGGAGGCGACGATGAGCACGGCGTGTTTTTTCTCCGCCGCGGCCATGGCGTCGCCGACGATGGCGTCCATCAGTTGATACGCCTTCAGCAGCGCGTCGCCCCATTGCGCGGCGAGCTTGGCGTCGTACGCGGGATGCTTCGGATCGACCACGCGCCAGAACACATGCCCGACGCGATCGGGAAACTCGAAGCACTGCACGGTCAGGTCGTCGTCGCGCTGCAGGAACGACGCGAACATCTTCCGCGAGCGCGCCACGGTCCATTCCATGTCGTCCCAGAACATCTTCTCCGTGGCAAATCCCTCGGAGATGGCCCACGTATCGATCTGCCAGCCGATGGTCTTGAACTCGCCCTGTTCCTTCACGAGCTGCGGCGCCCAGTTGCTCGGCGTCGAGACGCGGAAGCCCGGCGGCAGGTTGGCCGGATCGAAGTTGATCGGCGAGAGATAGAGCTTCACTTCCGGCTGCACGGAGATCAGATGAAAGCGGCTGACGCCGTGCAGCTTGATGAGCGGATTGAATGGGAAGACGAAGTGCACCCAGTCGCTCCATTCACCGGCGCGCAGCGCGTGCTTCGCGCCGCTCACGTCGATGGTGACGGAGTTGCGGTCGCTGGCGACGGTGAGCGTCATCGGAATGGTGATGAACGGCGGATCGCCGAAGAGCTTGTTCGGCGGACCCTCGATCTTCGTGGCGATGACGCCTTTGTTGTCCTCGAGCTGCACGACTTCGATGGAGAACTCGTTCGAGCCGCCGCCGCCCGGACCTTTGAAGTCGAGCTCGGAGGTGAAGTAGAACGGCTTGCCGACGCGGCCGGAGATGTCGGGCACGCCGAGGCCGGAGAGCATGTGCCCTTCGTGAAAATCGGTCGCGGGGAACGTGACCGGCACATGCACGACGGTCGCTTTCTTGCCGGCCGATGCCGCCGCTTCCCAGAACGGAATGCCCTGGCGGCGGTTGATCACGCCGGGACGGCTGGCCGGGATGTACTTTTTGACGGCGAAGAAGGTTCCGAAGGCGAGCGCGAGTCCGATCAGCAGGATGACGGTGCCGATCTTGCGGCGGCGCAGCAGGAAGAGCGCGGCGACGATGGCGAAGAGCAGCGCCACGACGGCGGCGAAGACGAGCGGATTGCGCTCGCCGAGGAGAAACGGCTCCTTCGTCTCGTCGAAGGCGGCGAAGACCGGCAGATAGTTTTTCGGATCGCGGCGGAGAAAGTCGAAGATACCGGTCCGGCCGGGATCGATGCCGGTGCTGAAGGTCGACCACGACACCGGCGTCTGCGCGGGCGTCGTCGGCAACAGCGGCCGGAACGTCCCTTCGGCGCGCAGCCTGGCCAGATTCGGCAGCTTCCCTTCGTTCATCCAGCGCTCGGTGTAGTTCGCATCGACGCCGTCGAAGCCGAGGACGATCACCTTCTGTTGCGGGTACGCGGCGGCGGAAACTAGGAGCGCGAGAGCGAGAACGGCGAGGCGGAAGCGCATGACCGGCGCATGATAAGCGGTCCGGCATTCCTCTTGTAAAACCCCGGCCGGAGGAGTAACACCATGAATGCTCGCCATTTGATCGTGGTTGCGGTCGCCACGACCCTCGCACTCGCCGGCTGCGGCGGAGGCGGTGAGAAGAAATCCGGGACCTCGAACGCGGGCGATGACAACCGCCTGGTGATCGGGCTCAAGAGCAGCCCGACGAATCTCGATGGGCGCGTCGGCAACGACAACGCCTCGGGGCGCATCTTCGATCTCTGCTGCCGCGGCCTGATCCGCGTCACGCCGGAGATGGACTACGCGCCCGACGTCGCCCAGAGCTGGGAGACGCCCGACCCGAAGACGATCGTCTTCCACCTCAATCCGAACGCGAAGTTCCACGACGGCAAACCGGTCACCGCGGCCGACGTGAAGTGGACGTACGAGTCGACCATGTCGCCGAACTTCGTGACTTCGAAGAAGTCGGGCTACTCGGCCGTCGATCATCTCGAGACGCCCGACGCGCAGACGGTCATCTTCAAACTGAAAGAGCCGAACGGCGGGCTGTTCGACAACCTGAACATGCCGATCGTGCCGCAGGGCACGGACACGAACGTCGCCAAGACGCGCCCCATCGGCGTCGGACCGTACAAGGTGACGAGCTTCAAGACCGACGAGAGCGTCGACCTCGAAGCGTCGCCGTACTGGATCGGCGGCGCGCCGAAGATCAAGAACATCGGCGTGCGGATCATCCCCGACGCCACGACGCTGGTGCTGGAGATGCGCCGCGGCACGGTCGATCTGGAGATCAATCAGATTCCGTTCGAGAACGTGCATGAGTTCGAGAACGATCCGAAGCATCAAGTCGTCAAGAAGCCCGGCTCGGTGTGGCAGTACCTCGCCTTCAACCTGAAGGACCCGACGCTCTCGAAAGTCGAAGTGCGCCGCGCCATCGCCCACGCGATCGATCGCGAGCGCATCGTGCGCGACCTGCTGCGCGGCCACGGCGTGCCGACCGACACGATGTTCGGCGAAGGGCACTGGGCGCGCGCGAACAACCTGCCGGGCTACGAGTACAACCCGGCCAAGGCGAAGCAGATGCTCGATGCCGCGGGCCTGAAAGATCCCGACGGCGACGGTCCGCGGCCGCGCTTCACGCTGTCGTTCAAGACCTCGACCGACACGGAAGCGAACCTGCGCGCGCAGATGATCCAGCAGATGCTGCAGCAGGTCGGGATCAAGGTCGACATCCAGTCGAGCGAGTTCGGCACGTTCCTCGAGGACGTGCAGAAGGGCAACTTCCAGATGTACTCGCTCAGCCGCAACGGCATCACCGATCCCGACTTTTACTACGTCATCTTCTACTCGAAGAACCTGCCGCCCGAGGGACAGAACCGCGGCTACTACAACAACCCGCGCGTCGATCAGCTCATCCTCGAAGGACGCTCCACGTTCGACCGCGCGCGGCGCAAGCAGATCTACGGTGAAATCCAACGCATCGTGCAGGAAGACCTTCCTTACATCTCCCTCTACCACCAGGTGAACGTGGCCGTGATGGACAAGGGGCTGCAGGGCTACACGATGTACCCGGCCGGCTTCTGGCTCGGCATTCCGCAGATGACGAAGCAGTGATTCCGTTTACCGTCGCGATCTTCCGTCTCGGCCTCGCCCTCGCGTTCGGCGCCATCGTCGGCGTCGAACGCGAGTGGCGCCAGAAGCACGCCGGGCTGAAGACGATGACGCTGGTGTCGATCGGCGCGGCCGGGTTCGCGATGATGTCCGATACGTTCGGACCGACCAATCACAATCCGGCGCAGATCGCCGCCGCAGTCGTCGGCGGCATCGGCTTCATCGGCGCCGGCGTGATCATGCATCGCGGCCTCACCGTGCAGGGCGTGACCACCGCGGCGACGTTGTGGGCGGATGCCAGCGTCGGTGTCGCCGCAGGACTCGGGCAGTACGGCCTCTCGATCGCGCTCACCGCCGGCATCGTGGTCGTGCAGGTGATGATCCGCAGCGTTGAGACGATGATGGTGCGGCTGTCGCGCAGGCCGACCGGCGCGGGACGCTTCGAGCTGCGCGTCGACTGCGCGAGCGAAGCGGTGCATACGGTCAGCGAGACGTGGCGGCGGCTCGCGGCGGAGCTCGACCTGGTCACGCTGCGCCGCTCGATCACGCATGGTCCCGAACAGGCCTCGGTGCGCGCGGTGCTGCGCACGTCGGACGGGAACGTCGATCTGCTGCCGCTCGAGGAGAAGCTGGTGGACCTCGACGGCGTGCAGCGCGTCGAGGTCCGCCACCTGGGGATGGAAGACGAGTGAGGGTCTAGTAGTCGCCGCAGACCGTATCGATCAGCATCGCGCAGACCTGATACGGATCCATGTTCGCGGCGGGACGGCGGTCTTCGAAGTAGCCGTAGCCGAGGTTCGAGGTGGCCATCGGAATGCGCACCGAGGCGCCGCGGTCGCTGATGCCCCAGCGGAACTGCGTGATCGGCGCGGTCTCGTGCAGCCCAGTCAACCGCTCCTCGTTGTGCGCACCGTAGACGGCGATGTGCTCGTTGTGGCGCTTCTCGAGCTTGCGCATGGCGTCTTCGATGATCTTCATGCCGCCCGGCTGGCGCATCGATTTGGTGGAGAAGTTCGTGTGCGCGCCGGCGCCGTTCCAGTCGCCTTTGACAGGCTTCGGATAGAGCGTCGCGCTCACGCCGAGGTCTTCGCCGATGCGGTACAGAAGCCAGCGCGCGAGCCAGAGCTCGTCGGCGACGTCGAGCGGCCCCAGGGCTCCGATCTGGAATTCCCACTGCGCCGGCATGACCTCGGCGTTGGTGCCGACGATGTGAATGCCGGCGCGGATGCAGGCATCGGCGTGCGCCTCGACGAGGTCGCGGCCGAAGACTTCATCGCTGCCGACGCCGCAGTAGTAGCCGCCCTGCGGCGCGGGAAAGCCGTGATCGGGCCAGCCCATCGGGCGGTTGCCTTCGAAGAGCGTGTACTCCTGCTCGATGCCGAACCACGCATCGTGATCGGCGTGTTTTTCGGCGAGCTGCCGCAGGTTCGCGCGCGTGTTGCTCCAGTGCACGGAGCCGTCGGGATTGAGGACTTCGCAGAGCACGAGGATGTCGTTCTCGCGATGCAGCGGATCGGGCACGAACTTCACGGGACGCAGCAGAAGGTCGCTGAAATGGCCGCTCGCCTGCGACGTGCTCGAGCCGTCGTAGCCCCATTCGGGGATGTCCTCGAGCTTCTTGACCGGCGCGTCGAGAATCTTCGTTTTCGAACGAAGTTTCGCCGTCGGTTTCTGACCATCGATCCAGATGTATTCCGCGGTGATTTTGGCCAAACCAGTACCTCCTGAGTGATGTGGGGAAAGGATGTCAGAAGATAGCAGAAACGGCGGCGGAACGCGCTGGCTTCGGCGACGGATCGGGGGACGACGAGGGGCCTCCGGCGGCTGGGGCCGAGGGCCCCAGACCCCATTGGTTGGCCTAGCCTCCGCGACACTGTGTCGCCAGCTTGGAAGGCAGTGT